>NZ_JAAGPF010000008.1 GCF_017104645.1 Burkholderia sp. Ac-20379
GGATCATGAAAAAAAAAAAAAAAAGAGGAACAGATAGGTAACAGAAAGCAACAAAAAGAAAGAAGAGAGAGAAGCGTGTGAGTAGAGGATAGCGATGAGGAAACGATGTAGATGAACGTAACTGAGATGATGTCTTGGTCGAAGTATTAGAAACGATGTGCAGAAAGGGATACAGACGCAAGCTCTGGGAGTGTTACTAACGGTGAGACCGTTGAGTAGCTAGCATCACACAGGTGCGCAT
>NZ_JAAGPF010000089.1 GCF_017104645.1 Burkholderia sp. Ac-20379
TCATGTCACACCCGGACCAACCAGCTCTCCACTCCCACCACCACCCTTCCCCTCCACGACGCTCTTCCGTTCTCGCTCGCGCGCAACGCCTCGGCCTGCACCAGCTCGCGGCGCGCCACGAAATTCTCGGGGCACGCCTCGGCCCATTGCATCAACTGCGCGCGATGGCGCTGCAACGCGGCCTCCTGCGCCGCGCTGCGCGCGGGCAGCCCGAGCAGCGCCAGCGCGCCGTAATAGGCCAGATCGCCGCTCTCGGCGAACGAGCGCCCGGCGTGCGCGCAGGCTTCGGCGCGCCGCAGCGCTTCGAGCGACTCGTCCTGTTCGTCGAACATCACGGCCGCCTGCAGCCGGTATACCCAATACGCCGCATCGACCAGCGTGGCCGGCGCGCCCTCCACCGGAACCGGCGCGGCCGGTTCGCGGCGCGCGGGCGGATCGTCCTGCAGGCGCGCGAGCAGCGCCGACTGCGCCAGCAGCGCATTGATCACGAGCTGGAAATTCGAATCGCGCGCGAGCACCAGCCCGCGCTGCACCGTCTCGCGAATCTCGTCGAGATACTCGCCCGCGAAGAGCATCCCGGTCGCTTCGTTGGGATTGCAGTAGTTCGCGAACGTGTGATCGCCCGATTCGAGCGCCACCGCGTAGGCGCGGCGCACGTAATCGCGCGCCGAGCGCGCCGGCAGCGTCCACGGCACCACGAACACGCCGAACACCATGTAGACGCGCGCGCGGTAGCGCGACAGCCCGCAATCGTCGACCAGATGCAGCGCGAGCCGGCCGAAATCGAGCGTGTAGCGGTAATCGCCGTAACGCACGCCGAAAATCTGGTTCATGCAGGTGTAGACGTCGGCGGACGCATCCGAGTGGCCGTACTCGATCGACAGCATCACGAGCCGCAGCACCATCAGGTCGACGAGGTTCGCGTCGGTGAACAGCGCGGGCGGGATCAGGTCGGCGAAGATGTCCATGATCGCGCGGCGCAGCGGATCGTCCACCAGCGGCAGCGCGCGCAGGCCGTCCACGCCGTGCGCGTCGAGCCAGCCGCGCAGGCGCAGGTATTCCTCGTGCACGTCGGGCTCGCCCGGATGCAGCGGCACGTCGATGCCGGCGCGGCGCGCGAACGACAACCCCGTGGCCAGCGCGAGATCGTAGCGGCCGAGCGTGGTGTAGAGCGCGGCACGCAGGCGCGCCAGATCGGCGCCGAAGATGCCGTCGCCGGCCAGCGGCTCGAGCGCGGCCAGCCGCGCCTCGGCCGCTTCGAGCGCGCCCGTCATGAACTCGGCCTCGCCGCACAGCCGCCGCGCGGCCAGGCCCGTTTCGCTGGCGTCGTGCTCGCCGAGAAAATCGAGCGCGGCGCGGAAATACACCAGCGCCGAATGGTGCGCGGTGGCCGCCTTGGCGCGGCAGCCCGCATCGAGATTGATCGCGGCGAACGCGGCGCGCTCGCTCGCGCTGTCCACCGCCTCGCGCGCGAGATTGAGCTGCGCGGCCATCGCGAACGGGTCGGTCTGCGTGCCGGGATGATCGAGCAGCCGGCGCGCGATGCGCAGATGCAACGGCGCGCGCTCGGCCTCGGGAATCGACGCATAGGCCGATTCGCGCATGCTGTCGTGACCGAACACGTAGTCGTCGCCGTCGCGCAGCACGCTGCCGGCGTCGAGCGCCGCTTGCAGCTCACGCGCCACTTCGTCGGGCGCCATGCCGGCCGCCACCGCCAGCAGGCCGCTGCCGGCGCGATCGCCAAGACAGGCCAGCAGGCGCGACAGCCGTTGCGCGGCGGCGGGCAGTTGTTCGAGCGTGTGGGCGAGCAGGCCGGGCATGTCGTCCAGGCCGCGATGGCGCGTGATGCGGTCGAGGTTCCAGCGCCAGGTGGCCACGTCGTGGTCGTAGTCGAGCAGGCCGTCGTCGGCGAGCACGCGCAGCAGGTGGCGCGCGAAGAACGGATTGCGGCCCGACTTGCGGTCGATCTCGGCCACCAGCGGTTCGAGCGCCGCGGCGTCGCCGTTGAGCGCGCCGGCCACCAGTTCGTGCAGCGCGAGCCCGTCGAGCGGCCCGAGCGCGATCGTCACGGCGGCGAGCCGTTCGGCGGCCAGCAGCGCATGCAGCGCGTGGCCGTCGCCCAGTTCGTGGCCGCGAAACGCGCCGATCATTGCGATCGCAGCTTCGCCGTGCTGGAACAGCACGCGCTCCAGCACCTGCAGCGTGCCCGTGTCGGCCCATTGCAGATCGTCGAGCAGCAGCACCAGCGGCCGCTCGGCCGTGGCGAAGCTGGCGATCAGGCGCGCCATGCCCTGCAGCACGCGCTCGCGCTCGAACGCGGGCTGCACCGCGTCGGCCGCCTGCGGCGGCTGTGCGCCGAGCACGGCGGCCAGCGTCGGCAGGAACTCGCCGAGCGTGCGCGACGCCGGGCCGGCCGCCTCGCGAATCCGCTGGCGCCAGGCCTCGAACACGTCGTCGGGGCTCGCCAGCACGTATTGCAGCAGCGGTTCGAGCGCCTGGATCAGAACGGCGTACGGCGTGCCGCGCCGGCCCTCTTCGCTCTTGCCGCGCGCGAGCAGCAGCGCGCCCTCGCGCTGGATGCGCGCCACCGCCTCGGCCAGCAGCGTGGATTTGCCGATGCCCGACGGGCCGGACACCCACGCCACGCGCGCCCGGCCGCGCGACGCCACCTCGCGGTACGACGCCACCAGCGCCTCGACCTCGCGCTCGCGCCCCACCACCCGGGCGTTCTCGCGCAGCGATTGCATGGCGGCGCGCGTGTCGAGCGCGAACGGATCGATGCGTCCGTCGCGACGATACAGATCCTCGCAGCGCGCGAGATCGGCCAGCAGCCCGGCCGCACTCGCGTAGCGCTGCTCGGGGGCCTTCTCCAGCAGCTTCAGCACGACCCGCGAAAGCTGGCGCGGCACGCCGCCGGCCACCTCGGGCAGCGGGCGCGGGCGACGCGTGGCGTGCGCATGGATGCGCGTGTTGGCGTCGCCGGCCTCGAACGGCGGCACGCCCGCCAGCAGTTCGTAAAGCACGCAGCCGACCGAATAGAGATCGGCGCGTGCGTCGACGCGCACGTTCATGCGCGCGCCCAGTTCGGGCGCCATGTAGGCGAAGCTGTCGTCGTCCCATTCGAGCGCGTCTTCGTCGCGATGCAGCGCGCTGCGCGGCAGATCGGCGACGGAGCGCGCCTCGTCGTCGTCGCGCTTGCCGCCGCGGCCGAGCCGGAAGCCGAACGAGCGGTCGAGCCAGTCGTTGGTAGTGCGCCAGTCGGCGCCGAGCAGCCAGGGCAGGCCGCCGACGAACAGCACGACCATCACCAGCGGCGTGCCGATATGGCCGAACACGCGCTCGAAGCCGGCCGCGAGCGCGTGACCGAACGCGTCGCCGCTGTCGCCGCCCGGCAGCGCCGTGGCGAGCGTGCAACTGGCGACGAACACGCTCGCGAAGCCGAGCCAGAGGCGGATCGAGCCGCGTCCGGCCGTGCCGGCGCCGCCCGGCAGCATCGACTTGACGAGCCGCCAGACCAGGGGGACGAACCAGACGGCCGAGATGCCGAACCAGCCGAAAACGACGCTATGCATACCAGGAAACGTGGAATTTCGAGGACGGGCGCTGCGCGCGGCCCGTCGGGTTAAGCCGGTGAAGGCATCCGATCCCCGCGCGCGGGCCGGATGCGCGATGCTGTCGCGCGGCGCATCGAGCGACGGCCGCGCACATCGAAAGCGTTACTTCGTGTCGTGGCGCGCGAATGTCAGCGTCGCGCCGTCGTCGGTCACCAGGTACAGCTGTTGCGGCGCCTGCATCTGCAGGCCGGCCTTGGAAATATGGGCGAGCGCGTCGAGATACGGGCGCTCGAGCTTGCCGCCGGCCGAACCCGGGCAGGCTTTTCGCGTGCCGGCCAGCGGCCCGAAGCCGAGCAGGCCGTTCTTCACGGTATAGGTGCCGCCATAGCGGTTGCAGCCCGAGAAGCCCGACGCGCGGCGCACGCCGTCGGCGGTCGACAGCGTCAACTGGATCGGCTGGCCGCCCGCATCGCCTTGCGGCACGTCGCGCTGCGAGCCGTCCGCATTGCGCCAGTTGGCGAGCTGCCAGCTCGTGTCGTCGACCAGTTGGATCGCGGCCGGGTTGAACGGATCGGATGCGGGAGCGGCGGCATCGGGGTGGGTCGGCATCGCGCAGGCGGCCAGCGCGGCAAGCGCCGCCGCGGCCAGCGGCGCGCGCAGCGGCCTCATGAAGCGGTAGGGCGTGCGGCGGGCCGTGGAATGGTTATGCATGGCCTCGATCCTCGTATTGATGGCGGTGCTGGCAAAGGCGTAAGAGTAACGCAGTCGGCGCGCGGCAGGCGAGCCGACCATCGGCGGCGGCAAACGTTCTGCGACAGGTTGCAGCGGGCGCGCGTGTTAACATCGCGGCTCGGTTGTTGCCCCACGTTCACCCCAATCATTTCAGCGGGAAATCTCATGCAGATCGGTCAGCGGCTCGGTACGCCGCTTTCGCCTTCCGCCACGCGCGTCATGCTGCTGGGCGCCGGCGAACTCGGCAAGGAAGTCATCATCGCGTTGCAGCGCCTCGGCGTCGAAGTCATTGCCGTCGATCGCTACGCGAACGCGCCCGGGCACCAGGTCGCCCATCGCGCGCACGTGATCGACATGACCGACGCGGCCGCGCTGCGCGCGCTGGTCGAATCCGAGCAGCCGCACCTGATCGTGCCCGAGATCGAGGCGATCGCCACCGACGCGCTGGCGGCCATCGAGGCGGCCGGCGTGGCCGAGGTGATCCCCACCGCGCGCGCCACCCAGTTGACGATGAATCGCGAGGGCATCCGCCGTCTCGCGGCCGAGGAGCTCGGCCTGCCGACCTCGCGCTACGCGTTCGCCGAGTCGCTCGAGGCATTCCGCGCGGCGATCGGCTCGATCGGCTTCCCGTGCGTCGTGAAGCCGGTGATGTCGTCGTCGGGCAAGGGCCAGTCGGTCGTCAAGCAGGATTCGGACATCGAACCCGCCTGGCAATACGCGATGGCCGGCGGCCGCGTGAACCACGGCCGCGTGATCGTCGAGGGCTTCGTCGATTTCGAGTACGAGATCACCCAGCTGACGGTGCGCGCGATCGACCCGGCCAGCGGCGAGACCCGCACCTATTTCTGCGACCCGGTCGGCCACGTCCAGGTGGCGGGCGACTATGTCGAATCCTGGCAGCCGCAGCCGATGAGCGCACTGGCCCTGGAACGTTCGCGCGAAATCGCACACAAAGTGACGACGGCGCTCGGCGGCCGCGGCCTGTTCGGCGTGGAACTGTTCGTGCGCGGCGACGAAGTCTGGTTCTCCGAAGTCAGCCCGCGTCCGCACGACACGGGGCTCGTCACGCTGGCCTCGCAGCGCCAGTCGGAGTTCGAACTGCATGCGCGCGCGATTCTCGGCCTGCCGGTCGATCCGACCCTGTCTTCGCCGGCCGCGTCGGCGGTGATCTACGGCGGCATCGACGAGGCCGGCATCGCCTTCGAAGGCGTGGCCGAGGCGCTGGCCGTGCCGGGCGTGGATCTGCGCCTGTTCGGCAAGCCGGAAAGCTTCGTCAAGCGCCGCATGGGCGTGGCGGTGGCGACCGGCGCCGATGTCGGCGAAGCGCGCGAGCGTGCGCGGCAGGCTGCCGCGGCGGTCCGCCCGGTGTCGGCCCGCTGAGGCGGGCAGGGCGCCGCAACCGTATCGATGGCCGTGGCGGCTGCGCTGCCCGGCCAGGGAGTTGTCACGATGAAATGGGTACTGATTGCCGCGCTGTGCGCGGCGGTGTCGGGTTGCGGCGTGGCGGCAGCGCCGTGCCGCGTCGCCTCGGCCGGCTTGAAAATGGTGCCGCTGGTCGGGCACGTGGCGGCCGCGCCGACCGACGGGTGCGCGGCCGTGATCGATCCTTGATCGATCCCTTGTATTCGCGCCGGCCGGCCCGTTGCCGGAAGCGCGGCCAACATGGAGAACGCATGATCCGCATCAGGTTCGCGGCGGGGTGGCTCGCCGGCGTGGCCGGCATCGGCCTGATTCCGGCGGCGCAGGCCGCGCAACTGACCGTCGAGGAAATCGACGCCGACGCGCGCAGCGTGTCCGTTTACCAATGCGCCAATCGGCCGAAGCCGGTGCGGGTGGCCTACTGGCTGGCCCGCAACGGCCAGAGCTTCGCGCTGGTGCCGGTCGACGGCAAGCCGATGCTGTTCGTCGATACCGTCTCCGCCTCGGGCGCCCGTTATCAGGCGGGCCGCTATGTCTGGTGGACCAAGGGCCGTACCGGCAACCTGCGCGACGAAATCGGCGGCCAGGACGCGCCGCCGCTGCTTGCCGATTGCACGGAGATTGCGCCGCGCGGCAAGCGTCCGTGAGGCGTGGCGCGGCTTCGTCACAGGCCAGTGCTACAATGCTGCCCTTTCCGTCGGCGTTCGGCCGCACGGGGCGGCGCGCCGGGATCGTTTCCGGCGTCGCGGCGGCGTCGCGCGGCGCGCCGCAGTAGTTCCGTCATTCATTCCATACGTCGTTCGCGCGGCAGCCGGTCACCGGCGCGGCCGCGCCAGATTCCCCGCCGCGCCATTTGAGCGAAACGCCAACCATGTCCGATTCAGCAGCCACGTCCGTCGACGCAACTTTCGATCAGTTCGGCCTCGCGCCCGACATTCTGAAGGCCATTGCGGAGCAGGGCTATACGAAACCGACGCCGATCCAGGCGCAGGCGATTCCGGTCGTGCTGTCCGGGCGCGACGTGATGGGCGCGGCGCAAACCGGCACCGGCAAGACGGCCAGCTTCTCGCTGCCGATCATCCAGCGCCTGCTGCCGCAAGCCAGCACGAGCGCCTCGCCGGCGCGCCACCCGGTGCGCGCGCTGATCCTCACGCCGACCCGCGAGCTGGCTGACCAGGTGGCCGCCAACGTCCATTCGTACGCGAAGCACACGGCGCTGCGCAGCGCCGTGGTGTTCGGCGGCGTCGACATGAACCCGCAGATGGCCGAGCTGCGCCGCGGCGTCGAAATCCTGATCGCCACGCCGGGCCGCCTGCTCGACCACGTTCAGCAGAAAACGGCGAACCTGGGCCAGGTGCAGATGCTGGTGCTCGACGAAGCCGACCGGATGCTCGACATGGGCTTCCTGCCCGATCTGCAGCGGATCCTGAACCTGCTGCCGAAGGTGCGTCAGACGCTGCTGTTCTCGGCCACCTTCTCGCCGGAAATCAAGAAGCTCGCCGCCACCTACCTGACGAATCCGCAAACCATCGAAGTCGCGCGCAGCAACGCCACCGCGACCAACGTGACGCAGATCGTCTACGACATCGCCGAAGGCGACAAGCAGGCGGCCGTCGTCAAGCTGATCCGCGATCGCGCGCTCAAGCAGGTGATCGTGTTCTGCAACAGCAAGCTCGGCGCGAGCCGGCTGGCGCGCCAACTCGAGCGCGACGGCGTGGTGGCCACGGCCATTCACGGCGACCGCTCGCAAAACGAACGGATGCAGGCGCTCGACGCCTTCAAGCGCGGCGAAGTCGAGGCGCTGGTGGCGACCGACGTGGCCGCGCGCGGCCTCGACATCGCCGAACTGCCGGCCGTGATCAACTTCGACCTGCCGTTCAACGCCGAAGATTACGTGCATCGGATCGGCCGTACCGGCCGCGCGGGCGCCTCGGGCGACGCGCTGTCGCTGTGCAGCCCGAACGAGCGCAAGCAACTGGCCGACATCGAAAAGCTGATCAAGCGCGACCTGCCGCTGCAGGCGCTGGCGATCGACGCGCCGGTGCGCCCGCGCCGCGAGCATGGCGAGCGCAGCGAACGCGGTGAACGTAGCGAGCGCGGCGAACGCGACCGCGGCGAAGCCCGCGGCCCGCGCCGCACGCATACGCACGGCGGCGAGCGCACGCACCATTCGCGCCGCGAGGCGCCGGTCGACGAGTTTTTCCTGAAGCCTTACGTGCCGTCGCCGAGCGCGCGCGAGCAGGAAGAAGCGGTCAAGCAGCCCGCTCAGCCCGAGAAGAAGTCGAAGCAGCCGCTGGCCGCGCTGCTGGGCGGCTTCGGCATGCCGCGCCGTTCGTCGTCGTCCTCGTAAGCGGCGGCGGGCCTTGGCCTGACAGCGGGCGGATGCGAAAGCATCCGCCCGTTTTGTTTTGGGGCGGAAAAAGGAAAGGGCGTCGTGCCGGATTCGGCGGATCAGCGGGCGGCCGGGCCGAAGCGCGCGGCCCACGCTGCCGTTGCCGCCGGGAAAAACGTGTCGAACGACGCGTGTGCCGAGGGCGGCACCATCAGCCCGAGATGCGCGGCCGCGGCTGTCAATGCGGCCAGCGGTTGGGATGGATCGAGCGCGGTCGCGCCGGTCTGCTTGCTGAGCTTCTCGCCGTTCGCGTCGACCACCACCGGCACGTGCAGATAGGCGGGCGTCGCCACGCCGAGGCATTGCTGGAGATAGATCTGGCGCGCGGTGGAATCGAGCAGGTCGGCGCCGCGTACGACATGCGTGACGCCGGCATCGCGGTCGTCCACCACCACGGCGAGCTGGTAGGCCCATTGGCCGTCGGCGCGTTTCAGCACGAAATCGCCCACTTCGGTGGCGAGATCCTGCGTTTGCACGCCCTGCCAGCGATCGTCGAAACGGATCGAGGCCGCCGCGCCGTCGGGCACGCGCAGCCGCCAGGCGCGCGCGGGCTTGCCGTGCAGGCCGCCCCGGCAGGTGCCCGGGTAGGCGAGCGTGGTGTGGCGTTCATGGGCGGCGCGCAGCGAATCGGCGATTTCCTTGCGCGTGCAGCCGCACGGATAGACATGGCCGGCCTGCGTGAGCGCGTCGAGCGCCTCGGCGTAGGCTGCATCGCGCCGGCTTTGCCAGACGGGCGGCGCGTCGGCCGCTAGCCCGAACGCGGCCAGCGTGTCGAGGATCGCGTCGGCGGCGCCGGGCACCGTGCGCGGGCGGTCGACATCCTCGATCCGCACGAGCCACGTGCCGCGATGGGCGCGGGCGTCGAGCCAGCTCGCCAGCGCGCCGACCAGCGAGCCGAAATGCAGCGGGCCGGTGGGCGACGGCGCGAAGCGGCCGCAGTAGTGCGAGCTCAAAGCAGGCCCGATGCGCGAAAGCCGGCAGCCGTCAGGCGGCGTTCGGCCGCGCGGCCGCCGCGGCGAGCGCCTTTTCGCTGGCCGGATGGCAGGCGGGGCAGGATTGGCCGGCGACATACAGCGGCGATTGCTGTTCTTCCGCCGTCACCACGGCACGGCACGCGAAGCAGGTGACGTTGTCGGTCGGCTCCAGTTGCGGATTCAGCGCGGTGCGGTGGTCGAACACGAAGCAGTCGCCGTGATAGTGCGCGCCGCCGACTTCCTCGAAATACTTCAGGATGCCGCCTTCGAGCTGGTAGACGTGATCGATGCCGATTTCCTTCATGTGGATCGCGGCCTTCTCGCAGCGGATGCCGCCGGTGCAGAACGAAACGACCGTCTTGCCTTCGAGATCGGCGCGGTTCGCATCGATCACGGCCGGGAATTCACTGAATTTGTCGATGCGGTAATCGAGCGCGTGGTCGAACGTGCCGACGTCCACCTCGAACGCGTTGCGCGTGTCGAGCATGACGACCGGGCGGCCCGCGTCGTCCTGGCCGCGATCGAGCCAGGCTTTCAGCGTGTGCGCGTCGACCGACGGCGCGCGGCCCAGCTCCGGCTTGATGGCCGGCTTCTTCATCGTGATGATTTCGCGCTTCAGGCGCACCAGCATGCGCCGGAACGGCTGCGCATCGGACAGGCTTTCCTTGAACTGCAGATCGGCGAACTTGCCCTCGAACAGCGGATCGTCGCGCAGGTAGGCGATGAACGCATCGGCGGCCTCGCGCGGGCCGGCGATGAACAGGTTGATGCCTTCGGGCGACAGCAGGATCGTGCCGCGCAGCCCGAGCGACTGGCAGCGCTCGGTGACGAGCGGCCGCCAGGCTTCGGGCGACTCGATCGTGACGAAGCGGTAGGCGGCGAGGTTGACGATGGACATGATGAACCGGTGATGAGGCGGTGCGGGCGCGGTGCACGGCTGCGCCGGAACCGGCGCAAATGAGGGTGCGATGCCGCGCGGCGGGCCGCCGCGTGAATGAGCGAAACCCGTATTATCCCGCAAACGGGCCGGCGAACCAGCCGGCCGAACGGGGCAGGCAACGTGTCGCACTGCCGGGGCCCGATGCGCGATCCCCGCCGCACCTGGCCGGATGGCCAGCGCGGCGTTTTTTCCGGCTGCCGGCCGTTGCCTTCGCCGCGACGCGGCTACAATAACGCCCATGTCAGATCCCCGCTTCGTCCATCTTCGCGTTCACTCCGAATTCTCGATTGCCGACGGCATCGTGCGCCTCGACGACCTCGTCAAGGCCGCGGCCGCCGACGGTCAGGGCGCGCTCGCCCTCACCGATCTCGGCAACGCATTCGGCCTCGTCCGGTTCTACCAGGAAGCCCGTGGCAAGGGCGTCAAGCCGATCGCCGGCTGCGACGTCTGGATCACGAACCACGACGATCGCGACAAGCCCTCACGCCTGTTGCTGCTGGTGCGCGACAAGGCCGGCTACCTGAATCTCTGCGAGCTGTTGTCCAAGGCCTGGCTCACCAATCAATACCGCGGCCGTGCGGAAGTCGACGCCCAATGGCTCGAATCCGAACTCGGCCAGGGGCTGCTCGCGCTGTCGGGCGCGCAGCAGGGCGATATCGGCCTCGCGCTGGCGGCCGGCAATCTCGAATCGGCGCGCCGTCACGCGCAGCGCTGGTCGCGCGTGTTTCCGGGCGGCTTCTACATCGAACTGCAGCGCTACGGCCAGCCGGGCGCGGAAGCGTACGTGCAGGAGGCGGCCAAGCTCGCCGCCGAGCTGAAGCTGCCGGTGGTGGCCACGCATCCGCTGCAGTTCATGGGCGACGACGATTTCACGGCGCACGAGGCGCGCGTCTGCATTTCGGAAGGCGACATCCTCGCCAATCCGCGCCGCCAGAAGCGTTTCACCACCGATCAGTGCTTCCGCACGCAGGCCGAGATGGCCGCGCTGTTCGCCGATATTCCGTCGGCCGTGCAGAACACGGTCGAGATCGCCAAGCGCTGCAACCTCAAGCTCGAACTGGGCAAGCCGAAGCTGCCGCTGTTCCCGACGCCGGACGGCATGTCGCTCGACGATTACCTCGTCCAGCTTTCGCAGGAAGGGCTCGAAAAGCGGCTGGAGCAGCTCTACGCCGATACGGCCGAGCGCGATGCGCAGCGCGCCACGTATTACCAGCGCCTCGAATTCGAGTGCAACACGATCAAGAAGATGGGCTTCCCCGGCTACTTCCTGATCGTGGCGGACTTCATCAACTGGGCCAAGAACAACGGCGTGCCGGTCGGCCCGGGCCGCGGCTCGGGCGCCGGTTCGCTGGTGGCCTATTCGCTCGGCATCACCGATCTCGATCCGCTGCGCTACAACCTGCTGTTCGAGCGCTTCCTGAACCCGGAGCGGGTGTCGATGCCCGACTTCGACATCGACTTCTGCCAGCACGGCCGCGATCGCGTGATCCAGTACGTGAAGGAAAAGTACGGTGCGGATGCCGTCTCGCAGATCGCCACGTTCGGCACGATGGCCGCGAAGGCGGCCGTGCGCGACGTCGGCCGCGTGCTCGATCTCGGCTACATGTTCACCGACGGCATCGCGAAGCTGATCCCGTTCAAGCCGGGCAAGCACGTCACGATCGCCGACGCGATGAAGGAAGAGCCGCAACTGCAGGAGCGCTACGACAACGAGGACGAAGTCCATCAGTTGCTCGATCTCGCGCAGCGCGTCGAAGGCCTCACGCGTAACGTCGGCATGCACGCCGGCGGCGTGCTGATCGCCCCCGGCAAGCTGACCGATTTCTGCCCGCTCTACGTGCAGGGCGAGGACGGCGGCGTCGTCAGCCAGTACGACAAGGACGACGTGGAGGCCGTGGGCCTCGTCAAGTTCGACTTCTTGGGCCTGACCACGCTGACCATCCTCGATTGGGCCGAGCGCTTCATCCGCCGGCTCGATCCGTCGAAGGCCGATTGGTCGCTGGCGCAGGTGCCGCTCGACGATCCGGCCTCGTTCCAGATCCTCAAGAAAGCGAATACGGTCGCCGTGTTCCAGCTGGAAAGCCGCGGCATGCAGGGCATGCTGAAGGATGCCCAGCCCGACCGCTTCGAGGACATCATCGCGCTCGTGTCGCTGTATCGCCCGGGCCCGATGGATCTGATTCCGAGCTTCTGCGCGCGCAAGCACGGCCGCGAGAAGGTGGAATATCCGGATCCGCGCGTCGAGCCCGTCCTGAAAGAGACCTACGGCATCATGGTCTATCAGGAGCAGGTGATGCAGATGGCGCAGATCATCGGCGGCTACTCGCTCGGCGGCGCCGATTTGCTGCGTCGTGCGATGGGCAAGAAGAAGGCCGAGGAGATGGCGAAGCATCGCGAGATCTTCGCCGAAGGCGCGGCCAAGAACGGCCTCGAGCGCGAGAAGTCCGACGAAATCTTCGACTTGATGGAGAAGTTCGCGGGCTACGGCTTCAACAAGTCGCACGCGGCTGCCTATGCGCTGCTCGCCTATTACACCGCCTGGCTGAAGGCGCATCACCCGGCCGAATTCATGGCCGCCAACTTGACGCTCGCGATGGACGACACCGACAAGGTGAAGATCCTGTTCGACGACTGTCTCGTGAACGGCCTCAAGGTGCTGCCGCCCGATATCAACCAGTCGGAATACCGCTTCGAGCCGGTCGCGGAAGCCGACGGCAAGCGCTCGAAAACGATCCGTTACGGCTTGGGCGCCGTCAAGGGCAGCGGCCAGAACGCGATCGAAGACATCCTGCGCGCGCGCAGGGAAGCCGGTGCGTTCAGGGATCTGTTCGACTTCTGCGAACGGATCGATCGCCGCCTCGTCAACCGCCGCACCGTCGAGGCGCTGATTCGCGCCGGCGCGTTCGATTCGCTGACGCTCAACCGCGCGCAACTGATCGCCTCGGTGCCGCTCGCGATGGAAGCGGCCGATCAGGCCGAAGCGAACGCGATGCAGGCCGGGCTGTTCGACATGGGCGCGGAATCGCCGCATGCGCATGCACTGGTCGATGAGCCGGCCTGGGACGACAAGCGCCGCCTGCAGGAAGAGAAGGGCGCGCTCGGCTTCTATCTGTCGGGTCACCTGTTCGACGCCTATCGCGACGAAGTGCGCCGTTTCGCGCGCATGAAGCTCGGCGAGATGAAGGAAGGGCGCGACAAGCTCGTGGCCGGCGTCATCGCATCGCTGCGCACGCAGATGACGCAACGCGGCAAGATGATCATCGCGCTGCTCGACGACGGTTCGGGGCAGTGCGAGATCACCGTGTTCAACGAGCAGTACGACGCGAATCGCGGCCTGTTCAAGGAAGACGAACTGCTGATCGTGCAGGGGCAGGCGCGTAACGATGCCTTCACGGGCGGCTTGCGTTTCACGGCCGAGTCGGTCATGGATCTCGAGCGTGCGCGCAGCCGTTACGCGCAGGCGGTGCGCATGACGATGAACGGCAACGCCGATGCCGGTGCGCTGCGCCGCGTGCTCGAGCCGCACGTCGCCAAGGCCGAGGCCGCGCCTGTCGCACCGCCGCCGGCCCCGTCCGGTCGAGGCGGGCGCGAGGGCCGCGATGGCGGGCGCCGTGCCGCGCCGCCGATTCCGAACGGGCTGGCCGTGCAGATCGTCTACAACAACGCGCGTTCGCAAGGCGAGATGCGTCTCGGCGAAGCCTGGCGCGTCAAGCCCAGCGATACGCTGCTGGCCGAACTGCGCGCGACGTTCGGCGAAGGCGCCGTCGAAATCGCCTACTGAGGTTGGCCCCTGCGCCGCGCCGCGTGCTGGCGGCGGGCGCCGGGGTAGATCGCGTCATGGCGATGGCTGTCCGGCCAGTTTGTTTCACGCCCGCCGCGCCGCGCGCGCGGCGTTGCCGGATCGAGTAGCGTTCGATTCTCCCCACTCCACCTATCGAAGCCGTGGCCGACCTGTTCCCCCCCGCCCGCCCGCCCCGTAGCATCCTTGTCGTCGCCACGCGCCGGATCGGCGACGTGCTGCTGACCACGCCGATCGTGCGCTCGCTGAAGGCGCGCTGGCCCGACACACCGATCGACATGCTCGTGTTTCGCGGCACCGAAGGCGTGCTCGAAGGCAATCCCGACATTCGCGACGTGATCGTCGTCGCGCAGCGCGCGAAGCTCGGCGAGCGGCTGCGCGACGCGTCGCGGCTGTGGCGCCGCTACGATCTCGCGGTTGCGGCGCTCAGCTCGGATCGGCCGCGTTACTACACGTGGTTCGCGGGCCGGAAACGCGTCGGGCTCGTCGATCCGAACCGCGTCAATCTCTGGACGCGCTTCCTGCTGAACCGGATTGCGATCAACGATCACCAGCACGAACACACGGTCGTCAGCACGCTCGCGCTTGCGCCGCAGATCGGCGTTGCGCCGGTGCCGGATGTCGTCGCGCCGGGCCTGAGCGGCGATCCCGCGCAACGCACGAAGTTCGACGCGCTACTGGCCGGCTCTCCGGCTGTGGCGGCCGGGAAGCCGCTTGTCGTGCTGCATCCGTTCCCGATGTTCGCTTACAAGCAATGGCGGCGCGACGGCTGGGTCGAACTGATCGGCTGGCTGCGCGATCTGGGCTACGCGGTGGCGCTGAGCGGCGGGCCTGCGCAGAACGAGCGCGATTACGCCGAACAGGTGGCGCGCGAGGCGGGCGGCGACGTGCTGAATCTGGTCGGGCACCTGTCGTTCGGGGAAAGCGCCGAGCTGGTGCGGCGCGCGAAGCTGTTCGTCGGCCCCGATACGGGCGCGACGCACGTGGCCGCTGCCACCGGCACGCCCGTGGTGGCGTTGTTCGGGCCATCCGATCCGGTGCGCTGGGGGCCTTGGCCGCAAGGCTGGCAGGGCCCGGGCAACCCATGGCCGCTGGTTGGCTCTGGGCGGCACGAGAACGTGCTGTTGCTGCAAGGGGAGGGGGCCTGCGTGCCGTGCCGGCAGGAAGGTTGCGAGCGTAATGTCGCGAGCTACAGCGATTGTCTGATGCAGATGTCGACGGCGCGTGTCGCACAGGCCGCGGCGCGGATGCTGGGCCTGCCCGCCGAGGCGGCGCGCACCGCACCGTCGGCGATCGTCAATCCGGTCAAGCTGGTGCGGCCGGCGGCATAAGGGCGGTAGCCCGCCGGCTGTTGCCGGTGCCGCGTGTTTCGATCAGCCGGGCGCGGCCGCGTTGCCCGCGGCTTTCGTCTCGCCGGGCCGGTAGCCGCAACCAATCAGAATCCCGGCCAGCAGCACGAACATGTGGCCCTCCGCGAAATCGAGCAGCAGCGAATTCGCCGCGCTGCCCATCGCGAAGATCGTCAGCCACGCCAGCAACAGATGGCGCGAGCGCGCATCGAGTGCACGGCTGCTGCGCCACACCTGCACCATCAGATTGATGAACAGCGCGACGCCCAGCGTGCCGAGCTGCACGGCCATCAGCAGATATTCGTTGTGCGGATTCTCGGTCAGCTGGCCGTCGGCCAGCGTCTTGCCGGCCGAAAGCTTCGCGAATTCGAAGCCCAGGCCGCCCGCGCCGTAGCCCGCCAGCGGCCGTTCCGCGTACAGCTCGATCGCCCGCTTGTACCAGGCCAGACGCAGGCCGGTGGAGGTGACCGCATCGGTCTGCCGGTAGGCCTGCACTTCGGTCACGACCTTCAACAGGCGGCCGCCGTGCATCGTGCAGGCCACGCCTACCAGCGCGGCGGCCACCGCGACGATCAGCGCCGCCGTCAGCGCCGCCAGCCGTGGCGAGCGATGGCGCAGCATGTTCAGCGTGCGTAGCGCGATCACGGCGATCAGCAACAGCGCGATCACCTGGCCGGTGCGGCCCTGCAGCATCACGAACACATTGACGAGCGAGAGCGCCGCGATCGCGCCGAACAGCCCGCGGCCGCGTGCCGTACGGGCGGCCAGCATCATGTCGGCCGCCATGTAGAACAGCAGTGCGCCGAACATGCCGGCGGCGATGTGATTCTTGAAAACCCAGGCGCGCGAGAGCGGCTCGTCTAGCTGGTGGGCCGGGCCGATCGCGGTCAGGCCGAGCCAGTTCGTGGTGGACAGCAGGAGGATTGCCACCAGCGTCGAAAACAGCGCCCAGCGCGTGATCGCCGACCAGTTCGGCGCGGCGTTGCGGAACGCGAGCACGGCAAACGGCAGCGCAAGGAGCTTGTCGTACTTGCCGACCCATTGCCAGGCGCCATGCGCCGGCGCGACCGACCAGGCGACGCTCAGCGCCAGCGCGGCCAGCATCAGCACGCCGGCCAGCGCCGCAGGCTGACGCCATAGCAGCGGCAGGCCTCGCCAGAATTCGGGCGTGCTCAGCAGCGCGACGGCAAACAGAGCGCAGAACACGTTGGTCAGTGCCGTGGACACCGGCACCATGCACAGCGCGGCGACGGCGAACGCACGGGCGGCCGTCAGGCGCCGGGTGGCGGCGGGTGCGACAGGGGCAAACGTGGACATCGGCAGCGAAATCAGCAGGGGTTGGCAAGCGGCCGGAGCGACGACAGACTGCGGAATCGGATCGGATACCCGGCGGCGAAGTGCGGAGTATACGCGAGCGCCGAGGCCAGCCGGCAAACCTCGGGCCCGGTTGTTGCGCCCCCGCTGCGTAGGGCGGTTGCAAGCTGCGCCGCGCGTCCCGCCGGCCCGGGAAATCGTCCGCTCAGGAAAACGCCCGCTTCAGCCGCGAGCGCAACAGCGCGCGCTTCAGGCGGCCCTCGACGGGCGGCTCGCCGAGCGAGAGCGTGTCGCCGAGCGGCTGGCCGCGGCGCAGGTAGAAGCGGTCGAACGTGGCCTGCGTCATGCCCCACTTGTTGAGGAACTGGCGGCGGCCGTCGTTCTTGACGATCTTGCCCGTGCTCTTCTGCTGGAAGTGATAGACGAGGCTGTCGCCCACGCCGATGAAGATCCGGCAGCCCGCATCCCACATCTTCATCGACAGATCGTTGTCGCTGCTCATGCCCGGGCTCAGTTCGCTGCTGTAGCCGCCCACGCGGTGCCACCAGTCGCGATGCACGAGCGTCGGCGGCCAGGTCGCGCCGAGCCAGTCGGCGCGCTTGAGGCTAGGCGTGGCGGCGGCGAGCGCGTCGAGGTCGAGCGCTTCGGCGTCGCGGCCGAGATCGCGCACCACCACGCACGGGTTGCCGGTGTCGCGCGGCTCGACCATCGTGCCCGACAGCATGAACAGCGTCGACGGCATCGCCCGCGCGCGCGCCAGCAGCGCGCTGTCCCAGCCGGGGCAGACGGCCATGTCGTCGTTCATGTAGACGATGTAGTCGCGCGTCGCGCGCGCGGCGGCGAGGTTCACCGCATGGCAGATGCCGATGTTGGCCGGCGACGCCGTGTGTTCGATGCCTTCCTGGCGCACCCAGTCGAGCGTGCCGTCCGAGCCGTCGTTGACGTGCACGATGATCTGGTGCGCATGCGCGGAATGGCGGCGCAGGCTGGCCACCACGCATTGCAGGTACGGCAGGTTGTTCCAGGTCGGGATGATGATGGAGAACATGGCGGTCGGCTTCGAAAACGGGGCGAGCGCGCGTGGGATACGGTGCGCGGCAGAGGCCCGCATTGTACCCGGCCCGCCGCGCGGGATCGAACCGGCAGGGCGGCACCCAATGGCCCGCCATGGATCGAAGCGGGCCGGGACGCCGACCCGCCGGGCGCGCTTCAGTCGCCCGGCTTGCCCGCGCGCGGCGGCGCGCCGAGCTTCAGGAACCGGTAATAGACGGTTTCGGCGTTGAACACTGCGATCATGAAGCCCGCGCGGCCGTCGAGAAAGCCGCGGCGCAGCACGTAAGTGCGCACGAACGCCCACAAGCCGCGGCCCAGCGCCTTGCCGAAGCCGCCCTGCTGGCCGGCCGCGCGGCGCTGTTTCGCGCCGGCGCTCGAATAGGCATCGAGCTTGCGCAGCACCGATTCGAAATCCTCGTAGGAGTAGTGCAGCAGCTTGCCGGCGAGGCGCGCGGCCGGGCCGTCGTAAATCAGACGTTCGTGCACGAGATCGTCGGAGAAGCGCGCGGTGCCGCGCCGGAACAGGCGCGGAATCCAGTCCGGATACCAGCCGCTGTGGTGGATCCAACTGCCGCAGAAGCTCGACAGGCGGTCGACCGCGTACATCTCGGCGCCGGGCGCTCGGATCGCCGCGCGAATCGAGGCGGCCAGCTCGGGCGTGACGACCTCGTCGGTGTCGAGCGAGAGGATCCAGTCGGTCGACAGTTGCGCCAGCGCGCGGTTCTTCTGCGGGCCGAAGCCGGGCCATTCGCGTTCGACCACCACGCGCGCGCCGTGGGCGCGGGCGATTTCGACGGTGGCGTCGGTGCTGCCGCCGTCGATCAGCACGACCTCGTCGGCGAAGCCGAGCGCGGCGAGACAGTCGGGAAGGCGGGCGGCGGCGTTCAGCGCGATCAGCGCGACGCCGAGAGTGGGTTCGGCCATGCGGTCGGTCGTCAATCGGGCAATCGGGAGGGAAAACGAGTGTGCGCGAGTATACCTGTCCGGCTTGGCCGTGCGGCCGGGGGCGGCGGTTCGCGGCGGGCGGGAAGGCTATAATGTCGGCCATTTTTATGATGCGCGGCGCCGGGTTGCCGCGCATCGCGCCGCGCGCCGCGCGGCTCTGTCGAAGGATCGTCCTTGGAAAACCAGAACACATTGCGCAAGTCGATCGGAACGGGCGCCCACACGTCGCCGCGAGCGGTGTTGCGCCGCCTGTGGCCGTACATCCGGCCGGTGGTGCTCACGCTGGTGCTGGCGATCCTCGCGATGGGCGTGGTGGCCGCCAGCGAGGCCGGGATCCCGGCGATGCTCAAGCCGCTGCTCGACCACGGCTTCGGCTCGCACGGCAGCGAGCGCGCCAAATGGTTCGTGCCGGCCGCGATCATCGGGCTGGCGCTGGTGCGCGGGGTGGCCCAGTACGCCTCGAACTACCTGCTCAACTACGTCTCGAACCGGATCCTGCTGCAACTGCGGCTCCAGATGTTCGAACGGATGATCCACACCGGCGCCTCGTTCTTCCAGCGCGAGACGGCCAGCACGGTCATCAACGCCGTGGTGTTCGAGGTCAACCAGATCCTCAGCGTGCTGACGGGCGTGATGATCACGCTGGTGCGCGATTCGCTGACGGTGTTCTTCCTGCTCGGCTACCTGTTCTATCTGAACTGGCGGCTCACGCTGATCGTCGCGGTGATCCTGCCCGGCATCGGCTGGCTGGTCAGCAAGATCAACCGCCGCCTGCGCCGCCTGAACCGCGAGCACCAGACGCTGACCAACGAACTGTCGTACATCGTCGAGGAGACGGTGGCCGGCTACAAGGTCGTCAAGATCCACAACGGCGAACGGTACGAAATCGACCGCTTCACCGAGATGAGCAAGCGCCTGCGCGGCTACGCGATGCGCATGACGATCTCGGGCGGCCTCGCGCAGCCGATCACGCAGTTCCTGTCGTCGATCGCGCTGGCCGTGGTGATCACGATCGCGGTGGTGCAGTCGGCCAACGACCAGACCACGGTGGGCGGTTTTGTCGCGTTCGTCACGTCGATGCTGCTGGTGATCTCGCCGCTCAAGCACCTGATCGACGTGAACCAGCCGCTGCAGCGCGGCATGACCGCGGCCGAACTGATCTTCGGCCTGATCGACGAACCGGCCGAGCCGAAGGGCGGCGGGAAGCCGCTCGCGCAGGCGCGCGGCGAGATCGAATACCGCGACGTGTCGTTCGACTACGGCGCGAGCGAGCGGCCCACGCTCGACCGCATCGCGTTCACGGTGGCGCCGGGCGAGATGGTGGCGCTGGCCGGCCCGTCGGGCGGCGGCAAATCGACGCTCGTTAACCTGCTGCCGCGCTTCTTCGATCCGACCGGCGGCGCGATCCTGGTGGACGGCGTGCCGATTGCCGACTACGACGTGCACGCGCTGCGCAGCCAGATCGCGATGGTGAGCCAGGACGTGGTGCTGTTCAACGACACGGTGGCCGCCAACGTCGCCTACGGCGAAACCCCCGACCGCGCGCGCGTGCAGGCGGCGCTGGAGGCCGCGAACCTGGCCGACATGGTGGCCGCGATGCCGAACGGGCTCGACACGCTGATCGGCGGCAACGGCATGCGCCTGTCGGGCGGGCAGCGCCAGCGGCTCGCGATCGCGCGCGCGATCTACAAGAACGCGCCGATCCTGATCCTCGACGAAGCCACCTCGGCGCTCGATTCGGAATCCGAACGCCACGTGCAGGCCGCGCTCGAACGGCTGATGGAAGGGCGCACGACGCTCGTGATCGCGCATCGGCTGTCGACCATCGAGCGCGCCGACCGCATTCTCGTGCTCGAGGGCGGCCGGATCGCCGAGCAGGGCAGCCACGACGCATTGCTCAAGCGCGACGGGCTTTACGCGCACTTGCACCGGATCCAGTTCCAGCAGCAGGCCGCCTGAGGCCGCGGTTCCATGTAAGGGACGGTTACAACCTGCATCCGGCCCCAATGTTAGTCTTTCGCGGCCGGCCGACCTTTCGGCCGGCTTACCTGGGAGAAACGACATGAAAACGTCACGTTGGCTGGTGGCGCTGGCGCTGGCCGGTTCGCTCGGTTCGTCGCTCGCGTATGCGCAGCAACCGCCGCACGGCGGCGGCCCCGGTGGTTCTGGCGGCCCCGGCGAGCACGGTGGCCCCGGCGGCCATGGCGGCCCCGCACCGCATCCGCAACCGAGCCGCGGCCACGGCGGCCCTGGCGGCCCCGGCGCTCATCAGCCGCCGCATGGCGGCGAGCCGGGCGGTTTCATCGAAGGCCATCGCGACTGGCATCGCGGCGACCGCCTGCCGCAGGAATATCGCGACCGCCAGTACGTCGTCGACGATTACCGTGCCTACCACCTGGCACCGCCGCCGCGCGGCTATCAGTGGGTCGGCATCGGCGGCGACTACCTGCTGGTGCAGATCAGCAACGGCATCGTGCTGCGCATCGGCCAGTAAGCCGCGCGCGCCCGGACGCCGCAAGCCGGGAATCCGGCTTGCTCAAGAAAAATGCCCGCTTCGGCGGGCATTTTTCATATCGGAGATCAGTGCGTCGAGGGCGGGCCGCCGGGTTTGCCGGGCGGCGGCGGCGGTGCGCCGGCGTCGCCGGCTCCCGGCGAGGCGGCCGGCCACCACCAGCGCTCGATTCGCGCCTGCAACGCGCACACCACCAGCGCGCAGACGGTGCCGAGCGTGATCATCCCGAGCCGGATCAGCGGAATGTCCCACAGCGGCCCGTCGCCCGGAAACAGCAGCACCGTGGTGGCGGTCACGCCGCCCAGCCGCGCCGCGCTGCCGACATCGAGGCACCAGCAGATCACGATGGTCGCGCCGATCGCCACCGCATAGGCGAGCAGGTGCGTGGTGTAGTGCGCATTGCCGAGCGCCGCGCCGGCGAAGCCGAGCACGCCGCCCACCATCGCGCCGATGAACTGGTCGCGCGACAGGCTCATCGTGTCGGAATACTGGTGCTGAGTGACGGAGATGGCCGTCACGGCGGCCCACACGGCCTGCTCGGAGTGCAGCAGGCGGCCGATGCCGTAGGCAAGACAGGCGCCGCACACGGCCTGCAGCGCCATCGCCGCGCCTTGCTTGGTGCGCTCGCGCAGCGACATCCCCTTGAACAGCGAGGCGATCGACTGCTGGATCTGACGGCGCGTGTCGTGGAGCGTGCGAATCGTATCCATGAATCCGGTGCGGGCAGGGGGCTCAGGCCGTCGTGGCCGGGGTGCCCGACGAACCGGGCGAATCGTCCGAGTTGTCGGATTCGTCCGGCTTGTCGCCGCCGATGCCGGCGTCGCGCGTCTCCGGCATCGCCGCGGCCACCAGCGCCACGGCCACCGCGCCGGCCGCGGCCAGCCCGAAGAAGCTCATGGTGTTGCCGAAGTGGTCGGCGGCGAAGCCGGCCAGCGTGGTGCTCAGCGTCGCGCCGATCCCGGCCGCGAGCCCGAACAGCCCGATACAGAGGTTGTAGCGGCCCTTGTCGCCGGCCACGTCGGCGGCGATCAGCGGCAGCATCACGCCGAACACGGCCGCGCTGATGCCGTCGAGCATCTGCACCGGCACCAGCAGGTACGGGCTGCTGACGCCCGCGAACAGCAGCGCGCGCACCGGCAGCGCCGAGAAGCCGAGCAGCAGGATCGGCCGGCGGCCCCAGCGCTGCGCCGAGCGGCCCACCCACGGCGACAGCATCGCGACGATCGCCTGCGGCACGATGATGCACGCCGCGATCACGAGCTGGACGTTGTCGCCCATGCCGGCCGTCACTTCCCCGGCGGCCAGGTTCAGCATCGCCGCGTTCGACAGATGGAACAGCACCACGCAGGCCGCGAACACCAGCATGCGGCGGTCGCGCAGCAGGTGGAAGATCGTCTCGCGCGGCTCGTCGGCCATCGCGTTGCTCTTGCGGCCCGGCGCGGGCGGCGTCGCGATCGTGTTGGTCGGCTGGATCATCGACAGCGCGATCAGCGCCGGCATGGCCAGCGCGGCCGTCAGCCAGAACACGGCGCGCGCCGAGATGTATTCGCCCGTGAGGCCCATCAGGCCGGCCGCCACGGCGCTGCCGATCGACGCCCAGCGCGCGTTGCGGCCAAGCCGGTCGCCGAGGTTGGCGCGGCCCACCAGCGCGAACGAAATGGCGGCCATGGCCGGCGTCAGCATGCAGCTCGCGAAGCCGTGGAACACCTCGGCCGCGATCACCGGCACGATGGTCGGGCTGACGGCGAGCAGCAGCGCCGACAGGATGATCGCCGCGATCGCCCAGGCGGCCGCGCCCTTCTTGTTCTTCAGCGCGTCGACGGCCGCGCCGCCCGGCACCTGGCTGACCATCGCGCTGATCGTGCCGATCGACAGCACCAGGCCGATCTCGCCCTGGGTCCACTTGTGCGAGGCGAGATAGGACGCGATGAACGGGCCGAAGCCCGTCTGCACGTTCGCGACGAAGAAGTTCACCCAATCGAGGGCGCGCAGGCTGCGCGGCGTGACCGCGTTGCCGCCCGTCATCGATTGGCACCCGTGGTGCTGGCCGCCGGTGCTTCGGCGGGCGGCGAAACGGCGATCACCGGCTTGTCGGCCTGATAGGGCGGCGACGCCTTCAACTGGGCGTCGGACAGATCGAGCAGCGCGCGCAGCGCCTTGTCCTTGGGCGCGAAGCGCAGCGCGGACCAGCTCGCCGCGATGGTGCGCCGGTCGGGGTTCACGAGGCCGCCGAGGTCGAGCACGATCGCCTGCGGTTGCGCGTCGCGGTCGATCAGCACGTCGACGATCCGGCCGATTTCCGCGCCGTTCGAGCGCGACACGTCGGCATCGACCACCGGCAGCGAGTTCGGCGTGGCGTCGCCGTGCGACGAGCCGCTCAGCGACACGCCCTTGGGCCGGTCGGCCGGCGGCAGCTCGCCCGCGGGCACGTCGAGCAGGATCGGCTGATTGCGGCCGCCCGGCGTGAAGCGGAACAGGCGCCACGGGAAGCTGACCTTGCGGTCGCCGATGCCCATGAAGCCCTGCAGGTTGACGATCATGCGGTTCGGCTTGCCGGCGGCGTCCGCGACCATGTCGACCGCGCGGCCGATCACCTTGCCGTCGCGGCGGCGCACCTCGCTGTCGAGCAGCGAATGCAGCTGGTTGCGCTCGATGGTGCGGGTCTGGATCAGCGGCGGCGGCGGGGGCGGCGGCGGCGGCGCGGGTTGCGGCGGCGACGGGCGCTTGACGACGCGCGGGCGCGGCGCTTCGCGATGCGGCTTCTTCTGCGTGTCGATGTCCTCGGGCGGCTCGACCTCGGAGGCCGGCTCGGGCGTGGCGACCGGCAGGCCCTGCTCGTCGAGCGTCTCGACGGCGGCGTCGACGATCGGCGCGGGCGGTTGCGGCGCGCGCAGCAGGCCGCAGCCGGACAGCGTCAGCATCGCGAGGAACGCGGCCGCGACGGGCGCCCGCGACACGGCGAATTTCGGAAAACGGACTGCGAGATGCGGAAGGCCGCCGCTCATCAACGGGAACTCCAGGGGCCGGGGCAGGCTGCGTTGGCGGCGCTGCGGCGATTGAGGGGCGATGCCGTGGCGGCACCGCGCAGGTGCGTGAGTTTAACCTGTGCGCGCGGCCTGCCGCCGAAAACGGGGTCGAGCCGTGGTGCGGCGGGCTGCCCGAAGGCGGGCGCCGCCGCCGGATTTCCGCTTCGTTTTCGGCTCCGTTTCGGGGCCGCCGGCCACGCCTGTCGGGGGCGCAGGGCGCCGTTCGCACGCGATTCGGGCCGGTTCGGAGGCCCGCGCGTTCACTTCGGCGGCAGCGTCCGGACGAACGCCAGCGCCGCGTCGAGCAGACGCCGTCGCACCGCATCCTGCGCGCAGCGCTCGGGCGACACCCAGACCCAGCCCGCCATCGGCCGGTCGCCGTTGCGCATCGGTTCGATGCCCTGCATCGCCACCGCCCAGCCTTCCTTGCCCTTGCCGAGCCGCACCAGCATGCCGTCGTGGCGCGCCGCGCACAGCAGGTTGCCGTCGGCCATCCAGGCCCAGCCGCCGAACATCGCACGGCCCGTGATCCAGGCTTCGTCGCGCAGTTCGTCGTTGAGGACTTCTTCCAGACCGAGATCGCGTGTCATGCGGGTTTCCATACCGGGGGCGGGGCGGGCGTGCCGACGATGGTAGACGAAGGCGCGCCGTTCGCGCCATCGGCCGCGCCGAGCGCGGCGAACAACTGCTCGCGCAGCCAGCGGTGCGCGGCATTCGCGTCGTCGCGCGGGTGCCAGGCCGCGTTCAGGCCGAAGCCGCCCACCTCGACCGGCAGCGGCAGCAGATCGAGCCGGTCGTCGAAGCGTTGCAGGAAGCGCTCGGGCAGCGCACACACGCAATCGGTCGCCTCGAGCACCAGCGGCGCGAGATGGTACTGCTGGACCGAGATCGTCACGCGGCGCGTGCGGCCGCCGCGCGCGAGCGCGTCGTCCATGAAACCGTGGAAGCCGCCGCCGTCGCTCGACACGATCACATGATCGAGGGCGCAATAGGCGTCGAGATCGGGCGGCGCGAGCCCGCGCGGATGGCTCTTGCGCTGCGCCATCACGTAGCGCTCGCGCAGCAGCGCGTGCGTCGTCATGCCGGCCGGAATCGCGAAATCGGCGGCGATCAGCAGGTCCGCCGAGCCGTTTTCGAGCCACGCGCCCGCCTGATCGGCCGGCACCGAGCGAAACGCCAGCCGAACGTTCGGGGCGCGCTGCGCCACGCGCCTGACCAGATCGACGCCGGCCATCACGAAGCCGTTGTCGCTGGCGATCACTTGAAAGGTGCGCGCGTCGTGTTCGGGATCGAAGCTGACGCCATGCGCGAGCGCCGCCTGCAGGCCCTGCAGGGCAGCGCGCAGCGGCTCGCGGATCGCCAGCGCGCGGGCCGTCGGCGTCATGCCGCGGCCGTGGCGGGCCGGCACCAGCAGCGGATCGCCGGTCAGCTCGCGCAGCCGCGCCAGTTGCGCCGACAGCGCCGGCTGGCTCAGGTGCAGGCGCGCCGCGGCGCGCGTCACGTTGGCCTCGTCGAGCAGCACGTCGAGCGAGCCGAGCAGGGCCAGATCCGCCCCGCGCAGCACGGGCAAGGCATCGGTCATATCGATGGCTCCCATATTCATAATCGATTTCAAATATACCAAGCGTGCCCGCAGACTGTCGCCCTGATTGTTTCGTCGAACGGGAGTGGACAAGCCATGACTTCAGGAGAACCCGAGCGCCACGCGCTGCGCGCGCTGGCGAGCGCCAATTTCGCCGTGGGGGCGATGTCGTACGGCGTGGTGGGCGCGCTGCCGGCGCTGGCCGGCGCGTGGCGGATCTCGCCGGGGCGCGCCGCGCTGCTGATGAGCGCGTTCTCGATCGCGTTCGCGCTCGGCGCGCCGTTGATCCAGATCGTGGCCGGGCATGCACGGCGGCGCAGCCTGCTGCTCGGCGGCCTGGCGGTGTTGATCCTGGCCACGTTGGCCGGGGCGTTCGCCACCAGCTTCGGCGGCTTGCTCGCCACGCGGATCGCGGCCGGTCTGGGCGCGGGCGCGGTCAGCCCGCTGGCCAATGCGATCGGCGCCGAAATCGCGCCCGTCGAGCGGCGCGGCAAGGCGCTGGCCGTGGTGTTCGTCGGCGTCACGCTGTCGAGCGTGATTGCCGCGCCGCTGGCCGCCGCGATTGCGCACACGGCCGGCTGGCGCGGCGTGTTCGTCGCGCTCGCGGCGATCGGGGCGGCCTGCGCCGGCTGGATCGCCGCCACCGTGCGCGACGCCTCGCACGGCGAGCGGATGCGCCCGGCCGGCCTCGCGCGGTTGCTGG
>NZ_JAAGPF010000090.1 GCF_017104645.1 Burkholderia sp. Ac-20379
TTGTACTTACACACACGGCCACCACCGCGATATACACTGCCCCCAACCCCCTTTCCCTACCCGCCGCCCTTCCGATCTTGGGGCGGGGGGCCTGCGACGGTGTCGCGCCGGCGGGTGCGGCGGCGGCCGTCGAGGTGGCGCGGTAGCCGGCCTGTTCGACGGCGGCGATCAGTTGCGCGGCAGTCAGCGACGCGTTGCCGCTGACGCTCGCGCGTTCGGTGGCGAGATTGACCGAGGCGCGCGACACGCCGGGCACCTGCGCGAGCGCTTTCTCGACGCGGCTGGAGCACGACGCGCAGGTCATGCCGCCGATGTCGAGCTCGATCGGCTGCGGTGCCGTGTTGGCGGCCAGCGAAACCTCGGCCTCGGCGGTGTCTTCCGACGTGGCGCGATAGCCTGCCTGTTCGACGGCGGCGATCAGTTGCGCGGCCGTCAACGATGCGGCGCCGCTGACGCTGGCGCGTTCGGTGGCGAGATTGACCGAGGCGCGCGACACGCCGGGCACCTGTGCTAGCGCCTTCTCGACGCGGCTGGAGCACGACGCGCAGGTCATGCCGCCGATATCGAGCTCGATCGTGGTGCTGGGAGGCGCTGCGGCGGCCGGTGCGGCCTCGGCCGCTTTCTTCGGGCGTGGTTTCGGCATCGGCACGAACGCGACGGCAACCGGTGCGGGTTCGGGCTTCGGCTGTGCGGTGTCGATGACGGGCGCGGCTTCGACCGCCTTGGCCGTATCGACGCGCTTCGCCGGATAGCCTGCGGCGGTGGCGGCATCGAGCAGCGCCTGCACATCGGTTGACGTGCCGGGGGCGAACTCGACGGTGGCTTGCGAAGCGGCCAGATCGACCTTGGCCTCGGCCACGCCCGGCACTGCCGCGAGCGCCTTTTCGACGCGGCGCGCACAGCCGCCGCAGGTCATGCCGCTGACGTCGAGCGTGACGGGCGGCGGGGCGATTTGCGAAGCGGGATAACCGGCTGACGTGGCGGCATCGATCAGCGCCTGCACACCGGTTTCAGCGCCGGGGGCGAACTCGACGGTGGCTTGCGAAGCGGTCAGATCGACCTTGGCCTCGGCCACGCCCGGCACTGCCGCGAGCGCCTTTTCAACGCGGCGCGCACAGCCGCCGCAGGTCATGCCGCTGACGTCGAGCGTGACGGGCGGCGGGGCGATTTGCGAAGCGGGATAACCGGCTGACGTAGCGGCATCGATCAATGCCTGCACACCGGTTTCAGCGCCGGGGGAGAATTCGACGGTGGCTTGCGAAGCGGCCAGATCGACCTTGGCTTGCGCCACGCCCGGCACTGCCGCGAGCGCCTTTTCAACGCGCCGGGCACAGCCGCCGCACGTCATGCCGCCGACATCGAGCGTCACCGCGGGCGCGGCATTCACCGCCGCCGCCGGCGTTGCGGCCACCCGCCCCCGCACCTCGGCCCGATACCCGGCCGCCGTCACCGCCTCGGCCAGCCGCGCCGCCTCGACATCGGGCGACGCGCTGACCGTCGCGGAGCGGGCCGCCAGATCGACATGCGCGGCGTGCACGCCCGGCACGTCGGCCAGGGCCTTTTCGACGCGGCGCGCGCAGCCGCCGCAGGTCATGCCTTCGACGCCCAGCTCGGTGGTGTCGAAGGCGGTGGGATGGGACAGATCGTTCATCGTGAAATCCGGTCGGTTGCGGCCGAAGCCGACAATGACCGAAGTATCAAGCTTCCCACGATGGGAAGGTCAAGCGTTTTATCGACGAACCGGGGCCGCGGCCCGTCAGCCCTTCAGGTCGCCGAGGAACGAGATGTGCAGCGGCTCCGCCAGCAGCGGCTTCACGGCCGCCACGAGCGCCTGGAAATGCGGGGTGCGCTCGTGCTGGGCGATCGCGTCGCGGTCGCGCCAGCGCTCGATGAAGACGATCCGGTCGGCGCGATCGGTATCGCGGTAGGCGACATAGCCGAGGCAGCCGGCTTCCTCGCGGCTCGGGCCGGCGACGCGTTCGGCGGCTTCGGCGAGCGCATCGCCGCTGCCCGGCGTGCCCTGGAGGACGGCGACCACTTGAATTTCGGATGACATCGTGTGAACTCCTGATGAGGGGGGGAATACCGGCAAGCCCGCGGCCACGCCCGGCTCAGCCGAGCAAGGCCTCGAGCCGCAAGCTGTGCGAACGGCCGATCCAGACGGCCGAGTCGCGATGGTCGCGCAGCGCGTCGCCGGTGTTCGGGTGCACGAACACGTCGAGCGCGCCGTGATTGAGCGCCAGCCAGCCGAGCACGGGCGCCAGCTCGGCGCCGTCGAACGCCAGTTGGTACGACCACATCGGATGCGGGCCGACCGGGCGCTCGTGGAAGCGGCCGATCTGCACGCGCTGGCCGAGTTGTTCGCCGATGGTCTCGCGCAAGGCCCAGGCGGCGTCGCGGCTGGCGGCGTCGAAGTAGATATGCGCGTGCCAGCTCGTGATGGCGGTGGGGTCGAGAAGCGTCATGAGCGAATGGGTAAAGGGAAGCGAATGCGCATTGTGCGCGATTTCGCCGATGGCTTCCTTCCGGCGCAACTGGCCTCGCCCGCAGGCTACCGCGCGGCCCCCGCATGTGCTTAATTCATCAATCGGGATCGTTTTCACCGAATTGACGCGATTTTGGGATGCAATGCGCTTCGACCCTGGATAAGGTGTGCATCCACACTGTTTTTGTTGCAGTGCGCGCGGTACGATGCACGCCGTTCGACGCGTCGAATGCAGCCCGCCACACGCTACGAGGAAGCCCCGCGCGTACCGGCTGCCGGTCAACATGCGCAGCCGGAACGGGCTGCGCCGTGCGCCCAAACCTAATGACAATCTCTCGCCAAATTTTTGCCGCCCGGCTCGGCGCCGGCGCGGCTGCCGTGCTCGTGCTGCTGGCCGGGTGCGCCTCGCCGCAGCAGCCTGACGTCGTCGCCCGCAAGACGGGCTGGATGCGCAGCGAAGTCGCCGATTCCTATATTTATGCCTACCCGCTCGTGATGATGGACGTCGCGCGCGAGGCGGCCACGTCCGGCGACGCCGGGGCGACGCCCTACAACACGCTGCGCTACGACGCCGCACCGCCCGCGCCCGGCGCGATCGATCCGCCGTTGCCGGGCGTCGATACGCTCGCCGCGAGCGGCTGGCTCGACGTTGGCGCGGAGCCGGCGATCGTGTCGGTGCCCGATTTGCGCGGCCGCTATCTCGACGTGCGCGTGCTCGACATGTGGATCAACGTGGCGTGGTCCTCGGGCGCCGATGCGGCCGCGCGCGGGCAAACGATTGCCTTCGTCGGCCCCGATTTTCACGGCACGCTGCCCGCCAACGTGCGGCGCGTGGATCTGCCGTCGCAGTACGCCTGGATCGGCGTGCAGGTGCGCACAGGCGGCGGCCGCGATCTGGCCGACGCGCGCCGGCGCCTGCACGCGGTGCGCGTGACGCCGCTGTCGGCCTTTGCGGCGCGGCCGTCGCGCGCAGAAGCGAAGGCGGCGAAGGACGCCGGGCAACGTTCGGAAAAACGCGCCGATACGCCGGCCGACGCCGCCACGGCTGCGACGGCCGCCGATCGCGTGGCCGCGCTCGATGCGAAGGCGTTCTTCTCGCGCTTCGCGGCCGCACTGCACGACAACCCGGCGCCGCAAGCGGATCCGCACGTCGAGCAGGTGCTCGGCGAGATCGGCCTGCAGCCCGGCACGCCGGTGGATTGGAACGGCGAGCGGCTGGAGGCGGCCGCGCGCGGCGTGGACGATGCGCGCGCGCGGCTCATCGCGCCGCCGTCGAACGTGCTGTCGGCCGACGGCTGGCACTGGCTCGGCGCGGACGCCGGCCATTACGGCCAGGATTACGCGCTGCGCGCCTACGCGGCGGCCACCGGCTTCGGCACGGGCACGCGCGACGACGAAACGGTGGCGGTGGTGGCGGCCGACAACGACGGCAACACGCTGAACGGCGCGAACCGCTACGTGCTGCACTTCGGCCCGCGCGATCTGCCGCCGGTGCGCGCGTTCTGGTCGCTGACGCCGTACACGGCCGAGGGCGCGCTGCCCGACGTCGGCAAGGCGCGCCGCGCGATCGGCGGCTACGACCGGCTCCAGCGCAATCGCGACGGTTCGGTCGACATCGTCGTGTCGACCGCGTCGCCGGGCCGCGCGCACGCCGCGAACTGGCTGCCCGCGCCGCGCGCCGATTTCCGGCTCGCGCTGCGGCTGTATGCGCCGAAGCCGGAAGCGACCGACGGCACGTGGCAGCCGCCGGCGGTGATCAAGCGCTGAGGCGAAACACGCCGCCGATGCCGGCGCGCCCGCTCACGGCTTGACGCGATCGAGCGGCACGTTCGGCAGGTGGAGTTCGCGCTCGTGCGAACCGGCTTCGAGCCCGGCCGGCGGGCCGCGGAAGCGGCGGCGTTCGAGACCGAACCAGCCGAGCATCAGCAGCGCGAACAGGCCGACGAAGTAGTAGCGCAGCACGTCGGTCGGCGGCTGCAGCCCCACCCACACGATGAAGATGCCGCCCAGGATCGCCACGACGCCGCACGGCTTCGACCACACGCCGAGCCGGAACGGGCCGTACTTGCGGTTGCGGGCGAACAGCGCCGCGAGAATCGCCATCCCGTAGCAGATCTGATAGAACAGCGCGGTGCCGGCCGTCAGCGCCACGAACGCCGACGAATAGAGCGTGACCGCCACCCCGGCGATCGCGCCGAACCAGATCGACGCGGCCGGCGTGCGGAACCGCAGCGACACGCTCGCGAAGCGCTTCGGCAGGCCGCCGTCGCGCGCGAACGAGTACAGCGCGCGCGAAAAGCCGGTCAGGCAACTGGCGCCGCACATGTAGACCGAAATCGTCAGCGACGCGGCCACGAAATGCTTGAGCCAGGCCGGCGCGATCACCTCGTCGTAGAGCTTCAGGAAGCCGTCCGGGCCCTTGCTCGCGATCTCGGCCGGGTTGTTCATGGCCATTGCGAGGATCACGAACAGCAGCAGGCCGAGGATCACCGAGAACAGCACCGAGTTCTTCATCGCGCGCGGCACGGCGCGCGTGGCGTCGACGGTTTCTTCCGACACGTGCGCCGAGGCGTCGTAGCTCGTGACGAGCCACATCGGCAGCAGCAGCGCGTAGCCGCAGACGAGCAGCGGATTGGTGGTGTGCGGCACCACGTTGCCGCCGGCCGCGCCGGTGTTGTTGACGAAGTCGAACAGGTGCGCGAGGTTTGCCGGATGGATGTTGTAGAGCATGATCCCGCACAGCGCGGTTGCGCCGACGAACGTGATGTACGCGCCGATCTCGACCAGCCGCGACAGCGTGCGCACGCCGATGTGGTTGAACGCCGCCCAGCTCGCCATCAGCGCCGTCACGCCGGCCAGCTGCTGCCAGTAGCCCCATTGCGAGGTGTCGATGCGGAAGATCTCGGTCAGGATCATCTGGTTGAACACGAGGTAGGTGGCCACCGCCGTGCCGCCCATCGAGAACACGTAGGCTAGCAGGTTGATCCACGACGTGGCCCAGCCCCAGCCGCGCCCGCCGAGCACCGACGACCAGTGATACAGCCCGCCCGCGGTCGGGATCGCCGAGCTGATCTCGCCGAGCGACAGCGCGGTGGCCAGCGCGATCACGCCGCCCACCAGCCACATCACGGTCAAGCCGAACATCCCGGCCGTGCCGAGCCCCTGCTGCATGTTCACGCTGACGCCGAAGAACACGCCGATCACCATGAACGACACCGCGAAATTCCCGAACGCCGACATGCGGCGCGACAGCTCCTGCGCATAACCGAAGCGATGCAGCGTTTCCGCGTCTTCACGCAGGATGTCTTCGGTACGGCGCTCGCTCACAAAATCTCCAGACAGCATGGTTGGTTCTCCAGATAGTGTAGTGCCGGGGAAACCGCCGAAAACAATTCGGCGTCGCCCCGGCGGGGGCGCTCTCGTGACGTTTTTTTGTCAGAACCGTTTGCAACGAGCGTGCCAATCGCACGGTGTTTGGGAATGCGAAGCGTTCGGCCGGCGACAATGCCGGACTGGGCGCGGCATTCGGGGCGAATCGGGGCGAACCGGGCCGGAGCCGGCGGTGGCGGGGCGGCCGGGGCGGGCCGCGCGCGCTGCGACGAAGCGGTCTCAGCACTGAGAAATCGCGGCGCAATCTCACTGCGAATCCCGGTGCGCGTCTCAGTGCGGGTGTCTGCGCGCGTGCCGGCGCGCCAGCCGCGTGCGGGTTTTCGCGGGGATGGGCGGCATCGGCATGAAGGTTGCATGACAGGGCGGCATCGCTCAGCCCTCATCACACGTCATGTACACGAATAACCGCGATGTCATCGTCGTCGGGGCCGGCATCGTCGGCCTCGCGATCGCGCACGAACTGGCCCGGCGCGACCTGCGCGTCACCGTCGTCGAGCGCGGCGAGCCGGCCGGCGAATGCTCGTCGGGCAATGCCGGCGCGCTGTCCTATCACTCGTTCGCGCCTCTGGCGCTGCCCGGCGTGCTGTCGGGCGCGCTGAAAATGATGAGCGATCCGAAAGGTCCGCTCTACGTGCCGCCGCTGTATCTGCCGACGGTCGCGCCGTGGCTGCTGCAATTCGTGCGTGCGGCCGAGCCGTCGCGCGTGTACGGGATCGCCGAGGCGCTGGCCTGGTTGCTGCGCGACGCGCCGCGCGATCATTTGCGGCTCGCGCGCGAGGTGGGCTTCGCCGACCGGGTCGGCACCACCGGGCAATTGCATCTCTATCCGTCCGATACGGCGCTGGCGAAGGACGCGTTCGGCTGGGCGCTCAAGGCGCAGCTCGGCCTTCGCCTGCAGAAGCTCGACGGCGCGGCGATCCGCGAACTCGAGCCCGATGTCGCGCCCGGCTACGGCGTGGGCCTGCTGCTGCCCGACGATCACTGGCTGCGCGATCCGATGGCCTACGCGCGGGCGATCGCGGCGGCGGCGCGCGAGCGCGGCGTGACGTTCGAGCGGACCGGCGCCGAGGCGCTCGAATCGCGCGCGCTGGTGTGGCAGGTGCGCACCGGCAACGGCGTGCTGTGCGCGCGGCATGTGGTGGTGGCGGCCGGCGCCTGGTCGAACGCGCTGCTGCGCTCGGTGGGGATCGGCGTGCCGCTCGAAAGCCAGCGCGGCTATCACCTGCATGTGCCCGAATCGGGCACGGCGTTGTCGCGCACCATCGTGCTTGCCGATCGCAAGCTGTTCATCACGCCGATGGAGAGCGGGCTGCGGATCGCGGGGACGGTGGAATTCGGCGGCACGCGGCGCGCGGCGAATGCGCGCCGCGCGAGCCTGCTCGAACATCATGCGCGCGCCGGCCTGCCTGGCCTCGACACGACGCACGGCGCGACGCGCTGGATGGGGCACCGCCCCTGCATGCCCGATTCGCTGCCGGTGCTCGGGCCCGCGCCAGGTCGCGCGAACTTGTGGCTCGCGTTCGGGCACGGCCATCTGGGGTTGACGGGCGCGGCGTCCACGGCGCAGGTGATCGCCGATGGCGTGACCGGCGTCGCGCCGGGCGATCCGATGCTGGCGCGCTTTTCGGCGGCGCGTTTCGGCGCGGCGGCGCGCCCGAGCTGAACGTGGCGGCCGGGGCGCTGCCCGCCCCGGCCGCCACGCGATGCGGAACCGCGCGGACTCTGTCCGCTGCGCGCGTCAACGGCGGGCGGTTCACCGACGAGCCCGGCGCGGTTCATCCGCCGTTCGTCTGCCCGCCCGTGCGCAGCGAACGGCCGCGAGGACGCTCGCCGTCAGCGAACGCGCTGCGGCCTACGCGCCCGCTATCCCGTGCACCGACTCGACGAACGCCGCTTCGACGCCGTCGGCCAGCAGCTCGGCCGTGGCGCACGACAGCGTCCAGCCGAGGTGGCCGTGGCCGGTGTTGTAGAACACGCCGTCGCGCTTGCCGGGGCCGACCTTCGGCAGCATGTTCGGCATCATCGGCCGCAGCCCGGCCCACGGCACCACGCGCGCGGTCGAGCAATCGGGGAAGTAGCGGCGCACCCAGTCCACCAGCGGCGCGACGCGGTCGGCGCGGATGTCCTTGTTGAAGCCGTTGATCTCGGCGGTGCCGGCCACGCGGAAGCGGTCGGGGCCGAGCCGGCTCGTGACGATCTTGGCGGCGTCGTCGAGCAGGCTGACCCACGGCGCGGCCTCGCGGCTGCGTTCGTCGTCGAGATTGACGGTGATCGAATAGCCCTTCACCGGATAGATGTTGACGTGGTCGCCGAACATCGCGGCGAAGCGCCGGCTGTGCACGCCCGCGCACACCACCACGGCGTCGAATGCGTCGTCACGGCGCGCTTGCCCGGCTTCCTGCGCCTGCACGTGGAAGCCGTCCGCCTTGCGCTCGATCGCGGCGATCTCGGTGTCGTAGCGGAACGTCACGCCCTTGCGGCGGCACGCGTCGGCCAGGCCGCGCGTGAACTTGTGGATGTCGCCGGTCGAATCGGACGGCGTGAAGAAGCCGCCATAGAACTCGCCGCGAATCGCCGGCTCGATCTGGCGGATTTCCTGCGGCGTGACCGCGGTGCGGTCGAGGCCGCCTTGCCGCAGCAGCACGTTGACGGCCGAGGCCGCCTCGAAGCCCTTGCGATCGCCGTAGATATGCAGGATGCCGCGCGTTTCGTGATCGAAATCGATGCCTTCCTGCTCGGCGATCGAGAACAGATGCTCGCGCGCCATGATCGCAAGCCGCACGGTTTCGACGGTGTTGCCGCGGTAGTTCGGGATATGGCGCAGGAATTCGCCCATCCACGAATACTTGTGCCAGTTCGGCGTGGGATTCAGCAGCAGCGGGGCGTCCGCCGTCATCATCCATTTCAGGCCCTTGAGGACCGTCGCGGCGCTGTTCCAGACTTCGGCGTTACTGGCCGAGAGTTGGCCGCCGTTGGCGAAGGAGGTCTCCATCGCGGCGTAGCGATTTCGTTCGACCACCGTTACATCGAACCCGCGCCGCGCGAGCGCATAGGCGGTGGTGACGCCGGTGATGCCGGCGCCGATGATTGCAATCCTCGTCATGGGTACACGTCCAGTCAAGCAAATGCCCCATCTGTCCTTGTACCTGAGAGTTTGCTTCGCGCGGCCGGGGCCGTGCGAATCTCCTTCGGTGGGCGCCCGATGCGCCGCTCTCCAGATGTTGACGCGACACGGTCCTTTGGCCTGAGAGTTTCCGGGGCGGTTGCTCCGTCGGCGCCGCCTGGTTCGCAGGCGGTCTCTCCCGTGTCGCGTTGAAATGCTTGCTGTCGCGTCGAGCGCTGGAAGCGCGGCGCGGCTTTGTCAGGACGCGATTTTATCCTGACGGAAGCGGGACAGGTCAAGATCGAAGCGCACCGTGCGTTCGGACACCGCCGTGCTCGCGCCGCGCTGGATGAAATCGGCCAGCCGCTCGCCGAGCATCATCGACGGCGCGTTGGTGTTGCCCGACACGAGCGCCGGCATGATCGACGTGTCGGCCACGCGCAGCCCGTCGAGGCCGTGCACGCGGAACGTCGGATCGACCACCGCCAGCGCGTCGGTGCCCATCCGGCAGGCGCCCGACGGATGCAACGCGCCCTGGCCGGTTTCCTTCACGAAGCGGATCCGCTCCTCCTTCGTGCGCAGGATGCCGCCGGGGCGGTACGGGGCCTTCACGTAGGGGCTCAGCGCCTTCTGTGCGAGGATTTCCTGGCCGATGCGCACGCCTTCCGCAAGCACTTCGGCATCGTAAGGATCGCCAAGGTAATTCGGATCGACGAGCGGCGCCACGCCCGGATCGGCGCTGGCCAGGCGCACCGTGCCGCGCGAGCGCGGGCGCGTCTGGTAGACGTTGAGCGTCAGGCCGTTGCCGCTCGGCGTTTCGTCCGCGCCTTCCTCCACGCCCGCGCCGGGCAGGAAGTGGTATTGCAGGTTCGGCAGCGCATCGTCCTCCGCGCCGTACCAGACGAGGCCGCCCTCGCAGATGTTCGACGCCACCGGGCCGCTGCGGAACAGCGCGTATTGCAGGCCCGCGCTGACCTGGTTGCGCAGCTTCTTGTAGCGGTCGTAGCTGTGTTCGCCGGTCAGGTCGTAGATCAGGAACATGTCCATGTGATCCTGCAGGTTCTCGCCCACGCCCGGCAGGTCGTGCACCACCGGCACGCCGGCGCGGCGCAGATGCTCGGCCGGGCCGATGCCCGACAGCATCAGCAGATGCGGCGAACCGATCGCGCCGGCCGAGACGATCACCTCGCGTTCGGCGCGCACGATGCGGCGCTGGCCGTTCTCGACGTGCTCCACGCCCACCGCGCGGCCGTTCTCGACGACGATGCGCACCACGCGCGAATCGGTCTTGACGGTCAGGTTCTTGCGGTGGCGGGCCGGATACAGGTAGGCCTTCGCGGCGCTGCAGCGTTTGCCGTCGCGCGTGGTCGTCTGATAGAGGCCGCAGCCGGCCTGCTTGCCGGAGTTGAAATCCTCGTTGAAGTTGATGCCGAGTTCCTGGCAGGCGCGCAGCCAGGCCTTGGTCAGATAGTGCGTGTAGCGCTGATCCGACACGCCGAGCGGGCCGCCGGTGCCGTGCGCGTCGTTCGAGAATCGTTCGTTATCCTCGGCTTTGCGGAAGAACGGCAGGACGTCGGCATAGCCCCAGCCGTCGCAGCCCATCGCGGCCCAGCCGTCGTAATCCTCGGGGCAGCCGCGCATGTACACCATCGCGTTGACCGAGCTGCCGCCGCCGAGCACGCGGCCCTGCACCATCTCGGGCGTGACGCCGTTCTGCTGGCGCTGCGGCTGCAGGCGGTAGCGCGTGAGCAGGTTGCCCTTGGCCGTCTTGAAGTAGGTGGCCGGCATGTGAATGTACGGGTTCACGTCGCGCGGGCCCTGCTCGAACAGCATGACGGACACGCTCGAATCCTCGGTCAGGCGACCGGCGGTAGCGCAGCCCGCCGGGCCGCCTCCGACAACGATGTAATCAACCACAAAATCCTCCTGGGAAAACCGCGGCCCGTCTTCGGTGAGACGGGCCGTCGTCGCGCCGGGCAAGGGCACCGGCGAGTTCGCGCCACCGCGTTCCGCTATCTGCATACAAGCTTCGTGCCAGCCCCGCGCGGGCGCCGTAACTGCTTGTTTTTCAAGGATGGTACGCGCTTGCCGCGACAGCGGCCGGCGCGGTGTCTCAAACCTGCGACAACGCCGCGGCGGGGCTGAGACACGGCGCGGCGGCCGCTCAGAACGTGTGCATCAGCGCGACGCGATACACCATCTGGTTGCCGCTGGAGGACAGATCCGCCGAGCCGACGATGTGCGCCGAATCGAGATCGGTGCCGGTGCGGCCGTTGGTGTGCTGCCAGGCGCCCTGCACGTAGACCGACGTGCGTTTGCTGAGCGCGTAGTTCAGCATCAGCGCGAGCGTGTGCCAATTGGGGCTGCCCCCGCCGTTCGCGGCTTCGAGCTTGCCGTGCGTGAACGTGTAGGACGCCGCCGCGAACAGCGCCGGGTTGATGAAGTACTGGCCGTTCACTTCGAGGTTGTCGAACTTCCATGCGCCCCACGCCTGGCTGCCGAGATTCGGCGCATAGCCGTTGGCGGTCGGGCCGTACACGTCGACGTGCGAATAGGCGAGCGCCACGTTCGAGCCGTCGCCGAACGTCCATTTCACGCCCGCGTCGAGGTTCTGCTGATGCGAGGCCGTGAACACGCCGTCGCCGCCCACCGCGCCCGCCGTGGTGGTGTTGCTGCCGTTCTGGCGCATGTAGGCCGCCGCCGCCGAGAACGGGCCGGCCGCGTAGCTCACGCCCGCGCTGTAGGCGCGGTTGGCGGCGAAGTGCGTCGCATTGCTGAAGCCGTACACGCCCTCGAACGTGAAGCCGTTCAGCGTCGGGCTCACGTATTTCACCGAGTTGTCGAAGCGGTAGTCGTAATCGGCGTTGTCGTTGTCGAACGGGTGTGCGGCCAGATCGCCGATCGCGTTGCCGGCCGCCGTGAACGGGCTCCACAGGTCGACCGTCGCGTCGTATTGGCGGCCCATCGTGAACGTGCCGTAGCGGGCCGAGCTCAGGCCCACCCAGGCCTGCCGCCCGAACAGCCGGCCGCCTTCGTTCAATTGCCCGGTGTTCAGGTTGGCGCCGTTCTCGAGGTTGAAGATCGCGCTCAGGCCGCCGCCCAGATCCTCGCTGCCCTTGATGCCGAAACGCGTTTCCGACGTATCGCCGCTGACCATCGCGAAGGCCCGGTGGCCGCCCGCGTTGGTGGTGAAGTTCAGGCCCGTATCGAGCACGCCGTACAGCGTGACGCTGCTCTGTGCCTGCGCGACGCCGGCCGCGCACAGCGTGGCGATGGCGACGGCGGCTGCGGCGGGAGTCAGGATTGTTTTCATTTGCGTGGGTCCCCTCTGGGGTGAGAACGCGCCAGATCGTGCGGAATCCTGATGGATGCGCGCGCATGCATGGCGGGTATGTCGACGGAAAAGACAAGGCCGCGCGGGCGGCGCCAGAGGTTTTGCAGTAATCGTGCCAAACCGACATCGGCATGTAAAAAACCGCTGTCCGTCAGGCGGGGCATGGGTTTCGGCGCGATCGAGGTGGCCCGCGCCGCATCGTGCGCGCGACGCGCGGCGGCCCAGTCGCATCTCAGGGCTGAGATGCGTCTCCCGCCTGAGAGCGGCGGGAGGTGCGGCGCGGTGCGCGGCGACGCGGCTCAGTAGCCGAGCGCAGGATCGACCACGTGGCTCGGCGCGTCGCCGCGCAGGATCGCGCGCACGTTCGCGCCGAAGATCGCGAGCCCGGCCTCAACGTAGCCGGTGGGTGCGTCGCAGGACACGTGCGGCGTGACGACGAAGCCCGGCGCGTCCCAGAGCGGCGCGTCGGCGGGCAGCGGCTCGGCGTCGAATACGTCGGCGATGCAGCCGCACAGCGCGTCGCGCGCCAGGGCAGCGGCGATCGCCGCGTAATCGGCCACCGCGCCGCGCGCCATGTTGACGATACCCGCGCCGGGTTGCATGCGCGCGATCCGTTCGGCCGACAGCAGCCCGCGCGTGTCGGGCGTCAGCGGGCAGGCCAGTACGACGAAATCCGCGTCGGGCAGCACGGCGTCGAACCCGTCGCGGGCCACCACGCGCTCGAAGCCCGGCGTCGCCCGTCCGCTGCGCGACACGCCGGTCACGTGCAGCCCGAGATCGCGGACCGCCTGCGCCACCGCCGCGCCGATGCCGCCGGTGCCCACCACGAGCAGGCGCTTGCCGCGCGCCGGCGCGGTGAAACGAGGCCGCCACGCGTGGCGCGCCTGATCGCCGATGAAGCGCGGCATCGCCGCGTTCAGCATCAGGATCGCCATCAGCGCGTATTCGCGCGCTTTGCCGGCATGAATGCCGCTGCTGTTGGTCAGCACCGCGCCGGGCGGCAGCCAGTCGAGCGGCATGAAGCGCTCCACGCCCGCGTTGATGCAGTGCGCGAGTTCGAGGCGCGGCGCGTGGCGGCGGATCGCATCGGTGTCGAAGCGCGGCGCGACCAGGAAGCGGGCGCTAGCCAGCGCGTCGAGATCGAGCGCGTCGAAGCGCGTGACGGTGATGCGGGCCGCCGCGCCGGCGTCGCCCAAGCAGGCGCGCAGTTGCGCCTCGCCGATGGCGTACTGGCCGACGCCGTAGTTGATTGCGTAGATGCTCACGAAGCCTTCTGTCGTGGAAGACGCCGCCCGCGCGCGGCGGGCGGCGTTGCGCCGGTCAGGTCAGCGCCAGCTCGATCGCCTTGTGGAAGCTGCGGCCCTGCCACAGCAGGCAGTGGCCGTTCGCCTCGTCGGGCATCAGGATCGATTGCACCACGCCCACCAGGATGGTGTGCGAGAAGCCGTCGTGCGCCTTGGCGAGCGTGCAGTCGAGCGCGACGCGCGCATCGGTCAGCAGCGGTGCGCCGGTTTCGCCCATGCGCCAATCGATGCCGGCGAACCGCTCGGCGCCCTTCTTCTCGCCGAACTGGCGCACCACCTGCGCGTGCTCCGAGGCGAGGATGTTCACGGCGAAGAAGCCCTGATGCAAGATCACGTCGTGCGCCGACGCCGACTTGTTGACGCAGACGATCACCGACGGCGGATCCGCCGACAGGCTGCACACGGCCGTGGCGATGAAGCCGAGCGGCACCGTGCTTTCGGCGGTGGTGATGGCGGTGACGGCGCCGGGAAAGCGGGCCATCGCCTCGCGGAATTGCAGATCGATGTTCACGGCGGTCTACCCGTTCAAGTGAGAAACGAACTTCGTGTTCAGATAGGCCTCGACCGCTTCCGGCCCGCCTTCCGAGCCGATGCCGGATTCACGGATGCCGCCGTACGGCGTTTCGGGCAGCGCGAGGCCGAGGTGGTTGATGGTCAGCATGCCGGCTTCGATGCCGCGCGCGAGCGTGGAGGCCGTGGCGCTGTCGCGCGTCCAGGCGTACGAGGCGAGGCCGAACGGCAGGCGGTTCGCTTCGCGCAGTGCGTCCTCGAGATCGTCGAACGGCATCAGCAGCGCGATCGGGCCGAACGGCTCGTCGTTCATCGCGTCCATCTCGGTGGTCACGTCGGCCAGCACCGTCGGCGCGTAGAAGTGGCCGGGGCCGTCGAGGCGCTTGCCGCCGGTCAGCAGACGCGCGCCCTTGGCCACGGCGTCGTCCACCAGGCGTTCGACGCTTTGCAGGCGGCGCTCGTTGATCAGCGGGCCCATCGTGGTGCAGTCGGCCAGGCCGTCGCCCACCTTCAGCGCGGCCGCTTTGCCCGCGAACTTGTCGCAGAACGCGGCGTATACGCGGCGCGCGATCAGGAAGCGCGTGGGCGCCACGCACACCTGCCCGGCGTTGCGGAACTTCGCGCCGGCCAGCAGCGTGGCGGCCGATTCGAGATCGGCGTCCTCGCAGACGATCACGGGCGCATGGCCACCCAGCTCCATCGTCGCGCGCTTCATGTGGCGGCTCGCGAGCGCGGCCAACTGCTTGCCGATCGGCACGCTGCCGGTGAACGACACCTTGCGGATGCCCGGATGCGGGATCGCGTACTCGGAAATTTCAGCGGGGACGCCGAACAGCAGGCCGATCGTGCCGGCCGGCACGCCGGCATCGTGGAAGCACTGGATCAGCGCGGCCGGCGAGGCCGGCGTTTCCTCGGGCGCCTTGACGATGATCGAGCAGCCCGCCGCGAGCGCGGGCGCGACCTTGCGCATGATCTGCGCGACCGGGAAATTCCACGGCGTGAAGCCGATGGCCGGGCCGACCGGCTCCTTGAGCGCCGTCTGCATGACGTTCGGCTGGCGCCCCGGAATCACGCGGCCATACACGCGGCGCGCTTCGTCCGCGAACCAGTCGAGCAGGTCGGCCACCGAGTTCACTTCCATGCGCGCTTCCGCGAGCGGCTTGCCTTCTTCCGTGGTGAGCAGCGTGGCGATCGCGTCGGCGCGTTCGCGGACCAGCGATGCCGCGTTGCGCATCGTCTTGGCGCGCTCGAACGCCGAGATGCCGCGCCATGCGACGAAGCCCTTCTGCGCGGCCTGGATCGCCAGTTCGACGTCCTGCGTTTCGGCGCGCGCCACGGCGCCGATGCGCGCGCCCGTGGCGGGGTTGGTCACGTCGAGCGTCTGGCCGCCCGCGCCCGGACGCCATTCGCCGTCGATGAAGAGATTGACATCGTGATAGGCCATGCGAGATCACCTTTGCTTGATTGATGGAGCGCAGACGCGATCGCCTGCTTGCCGGTCAAAAAGGCAAAGGCCGTGCCATTCGAAATAGTTCTTGAAAATCAGGTGCTTGATGAGGGCAGGGGCGGGTGTGTCTCACGCGTGCGACGGCGCGTGTCGCGCGCGTGATACCGCGCGGATGCGGTGAACGGCGCATGCGCGGCGCGCTGCGCGGATACGCGCGGATTGCATCGCAGTGCGAAGCGAGTGCATGGCGAGCGCATCGCGGCGGCGTTCAAGGTTTACCCGGCTATGAGGGCCAGCGTGCGCGCCTCACTATATGACATGGGTCAATTTTCGGGCGTAATCCTGCACCACGCGAGTGCAGTCCTTCCCTCGCGCTCGAATCATTCCGGCATAAATTCACTTTGAAATCAGATGGTTATCGTTGAGATGCCATTGGGCTCGGATATTGCAGTGGCTTTTGCATGAATGCCGGTTACGGCCTTGTGCGGTGGAGTGTGGGTTATGAGCATCGACGATCATCTGGAAAACATCATGTCCGCGCTGACGGCGGAATCCGAAGGCGCGGCGCCGGCGATGGGCTCGGGCACCGCGCCGGACTGGACGCCGTATTCGTCGTGGCGCCGGTGCATGGACAAGTACCGCATCCAGCCCGACGCCAAGCTGTCCGTGCCGGTGCTGACCGCGTCGGAACTGACCGAGGCGCGCAGCGCGTTCGGCGACGACGACCTCACGCTCGTGATGCCGGAGCTGCAGCGCCTGCTGTCGATCATCGGGCCGGTGGGCTACAACGCCACGCTCGCCGACAGCCGCGGCGTGATTCTCGTCGAGATCGCGCCGGACGATCCCGCCTACCACTGCATCAGCGACAAGGAAGGCACCTACTGGCACGAGGAATACGGCGGCACCAACGGCATCGGCTCGACGCTGATCGAGCAGCGCGCCACCTCGGTGTTCAAGCAGGATCATTATTTCTCCGAACTGATTGCCCAGTCGTGCGTGGCGGCGCCGCTGCGCAACATCGACGGGCACATCAAGGGTGTCATCAACCTCGCCACCTGCAACAGCGACATCACCGAATCGGCGCATCGCGTGATCTATCAGCTCGCGCTCGACAGCGCGGTGAAGCTGGAAGCGAAGCTGTTCCGCGCGCAGTTCGCCGACGACGCCGTGCTGCAGTTTCATCGACGCACCGGCCCGGCCGTGATGCTGGCGATCGGCGACGATTTCCAGGTGACCGGCGCGACGCGTTCGGCACGCGATCTGTTCGGCTTCGCCGATCTCGGCGCCGCGTATCCGAACCTGTGGAGCGTGTTCGACCGCAGCGACGAAGCTGCGCTGATGAATTCGGGCGATCTGCGCGCGATCGGCTTGCGGCTGCTGTCCACCGGCCGCTTGCACAAGGTGTCGGTGTGGCCCGGCGCGCGGCAGCGGCTGCGCACCCAGGCCGTGGCGCTCGAATCGGTGCGCGGCGAGCGCGGCGCGCTGCGCGCCGGCCGTTCGCAGACGGTGACGATCGCCGAATGCGCCGGCGCGGATCGCCGCATGCAGGCCAACGTGACGATCCTGAACAAGCTCAAGGACAGCGGCATTCCGATGCTGCTGCTCGGCGAGACGGGCACCGGCAAGGACACGCTCGCGAAGGCGATCCATCAGGACAGCGGCCGTGCGAACGGGCCGTTCGTGGCGTTCAATTGCGCGGCCGTGCCCGAATCGCTGATCGACAGCGAATTGTTCGGGTATGCGAAGGGGGCGTTTACCGGCGCGAATCGCGAGGGCAATCAGGGCCGCTTCGTCGAAGCGCACGGCGGCACGATCTTTCTCGATGAAATCGGCGACATGCCGCTGCCGTTGCAGACGCGCCTGCTGCGCGTGCTCGAATCGGGCGAGGTCACGCCGCTCGGCTCGGGGCGGCCGCGCCAGGTCGATCTGCAGGTGATCGCGGCGACCCACCAGAACCTGCGCGACAAGGTGGCCGCGGGGCTGTTCCGCGAGGATCTGTATTACCGGCTCGCGGGCGTGGTGATCGACGTGCCGTCGCTGCGCGATCGCGACGACGTGGCCGGCATCGCGCAGGCGTTGCTGGCCCGGCTGTCGGAGGGCAAGGCAATCAAGTTCGACGACGGCGCGATGGCCGCGATCCTCGCGCACCGCTGGCCCGGCAACATCCGCGAGTTGCGGTTCGTGCTGCAGCGGGCGATCAAGCTGAGCGAGGGCGGGGTGGTGAGCGCGGCGGATCTGCTGCTCGCGCCGCCGCTGGCCGGTTCGCCGCGGCCGGCGCTGGCACCCTTGGCCACGCCGCCGATGGCAACGCCGGCCAGCGTCGTGGCGCCGCCCGCCGCGACGGCCGCCGACGCGGCGGCCGATCCCGCCAGCGACGATCACACCGTGCGTTCGGCGCTGGCCTCGGCCGAGCGCGCGGCCATCATCAAGGCGCTGACGCGGCATGCGAACAACATCGACGCGGCGGCGCAATCGCTGAGCATGAGCCGCGCGACGATCTACCGGAAGCTCAAGCGCTACGACATTCGGATGTAGGGGGGCCGCGCGGGATGGAAGCGCACTATGATCCTGCGCATACCCCGTCCATCCCCAGCCCCGAACCTTGACCCGCGCCCTCTTCCTCTGCAGCCGCAATCGGCTGCGCAGCCCCACCGCCGAAGCCGTATTTGCCTCATGGCCCGGCGTCGAGACCGATTCGGCCGGCCTCGCGCCCGACGCCGATACGCCGCTGTCGCCCGAGCATCTCGCCTGGGCCGAGATCGTGTTCGTGATGGAGCGCGCGCACAAGGCGAAGCTGTCGAAGGCGTTCGCGGCGCATATGCGCGGCAAGCGCGTGGTCTGCCTCGATATTCCGGACAACTACGCCTTCATGCAGCCCGAGCTGATCGCGCTGCTGGAGCGCAAGGCCGGGCCGTTGCTGCGGCGGTGATCGCAAGGGCGGCGATGGCCGCGCGTCACGCGCGCTTGTCCGCCGCCGCCATGCTCGCGAGCATCCACGCCTTCAGCGCCGCCGCGCTCGGCGGCAGCGCCTCCGCGTGCGGGTGCACCAGGTAATAGCCGTTCGACAACGGCAGCGCGGCGTCGAACGGCTCGACCAGCGTGCCCGCCGCCAACTCCGCCTCCACCAGCACCGGGCTCGTCAGCACCACGCCCTGTGCGCGCACGGCCGCCTCGATCGCCATCAGCGATTGATCGAATCGGATGCCGGCGATGGCGTCGATGCGGGCCTCGTCGAGCGCGCCGAAGCGCGCCAGCCACGCGTGCCAGTGCGGATGCAGCGTGTTGTGCAGCAACGAGGCCGCAACCAGATCGGCGGGGCGTTTCAGCTTCATGCGCTTCGCGTAGGCGGGGTTGCAATAGGCGTGCGCAGCATCGGCACACAGCCGCTCTACCGCCAGATTCGCGTCGACGCCGTCGAAATGCCGCACGGCCAGATCGACGCCGTCGAGCTCGAAATCGACCATCGCGACCGAGGTGGACAAGCTCAGCGCGATGCCCGGATGCGCCTGCAGCAGATCGGCCATGCGCGGCGCGAACCATTTGGCGGCGAAGCTCGGCGGCATGGAGATCCGCAGGCTGTGGTTGCGGCGCTCGCGTACGCGCCGGCTCGCCTGCACGATCTCCGCGAGCGCGGGCTGGATGCGCGCGAAATAGGCGCGCCCTTCGGCCGTGGGCGTGACCTGCCGGATCTGCCGCACGAACAGCGCGACGCCGAGCCATTCCTCGAGCTTCTGGATCTGCTGGCCGACGGCGCCGGGGGTCACGCTCAGTTCCTGTGCAGCAAGAGTAAAACTGCCCAAACGCATCGCGGCTTCCATGGCCACCAAGGCTTTCATCGGCGGAACGGGTTTCATGGTGAAGTTTTTCTATGTCATGACGGAATTTATATGGTTTGTACCGCAACCGCGCAGTCCCGACAATCCGGAGCACGACAATCCATCGAAGCTGCCGTCATGAACCCCGCTTACCCCGCCTTCGTCGCGCTCGGCCTCATCTGGGGCACCAACTTCCTGTTCATGAAGTGGGCGAGCGTGGACATTTCCACCACGCAGATCGTGTTCCTCCGCACGCTGTTCGGATTCCTGCCGATCCTGATCGCGGCGCTGATTCGGGGCGACCTGAAATGGCGGCACCTGCGCCACGCGCATCACTTCCTCGTGATGTCGCTGCTGGCCACGGTGATCTACTACTACGCGTTCGCGAAAGGCGCGGCGCTGCTGCCGTCGAGCGTGGCCGGCATGTTGAGCGGGGCGATCCCGGTGTTCGCGTTCATCACCGCGTGGGCGCTGTTGCGGCAGGAACGGCCCACCGCGCGGATGATGGCCGGCATCGCCTGCGGCTTCGCGGGAGTCCTGATGATCGCGCAGCCGTGGCGGGCGCACGGCGCCGGCGTGAATCTGGCGGGCGTGGCGTACATGGTGGGCGGTTCGTTCAGCGTGGGTTGCTCGTTCGTGTATGCGCGCCGGTATCTGTCGGGCCTCGCGCTGTCGCCGCTCGCGCTGTCGACCTGGCAGATCGGCTTCGCGCTGGCGGTGCTGTGCGGCGTGACCGATTTCCACGGCATGACGGCCGTGACGCACGACACGCGCGCCGCGCTCGGGCTGGTGCTGGGTCTCGGGCTGACCGGCACGGGCGTGGCCTATATCCTGTACTACTTCATTGTCGGGCGGCTCGGCGCGGTGGCTGCGTCGGGCGTGACCTACATCCCGCCGGTGGTGGCGCTGGCGCTGGGCGTGTCGGTTGGGCACGAGGCGGCGCAGGCGCTCGATCTGGCCGCGATGGCCGCGATCTTCGCGGGCGTGTATCTGCTTCAGCGCGGCAAGCCGCGTGCGACGGCGTCTCAACCGGGCCGCGCGGCGCCGTCTCACCGGTGAGACAGGCACGCTGCCCGGCGTGAGAATGCCATTGAAATCAGTGGTTTGGCGGATTGGCACGCCAGTTGCGGAAAGACGGGGCGCTCAACCGGGCCGCCGATCGGCGGTGCGGAGCCGGCGCTTCGCCGGGTGCGGCGGCAAGCCTGCCGCGCGTGCCCGCCTTCCGACCGACGATTCGCGACATACCATGCTGCAACCCTGGATTCCGGGCCGTGCCCGCCCCGCGCCTTCGCCGCCGCTCAACGAGACGGCGCGCGTCGACATCTCCGTGCGCAATTTCCTGTGCCTGAGCGTGCTCGAAACGAGCCGCGCCTCGGCCTTTCATCTCGGCACCATCGTGCGCGCGGCGTTCGTGCTGGCCTATCTGCATCGGCTCGGCTACGCGACGCTGACGGCCAAGGAATTCCGCCGCGCCGAACGCGGCTTCGGCCGCGCGGCGGCGCGCTTGACCGGCGTCGCGCCGGGCGCGCTCGACAGCGACGAACTGCAATCGGCGCGCCGCGTGGTGCGGGCGTTCGATCTGACGCTGGCCAGCGTGCCGGTGTCGGTGCTCGCGACGGCGCATCGCCATGCGCAGGCGAATTTCGACGTGTCGCTGGCGCAGCGCATGAGCATGACGCGGCTGGTGGAAGATGGGGGATGGGCGCCCGCCTGAGCGGCGCGATGCGGGTTCGGCCCGGCGCGGGCCGGAAAGCGCCGTAGGCGGCTTGCCGCTTGCACTGGCGTGGGCGACGCTTGCCACGTCGCGGCAAAGCCGCCAAGAGGCCGGGAAAGATGGCCAATAAGCCGCCCGCGCCGCACCAAGCAAAACGGAGCCGGTGGTTGCCCACCGGCTCCGTTTTTTACGGGGAACAGCCCGCGCATCGCGCGCGCCGCTTCCGGCCGTGCAGGCTCAAGCCGCGACCTTCTTCCCCCGCGCTTCCGTCTCGCGATACGGCTTCGCCGCGCGATTTGCGCGCATCTGGTTCGCCACCTCCACCGCATCGCCTTCCGGCGCGTTCGAACGGCGGTGCGGCTTGGCTATCACGAGATACAGCGCACCCGTCGCCAGCACCACCAGCATGCCGACCAGCGCGATCCAGCGATCGACCAGCGACAGGCTCATGTCGTTCGACGGCGTGGCCAGCACGATGCAGGCGAACACGCCGTAGCCGAGCGCGCCGAGGTTGACGAGCCAGCCCCAGCCGCCGAGCGAGAACGAACCGGCCGGCTTCCAGCCCTTGAAGCGGGCGCGCAGCGCGGCCAGCACGACCATCTGGAACGCGATGTAGCCCGCGAGCATCTGCATGCCGGCCACGCGGTACAACGAGCCGGGCACGCAGTACACGAAGATCACGAGCAGCCCCGACAGCGTGTTGACGGCGATGTTGGCCCACACCGGCGCGTGCCATTTCTTCGTCAGCCGCGCGAAGATCGCCGAGCCCGGAAACATGTTGTCGCGCGCGAACGAGTAGACGAGCCGGCTGGCCGACGCCTGCTGCCCCATCACGCAGGCGAGGAACGAGGTCAGCGCGATCACGAGGAAGATCTTGGTGCCCCAGAAGCCGATCGCGTTGTTGAGCATCTCGGGAATCGGGTCCGTCACCTTGCCCGCCACGATGTCCTGCAGGTTCGGCGCGGCCAGCACGTAGCCGGCGAACGAGAACACCGCCGACACGCAGCCGATCACCACCGTCAGCATCATCGCGCGCGGGATCTGCCGGCCGGGGTTCGGCACTTCCTCGGCCACCTCGCCGCAGGCTTCGAAGCCGTACACCATGAACAGGCCCACCAGCGCCGCGCCGATGAAGGCCGGCATGTAGTTGCCGTGGATCGCCGTGCCCATCGTGTCGAGGAACACCGCCGGCGAGTTCCTGCGCTCGAAGATCAGCAGATACAGGCCCACCGCGACCACGCCCACCAGCTCGGCGGCGAGGCCGGCGCTGGCGATGCGCGACAGCGTCTTGGTGCCGGTGAGGTTCAGGATCATGCCGACGAACAGCATGGTGCCGGCCACGATCGCCGTCATGCCCGGCGTGATCGGCACCACCGGTTGCGCGCGCGTGCCGACGAACAGGTTGGCGACGAAGCTCGAACCGAACATCGCGGTGGTTGCAATCGCAACGATCACGCACGACAGATAGATCCACGACAGCAGCCATGCATACTGGCCGTTCCAGAGCCGGCGCGCCCACTGATACAGCCCGCCCGCGATCGGATACTGCGCCACCACTTCGCCGAAGATCAGCGCCACCAGCATCTGGCCGCAGCCGACGATCAGGATCCAGAAGATCGACGGCGGCCCCGCGGTGGCGAGGCCCTGCGCGAACATCGCCACCACGCTGACGAGCGGCGACAGATACAGGAAGCCAAGCGCCAGATTGGCCCAAAGCGACATGCTGCGGTCGAAATTCTGTTCGTAGCCGAGCGCCTTCAAATGTTCGGCGTCCGAGTGTTCTCGTGTGTTCGACACTGTTTTCTCCTCCTGACATGCGCGTCGCGGTACCGATTGGCGGGTACGCCCGCGACGCGTGAGATTCGTACCACCTGCCGGATCGCATGAACCGGCAGCACGCTGGGATGCTGCGTTGAATTGCTTTGGAAAACGAAGGAACCGCGGATGCCTCGCTTTCATCGGTACGGGTCGTGTGCATCGAGGAGACACGTTGCCTTGATCGCGCGACGCGGGCCGACGGGGCTTTTCTGCAAGCTCCATGCCATCTGCGTGCGCCGCGGCTATCCCATTGATTGGCAAGCATCCTGCCACATTGGCGAGTGCGCGCGGCGCGGCCAATCTCACCGCTGCGAACGATCCGATTGCACGGCTGCGACTGGGTGTCTCGGCGTTGCGAGACGTGAGACGGGCGCGGCGCGATTGCAGGCCGCCGGGGCGCGCAAAAAGAAAAAGCCGCGCGGGCGGAGGACACGCCACGCGCGGCTGGAGGAGAGAACGCCGGCCACGCCCGTCTGCGGATACGTGCGGGGCCGGCCACGAATCGGCTCGCGCCGGCAGGCGGCGCGATGCCGGGTTACGGGTTACGCGGTGGTCGTCGAGATTTCCGCGCAATACGCGCGCAGCTTCGGCATCACTTCGGTGGCCAGCAGGCGCATCGACGACTTGTGCAGCTCCGGCTGGTCCCAATCCTTCTGCGTGGCCAGCAGCGTGCCGAACGGGCCGCCGACGTAGTCGACGAACGCCACCAGCTTGTCGAGCACCGTCTTCGGCGAGCCGGACATCACCATCCAGTCGAGGCAGGCCTTCGGCGTCACGTCCGCGTCGGGGATCGACGCGTCCGGCTTCAGGATGCCGAGCATGTTGAACACGGCCATGTCCTGGATGATGTAGTCGTAGTACCAGGAGTAGCTGTTCGGGCCGGCCAGGTAATCCTCGGCCTGCTGGTCCGTCTCGGTCACGAGGATCGAGCGCGCGACGCGCCATTGCGAGCGGTCCTGCGGCTTGCCGGCCAGCTCGCAGCCGATCGCGTATTGCTCCCAGTGCGATTTCGCGAACGCGGGCGGAATGAAGTTCGCCGAGACGATGCCCCAGCCCTTCATGGCCGCATGTTTCGCGCTGCTCGAATTCGGGCTCATGGTGGAGATCGCCAGCGGCGGATGCGGCTGCTGATACGGCTTGAGCATCGGGCCGAAGCCGATGGCGGGGATGTGGTTCTTCTCGATCACCACGTCCCAGTACTTGCCCTTGATGTTGTACGGCGCATCCGAGCCCCAGATCTTGTGGATGATCTCGACCGAATCGGTGACCATCTCGGCGCGGTTCTTCTCGCCCGTGCCGAACAGTTCCATGTCCGACACCAGGCCGCCGGGGCCGACGCCCATGATGAAGCGGCCTTCGCTGAGGTGGTCGAACTGCGCGACGTCGCCGGCGACGGTGGCCGGGTGATGCTGCGGCAGGTTGATCACGCCGGTGGCGAACTTGATGTCCTTGGTGGCGTGCACGAGCGATGCGAAGAACTGCAGCGGGTTGGCGATCGGCTCGGCGCTGCACGAGTAGTGTTCGCCCACCCACGCCTCCGCATAGCCGAGCTTGTCGGCCATGATGATCGCCTCGCGATCCTGCTTGAGCACTTCCGTGTAGTTCCGCTTCGGGTCGTGAAGCGGCATCATGAAAAGTCCGAGTTTCATATCTGTCTCTACTCCGATGTGTTGAGTGCAGGCTGTTCCGCACTACGCCTCTCTTCTGCAAGCTCCATGCCATCCGCGCGCATCGTTCCGGACGCCTGACGGATCGGCCGCGCCATCGGCCCGCGCGCTTCCCGTTCTTCCTCGTTCGTCCACCGCCTCGCCGCACGTACCGGCTGTCTCGCGCAGCGCTGAGACAGTGCGACGCCGTTCGTCTCAGCGGTGAGACACGGCGTGCGACCGCGCCTGCGGGCAAGGCGATGCCTCGTTGGCATGCCCTTTGCGTTGACATGACCGTGACACAGGAAACGTTGGGCCGGCTGGCCGCTGACATGCAAGGTTTGGGAGTTCGAAATGTTTGAACACGCTGCGCTTTCCTCGCCGGAGGAAATCATTCGCGATGTGCGCGACGGCAAGATGGTGATTCTTGTCGACGACGAAGACCGCGAGAACGAGGGCGACTTGGTGGTGGCCGCCGAAGCGGTGACGCCGGAGATCGTCAACTTCATGGCGCGCGAAGCGTGCGGGCTGATCTGCCTGACGCTGACGCGCGAATACTGCCTGCGCCTGGGCCTGCGCCCGATGGTGGACGACAACCGCGCGTCGCACGCGACGGCGTTCACCGTGTCGATCGAGGCCGCGCACGGCGTGACCACCGGCATTTCCGCCTACGACCGCGCCGTCACGGTGAAGGCAGCGGTGGCCGCCAACGCGATGCCGGCCGACATCGTCAGCCCCGGCCACATCTTTCCGCTCTGCGCGAAGGACGGCGGCGTGCTCGCGCGCACCGGCCACACCGAGGCCGGCTCCGATCTCGCGCGGCTGGCCGGCTTCGCGCCCGCCTCGGTGATCTGCGAGGTGATGAACCCCGACGGCACGATGGCGCGGCTGCCGCAGTTGCGCGAGTTCGGCGCGCGCCACGGCATTCGGGTGGGCACCATCGCGAGCCTGGTGGCCTGGCGCAAGCGGCACGACCCGCAGGTATGGGAAAGCGCGCGCAGCCTCGTCATGAGCGATTTCGGCGTGTTCGAGAAGCTGTGCTTCAGCGATGGCGCCGACGCCGCGCCCTACACCGTGCTGATTCGCGGCACGCAGCGCGATGCCGCCGCGTTCCCGGTGGGCATCGTGCGGCTGGCGGCCGGCAGCCCCGACGCGGGCGCGCTGCTGACCGACCCGCAGGGCGAACTGGCCGCGCTGCTGGCCGCCACCAGCGCCGAG
>NZ_JAAGPF010000091.1 GCF_017104645.1 Burkholderia sp. Ac-20379
TAACCGTGGTGGTGATCAGCAGGCAGAGCAGGATCACGAAGCCGTCGCTGGCCGTGAACGCGAACACGCCGAGCACCACCAGCGCGCCGAGCAGCCCCACGTCGGCGAACAGGCCCGGAATGCCGGTGAACGTGACGGAGCTGATCGCGTAGAGGTCGCGGTTCGAGGCGAGGTAGGGCAGATAGCCGTATTCGTCGTTGAGCTGCTGCGAGGTGACGCCGCGCACCAGGTCGGCGAAGCTCGCGTCGATCAGGAACGGGTAGCCGGCGAAGCGGTGGGCGAAGGTTTCCGAGCCGAAGAAATCGTGGGCGCTCATGTACAGCGCGAGCACCATCGTCACGGCGAAGAACGCGGCCAGCGAAAACAGCGGCAGGAGCGCCCGCAATTGCCGCCGTATCGCGTACAGCCCGGCGAAGATCAGCAGCACGAACGAGGCCTTCGACAAGCTGATGAACAGGCCGACGCAATACATCGCGATGATCCAGCGGTTGCGCCGCCCCTGGAACAGGTACAGCACGAACGCGGCCGACAGCAGCGACGAGAAGAAGCCAGCTTCGCGCGAGAACCCGCTGACGCGCGCGAAATAGAGGATGGCGTAATAGTTCGCGTTGGTCTGCGTGGCCGAATCGCCCCACAGCATCTTCGACACCTGATCGGGGCCCATCGCCACCGACAGCGAATAGTCTGCGTAATACAGCACGAACTGCGCGAGGCCGAACACGATATTGATCATCATCCACGGATGCAGATAATCGATCCGCTTCGAGATCGTGTACATCAGGTAGCCCACGCAGGCGAAGATCGAGACGATCTTCGCGGCCATCACCGGGTTGGTCAGCAGGCAGGCCGCCATCGCGATGGCGATCGGCACCAGCCAGCGGCGCGAGGTGGCCAGCACGAATCGGCAGAAGCCCGGGTCGAGAAACGGCAGGAACGTATAGAGGTAGATCGTGACGCCGGAAATCTGCGGATTGAAGATCACGCAGGTGAAGAACAGGTAGAACAGCATCGAAATCGATTTGGCGTACATCGGAACCTCCGGCGGGATGGCTGGACGATCGGCTGACCGAGGCCGCCACATTAAGTCAGGTTCGCCGGCCGTTCAGTGTGCCAGCGCACGCGCGGCGGGGCGCTCGATTGCGCGGCCCCGTCATGCCTCGTCGCGCGCGGCCGGGGCCGGGCGGGCGGCGTCGAGCGGATTCCGGCGCGTCCCGGCGCCGCCCGGCGAGCGGCTCGACGGCGTCAGCGCATAGCCTGCGGCGATACCGGCGGTTTCGACGAGCCGGTAGCTCGCCCAGGCCAGCGCGAGCGCCGGCGGCACGGTCAGCGCCATGTAGAGCCCGAGCGGGCCGCCCGTCAGGCCGCTCGCCTTGCAATATCCGTAGATCAGGTAAAGCGGAATGCCGTGCAGCAGATACAGCGAATAGCTGATCCGGCCGATCCACGCGAACACCTGCGCCCGGATCCGGAGCACGGTGGCGAACGCCAGAAACGCAAGGATCCCGAACAGATAGCCGAGCGACGCCGACACGTGCACGAAATCGCGATGGAGCAGATCGATGCCGGCCATCAGCACGGCGATGCCGATCACGGCCGCCGTCACGGCGGCGAACGCCGCGCGATGCGAGAGCGACACCGCGCGCCCGAACAGCCGGAAGCCCACGGCGGCGCGCGGCGTGTCGTAAGCCTGCCGGAAGCACGCGCCCCAGAACATGATCGCGAGGTGATACAGCATGCCCTTGTATTGCCCGAGCGCGTCGGCGGGAATCAGCTTCAGCGCCGAGCCGAGCACGAACGCGGCGCACAGGCCGAGGCAGGTCAGGCACAGCGTGCGCATCCGGTGCAGCCCGCCGAGCCAGTGCAGCGCGAGGCACAGCGCGTAGAAGTACAGCTCCGTTTCGAGCGTCCAGTAGTGCGACATGACCGCGTCGCGGCCGAACGCGGTCGGAATCATCGTCAGGTTGGCGGCGAGGCCGGCCAGCGGCATCCGGTGGCCGAACAGCAGCCAATACACGGCATAGCCGATCGGCAGCGACAGCCAGAACGCCGGATACAGCCGGAACACCCTTCGGATCACGAAACGGCGCGCGCCGCCGGCGGCCGAGCCGCGCAGGCTGTTCGGAATCAGCATGCCGCTGATGCCGAAGAAGATCACCACGCCGATCCGGCCGAAATTGACCGACTGCTGCAGGGCGTCGAGCGCGAATTGCGAGCCCGCGAAGGTGGCGTACAGCTCGGCGTAGTGCGTCCACATCACGAGCAGCACGGCGATCGCGCGCATGGCGTCGATGTGATCGAGACGGTGCGGGCCGGCGGCGTCGGGCATGGGGGCGGCAGGAAAGCGAAGCGATTGGACGGAGCGCTGCCCCAGCATGCTCGCGGCATCGCGGCGATCGATCGGTGCGTCGGCGCACAGTGTTGCGCGCCGGCCAGTGTGCGCGATCGTACGGTGCGCGCCGGGGCCGAATTGCCTAATGCGCAGACCGACGCCAATCCCGGAGAGCCACGCCCGATGAGCCAGACGATCAAGGAGGCGCGCCCGCGCGCCACGGAACCGCACCTGCCGCGCGCATCGGTCATGCGCGGCGCCGGTCAGGACGCCCGGGAGCCGCCCGCCCGCGCCGGCCGGGGCAGGCGGTTCGCCATCAACGGCAAGTTCGCCTCGCAGCGCATGACCGGCGTGCAACGGGTGGGCTACGAGCTGGCCATGGCGTTCGCGCGCCTGTTTCCGCTGGGCCAGCGTCCGACCCTGCTGTTGCCGGCGAACGCGCAGGATGGCGTGGTGTACGCGGGCGAGCACGCCGCGTCGGCCCGGCTCGACGGCTCGCTGTGGGAGCAGTTCGGACTGCCGTGGGCGGTCGGCGAGCGCGTGCTGCTGAGCCTGTGCAATATCGGCCCGCTGTTCGCGCGGCGCCAGGTGCTGATGGTGCACGACGTGGCCGTGTACGACCTGCCCGGGAACTACTCCTGGAAATACCGTCTCTGGTACCGCTTCGCCTACGCGATCCTGAAGCGCACCGCGCGCCATATCGTGACGGTGTCCGAATTTTCGAAGCACCGGATCATGGCCCGGCTCGACCTTCCCGCGTCGCGCATTTCGGTCGTTCACAACGGCGTGGATCATTTCGACCGGATCGTGCCCGATAACGCGGTCCTGTCGCGGCTGAACCTGCAACCCGACAACTACGTGCTGATCGTCGGCAGCCTGTCGGTCGGCAAGAATCTGGCGCGCGTGCTGGCCGCCGTCGCGCAGCTCGAGGGCGGCCACGATTGGCAGTTCGTGGTGGTGGGCGGCTTCGACCTGCGCGTGTTCAACGCGAGGGAGAAGGCCCAGGCCGTGGTGTCGAACGACGTGGTGATGGCCGGTTTCGTGTCGGACGGCGAATTGAAGGCGCTCTACGAGCAGGCCGGATGCTTCCTGTTTCCTTCGCTTTACGAAGGATTCGGCTTGCCGCCGCTGGAGGCGATGTCGTGCGGATGCCCGGTGATCGCGTCGCGCGAGGCGGCGCTGCCCGAGGTGTGCGGCAACGCCGCGCTGTATTGCGACGCCCGCTCGGTGGAGGACATCGCCGCCAAGGTCGTGCAGATGATGACCGACCCCGAGCTTCGCGAATCGCTGAGCGTGCTCGGCCGCGCGCGCGCCGGCGATTTCCGCTGGGACGCGGCCGCCTGCCGGCTGCTCGATATCGTCGAGCGGGAAGTGCCGGCGGGGCGCTGAGCGGGGGCGGCCTGCCTATCGCTATCGCCGGGAAAACGTCGACGCGAGCCTGGCGGGGTTCTGAACCAGGGGCTGTCGCAAAACCGAGGATGAATGTTCATTCCGTAGAACAGTTTGCTCGGGTCGACAAGACGCTTCATGCTCAACTCCCGGGTGAGATTGAAATGACGCCGGCAGCGCGCGATGTCAAGCGGCATCGGCCTGCTGCAGCGTGCCGACGGCCTCGGCCAGCGCGTCGATGCTTTCGAACATCGCGTAGGTCAGCATCGCTTCGGGGATGCGGATGCCGAACGCGCGTTCGATTTCCAGCAGCAGTTGCACCGACATCAGCGACGTCAGGCCGACCGCGTAAAGATCCGTGCGGTCGGTCACGGCGTCGACCGGCACGTCCAGGCAGTTCAGTTCGGCGATGATGTTTCGGACTACGTGATGGGCGTTGCTCATGGCGTCACTCCGTAAGGATCGTGGCAGGGGCGGAACGGGGAACCGGCGGGGCCCGCAGGCGCACCGGCGAAAGCGCAGGCGGCGCGGCTCGAACGTTAGGCCCACAGCACCCGGCGGACCGATTCGGGCCAGGCCGCGGGATCGAAGCCGTGATGCCGGAACAGGCCCAGCGCCAGGCGCTCCAGCCCGAACCCGCAGCAGCCGGTGTGCGCCGTCGCGCCGGTGGCGGTTTCGATCTGCCAGAGTTCGCCGAAGCGGTCGAGGTGGTAGTTGAAGCTGCCGCAGGCCGTCGGTTTGTCCGGGTTGATGCCGGTCACCAGCAGTTCGAACTTCAGCGCGCGCTGGCGCTGGCTGTTCGCCATGAACGCGCCGATGCGGCCGAAGAACGGATCGCTGGCCAATTCGATCGACCAGGGCAGGCCAAGCGCATCGATCGCGGCCTTCGCGTAGCCGATCAGATCCTCGCGAAACGCCTGCACCTGCTCGGCCGTGCCGAGACAGACGAATTCGCGCTGCCGGAACATCAGCATCCGTTCCGGCTCCCGGGACGGTTCGTGCCGGCAGCAGTACGAAAAGATGTCGATCAGCCGCCCGCCGGCGGGCAGCGGGCCGCGCGCGGCCATGATCGGATAGACGGGATAGCAGGCCACCGGCGTGACCGCGAGGCGGGTGGGCTTGACGTCCTCCGTCCAGTCCTCCTGCCTGTCGAGGCAGGCCAGCAGACGCTGATGGCGCACCTCGTCGCCGCTGAAGCAGAACACGCTGCCGATCTGATCGGGGAAATGCTTGAAATAACCGCTTTCCTCGAGAATCGTGCGGTTCATCGCGGGCGGGAAGCGCAATACTTCGACCTCCTTGCCGTCGCCCCAGCGGCCGATCAGCGCGTTCACGCGTTCGACCACGCTTTCGAACACCGCGCTGCGGCCATACAGGCCGTCCACGCCGGTGGCAATCAGCAGGCCCGACTCGAGCAGCTCGCCGAGATAGGTGGGGGCGTCATGGTGCGGCAGTGCGCTTGCGTGGCCGGGCGATCCGGCCGGAACGGCTGACTGGGACATGGCGGACTCCTATGGAAAGCGGGCATAGGTTGGCTGCCTGCGCCGCGATGTTGTCGTCGCGGGGCGGGCAGGTAGCGCGTGGTCCTTTTTTAGGTATGAGTGCGACTATCGGCGAGGCAGCGCGCGCCGTCGGTTCGGGCGCGCACGCAAGCGCGGGCGGCGGCGCCGGCCCGGCGTCAATCGACGTTCAACGCCACGCCCGCCGGATGCGGGCCGGCCGCCTCGGGCGCGCGCAGCGCGTCGAGCAGCGCGGCGCGGATCCGGCGAACGGACGGCAGGGATTGACGGGATTCGGTCGCGCCCAGCACGGCGGTCAGCAAGCCGCGCCGGAATTGCGCCTTCGAGAAGCGTTCGGCGTTGAGACGGCAATTGAGCGGCGAGAACCGCGCGATATTCGCCTCGAAGCGGCCGACGGCGGCCTGGATCGACGCCACCGTCTGCGCCTCGAAGAACAGGCCGGTGGGGTGAGGCTGGGTTTCGTCGATGACCGTCTCGCATGCGCCGCCCTTGCCGAACGCGATCACCGGCGTGCCGCACGCCTGCGCCTCGACCACCGAAATGCCGAAATCCTCCTCGGCCGCGAACACGAAGGCGCGCGCACGCTGCAGGTGATCCTTCAGTACGGCGAACGGCTGGTGACCGAGGATCGTCACGTTCGGCCCGGCCTTGGCGCGCACCTTCTCCATGTCCGGGCCGTCGCCGATCACGATCAATTGGCGCTCGGGCATCGCGGCGAACGCCTCGACGATCAGATCCATGCGCTTGTAGGGCACCATCCGCGACACCGTGACGTAGAACGCATCCTTGTTCGAACAGGGTTCGAACGCGTCCACGTCGACGGGCGGATGAACCACGTCCGACTCGCGCCGGTAGGCCCGCTCGACGCGGCGCCCGATGAATCGCGAGTTGACGATGAACGCATCGACGCCGTTCGCGGTGCGCACGTCCCACAGGCGCAGGTAGTGGAGCACCGCGCGCGCGAGGAAGGCGCGCACGCCCTTCGTCAGGCCGCTTTCGTTCAGGTACTGGTGTTGCAGATCCCACGCATAGCGGATCGGGGAATGGATGTAGCTGACATGCAGTTGATCGGGGCCGACCAGCACGCCCTTCGCAACGGCATGCGAACTCGAAATGATCAGATCGTAGCCGGACAGGTCGAACTGCTCGATGGCCAGCGGGAACAGCGGCAGGTAGCCGCGATAACGGCGTTTCGCGAACGGCAGCGTCTGGATGAACGAGGTCTTCACCGTCCTGCCCGCGAGGAACGGATGCTCGGGCATGAAGTTGACCAGGCTGAACAGGTCGGCGTCCGGAAAGCATTCGAGAATCTGCTCGAGCACCTTCTCCGAGCCGCCATACGTGACCAGCCAATCTTGAATCAGTGCGACCTTCATCGCCGTTCCTCCGTGATCGTTCAGTCCGTGCCGGCACGCATCCATCGAGTCGCGGGCATGACACCGCCGACCCGATCCTATCGCGCGATGCGGCGCGAATCGGTACGGCTTCGCACAGAGCCGAAGCGGGAAAAAAGTAATGAGCGGACAGGAACGTCAGGGCAATGACAGTGCGCGATCGCGCTTTTTCGGGCTCCGTATCAAATCTGAAGCAATTCGAATCGAATTGCGCCCGCCGAAAATCGCCGGCACCGCGCGGCCGGATGCGAGGCCTTGACGCGCGCCGCGCCTTGACAATCTTGCATCCGCGGCGGCTTGAATGCGGTGCAGCAACTTGTGCAATGCATCGCGCGTGCGGAGCGTGGCCGGAAAATAGCTCAGATTCGAGACATTTACGGCGAAAAATCCCGATGTGTTTAAAACGAAATTAAAAAAACATTGAATAAACAGCAGCTTGCGTATCTTGGCATGGTTATCGCTGTATGAATCGCGGCAACGGCAGATGCCCGTCGGCAGTTGTTCCGCACCAGGTTGAGGGCTGGTGCACTGCAAAAAAATGCTTGGCTGTCCTGCGTTGTAGCTTACAGGCCCGATTACTTCGGTATGTCAAATGACCCAGCGCCAATATTCATGTCCGATGTCATGACCACACAACCTGCAAATCATCTTCTCGCATCCTTGCCCGCGTCGGAATTGGATGCGCTTGCTCCTCATCTTCAACTCGTTCAATTGAAGTGCGGCCAGTTGCTGTCCGATGCCGGGGAAACGGTCAAGAAAGTCTATTTCCCCACCACGGCCATCATTTCCATGATTTTCCTGATGGCGGACGGCGCCACAGCGGAAGTCGCGGCGGTGGGCAACGAAGGCGTGATCGGCGTGCCCGTCCTGACGGGCGGCTTCACGATGCCGACCCGCATCGAAGTGCGTAACGGCGGTTATGCCTATGCGATGAATGCGCAACTGTTCAAACGCGAATTCGATCGCCACGGCTTCGTGCATCAACTGATGCTGTATTACATCCAGGCGCTGCTGACGCAGGTCGCGCAGAACTCGCTGTGCAATCGGCGTCATCACATCGTCCGGCAAGTCAGCAGTTGGCTGCTGCTGACCCAGGATCGTCTCAAGACCGACGAGCTGGCCGTCACCCAGCAATTGATCGCGTCGATGCTCGGCGTGCGTCGCGAAGGCGTGACCGAGGCCACCGGCAAGCTGCAGGACGCCGGGCTGATCGCGCAACGGCGCGGCAAGATCACGATCCTCGACCGTGCGGGCCTCGAAGCCTATGCCTGCGAGTGCTACGGAATCATCAAGGGCGAATTCCAGCGCCTGCTGCGCGCGAGCGCGGCCGAACGCGCCAACGAAGGCGGCGAGCGTCGCACGCTCGAGATGCCGTCGAAATCGGCAGGCAGTTACCTCGGGCATCAGATTCGCGCGGCGGCCTATTGACTAAGCACCGGCCAATCGATTCGCACTGCGTATTGAAAACCGACACACACATATAGATCGATTCGTACCTCGTTACGGGATGACCAACATGAAACACTTGGGCAGGATGTTCGCGCTGTTGACGTGCTGGGTGGCGGCAGGCTGCACGCTCGCCCCCGGGCCGTATCTGAATCCGTCTCAAATGCAGGAGCCGGCGAAAAGCGATGCGCCGCCGCCGGTGTACCCCGTGCAGATGATCGACGCCAGCGTCATTACCGGCCAGGTGCAGGCCATGAAGTCCGACATCCCGGCGTTGCCGCAGGCGCCGGGCGGCCCGCAGATCGATTACCGGGTCGGGCAGGGCGACATCCTCGGCATCACGGTGTGGGGCCACCCGGAACTGACCGTGAGCGGCGCGGCGGCCGTGCCGCTGCCGCAGCTCGACCCCACCGCCGTGGCCGGCGCCGGCGCGCCGGGCGTGCAGATCACGCCGGACGGCGCGCGCGTGGCGGCCGACGGCACCATCTATTTCCCGACCGTCGGCCGCGTGGCGGTGGCCGGCAAGACCACGGCGCAGATCAGCGCGCTGCTGGTGTCGCGCCTCGGGAACTACGCGATCAAGCCGCAGCTCGACGTGCGCGTGATCCAGTACCGCAGCCAGCAGATCCAGCTTGCCGGCGAGGTGAAGAACCCCGGTTCGCTGCCGATCACCGACCTGAAGCTCACGGTGCTCGACGCGATCACGCGCTCGGGTGGTTCGCTGACCGACGCGGATCTGCAACGCGTGCAGCTCACGCGCGGCGGCAAGACCTACGTGCTCGACGTGCAGCGCACGCTCGATCGCGGCGACGTTTCGCAGAACGTGGCGCTCGAATCGGGCGACATCGTCTACGTGCCCGATCACAACGCGAGCCGCGTGTTCATGCTGGGCGAAATCTCGAAGCCGCAAACCCTGTTCATGGACAAGGGCCGCCTGACGCTGGCCGATGCGCTGTCCAATGCGAACGGCATCAACCCGCAAAGCGCGCAGCCGCGCCAGATCCTCGTGATCCGGCGCACGCCGAACGATCCGACCAAGCCGAGCATCTACCGGCTCGACATGACGAAGGTCGATTCGATCCTGCTGTCCACCCAGTTCGACCTGAAACCGCTCGATGTCGTGTACGTGGGCACCGCGCACATCGCCCAGCTCAATCGCCTGCTGGAGCAACTGCTGCCGACGGTGACGAGCATGTACCTGTTCTATGCGGCCACGCGATGACGCACGGCCGCGCGCCGCATCCCTTCCCAACGAGCAAGGTCTAGAGGAACGATCAACGTGAACATTCCGACTATGAACGCCCGATATTCCGGAGGCATGCCAGACGACGCGCCGGACGCACTGGGCATGATTCGCGTGTTGCGCGACCATCTGTGGACGGTGGCCGGCATTACGGTCGCCGTGGTGGCGCTGGCCGTGGTGTATGTCTGGCTGGCCACGCCGATCTATTCGGCGAACGCGGTGATCAAGGTCGAGGCGCAGGGCCGCAATGCGCTCGGCTTCGCGGCGGACGGCCAGCAGGTGGTGGTGGGCCAGCGCCCGCCGCGCACCGAGGCCGAGATCGGCATGATGCAGAGCCGCTCGGTGCTCGATCCGGTGCTGGCGCAATACGGCTACAACGTGACCGCCGCGCCGCGCGTGCTGCCGATCCTCGGCATGCTGGCGCACAAGTTCGCGACGCCGGGCGAACTGTCTCATCCGTGGTTCGGTTTGACGTCCTACGCATGGGGCGGCGAGCAGATCGAGGTCGAATCGATGAAGGTGCCGACCCGGCTCGAGAACAAGCGGCTGCGGCTGCGTGCGCTCGGCAACGGAGCCTACGCGCTGCTCGACGCGAGCGGCGCGGTGCTGCTGAACGGCACGGTGGGCCAGCCGGCGCAGGCGGACGGCGTCTCGATTCAGGTCAAGCAGCTCGACGCGTTGCCCGGCACCGAATTCAACGTGACGGCCTGGAACGGCGTGAACGCGCTGCAACGCTTCGTGCGCAAGCTCAAGATCGTCGAGAAGGGCAGCGATACCGGGCTCGTGCAGATCACCTACGACAGCGACAACCCGGATCTCTCGGCGAACGTCGCCAATTCGATCGCGCAAGGCTATGTGGCGGCGACCATCGCGCGCAGCCGCGCCAACGACAGTCAAACGCTCGAATTCATCAACCGCGAGCTGCCGCGGCTGCGCGACGAGCTGCACCAGGCGGAAGCCTCGCTGATGGGCTACCAGGCATCGGTCGGCTCGCTCCAGCCGACGGCCGAGGCGCAATCGTATCTGCAGGGCGGCATCGATATCGAGCGGCAGATCGCGACGCTCGAACTGCAACGCACGCAGATGATGCAGAACTTCACGCCCGACAGCCCGCCGATGCAGAGCATCAACCGGCAGATCGCCCAGTTGAACGCGGCCAAGGCGCAGTTCAACGCGCGCTTCGTGCGCATGCCGGCCTCCGAGCGCACCAATGCGGACCTGAGCCGCAATGCCAAGGTGGCCGAATCGATCTACATCGCGATGGTGAACAAGGCCGAGGAACTGACGGTGCGCCGTGCAAGCACGACGGGCGACGTGCATATCGTCGACGATGCGGTGCGGCCGGTCGATCCGGTGTCGCCGAACGCGCCGATCATCCTGCTGGCCAGCCTCGGCCTCGGCCTGATGCTCGGCGCGCTGCTGGTGTTCCTGCGCCATCGCTACCTGACGGGCGTGACCGATACGAAGTTCATCGAGCGCGGCCTGCGCATGCCGATGCTGGCGTCGGTGCTCTACAGCGCGCATCAGGCCCGTCTCGATCAGGCGATGCCGAACCGGCTCGCGTTCGCGCGGAACGAGCCGGCGCAACTGCGCCGCACGCCGTTGCTGTCGTCGAACGCGCGTGCCGGCGGCGCGCCGGCGGGCGAGCCCGCCCAGCCGGCCGCGTCGCAATACCTGCTCGCGCGCAGCTTCCCGCACGACCCGTCGGTGGAAGCGCTGCGCGGGCTGCGCACGGCGCTGCACCTGCATATGGCCGAAACCGATCGCCCCGACGACGGCGTGATCGTGCTGACCGGCCCCACGCCCGAAACCGGCAAGAGCTTCGTGGCGGCGAACCTGGCGGTGCTGGAAGCCGAAACCCGCAAGCGCGTGCTGCTGGTGGATGCCGACATGCGCTGCGGCCGGGCGGCGTCGTTCTTCAGCAAGCCGAACGCGGGCGGGCTGGCCGAATTGCTGGCAGGACGCCTGAGCATCGATCAGGCGATCCAGCCGTCGGGCGTGCCGGGCCTCGCGCTGCTGTCGTGCGGCAAATACCCGCCGAATCCGTCGGAACTGCTGATGATGCCGGGCTTCACGTCGCTGCTCGACGAGTTCAAGCGGCGCTTCGATCTCGTGATCATCGACACGCCGCCACTGCTGGCCGTCAGCGACGCCGCGATCGTCGCGCACAGCGGGGGCAAGACCGTGATGGTGCTGCGCTCGGGTTCGCATACCGAGGCCGAGATCGAGGACACGCTCACCAAGCTCGACCGCGCCGGCGCGTGGACGGTGGGCGCCATCTTCAACGCGGTGCCGTTGAGGCGCAGCGAGCGGCGCAGCTACGGTTATACGTCCGCCTACCTCGAACACAACCAGATGGCGACGTGATCGCACCGCACGCGCGCCCGGCGGCATGCCGCCGGGGCCCGATAGTGTGGGGCGACGTACTGAATCAATATCGCGACCGCGTGTTCAATAGACCCGAGCAATAGAGCCGCGGGCGAGTTGCCGGCGATACGGTCGGTCGATATCGAGATCATCAGGAGTGCGTCAATGAAGTGGCAACGGGCGAGTTCCCAACAGGGCGGGCGGGCGCGCATGCAACGCGGGCGCGACCGGTCTGTCGGCATGCATCGGGGCGCGGCATCGCATGCGCCGTGTCTGTGTTACGCGTCGTCGATCGAGGCCTTTACCTGGAGTGCGCCGACATGGCAATCCAAGTGACCGCGACGGCGTTACCGGAGGTCAAGATCATCGAGCCGACGGTGTTCGGCGACAGGCGCGGCTTCTTCTTCGAGAGCTTCAACGCGCGCGAATTCGAGGAAAGCGTGGCGCAGGGCTTCGACTTCGTGCAGGACAACCATTCGCGCTCGTCGCGCGGCGTGCTGCGCGGCCTCCATTATCAGATCGTGCACCCGCAGGGCAAGCTCGTGCGGGTGACCGCCGGCGAGGTGTTCGACGTGGCCGTCGACCTGCGGCTCAGCTCGCCCAACTTCGGGAAATGGGTGGGCGTGAGGCTCAGTGCGCGCAACCACCGGCAGCTGTGGATCCCGCCGGGCTTCGCGCACGGCTTCATCGTGCTGTCGGTGGCGGCGGAGTTCGTCTACAAGGTGACCGATTACTGGTTTCCCGAATACGAACGCAGCCTGCTGTGGAGCGATCCGATGATCAATATCGACTGGCCGATCGAATATCCGCCGGTGCTGGCCGCGAAGGACGCGGAAGGCAAGCCGCTGTTCGAGGCCGAGTGCTACCCGTGATGCCGTTGCGCGGGCCGATCACGCACGGCGAATCGGCCGGCGTTGCCGTCTCAATCGTGAACCGGGCAGTGTGCGAGCCCGTACATTCCCGCCGGTTCCGCACCACTAAATTGGCTTCGTTGCGTGCAGTGCAGCATGACTTACGGGCAGCGCCTGCTGTCGATGCGCGTCGCGGGTGAATATTTCGCGATCCGAATCATCCAGTCTTCCAACGCCTACCAAGATGCTCAAACGCAGCCTGATTTCGAACTATGCAGGTCAGATCGTGACGGTCGTGCTTGGCATGGTCATGGTGCCGGTGTACGTGCACCATCTCGGCGTCGAGGCGTATGGCCTGATCGCGTTCAACGCCGTGCTGCTCGCGTGGGTTCAGTTGCTGGACCTCGGGCTCTCGCCCACGCTGTGCCGCGAGCTGGCCCGCGCGACCGACGATGCCTCGAAGGCCGAAGCGCGCGTGTTGCTGCAATCGCTCGAGAAGTTCGTGGCCGGCATGTGCGCGCTGTTGATCGTGCTGTCGATCGTCGGCGCGCCGTTCTTTGCGACGGGCTGGCTCAAGGCGAACACGCTGCCGGCGCACGAGATCGCGCTGGCGTTCGTCCTGATGATGCTGACGGTGTCGGCGCGCTGGCTGTCGTCGCTGTATCGCGGCGGCATGGTGGGCATCGATCGTCAGGCGACGCTGAACACGGTGATCGTGATCTTCGCCGTGATCCGCGCGGTGCTGGTGGTGCCGCTGATCATGCTCTGGCCGCGCGTGGAGGTGTTCTTCCTCTGGCAACTGGCGGCGATCGTGGGCGAGGCGCTGACCATGCGCCTGCTGCTCGGCCGCGCGATCGGCGCGCCGATGCTGTCGCGCACGTTCTCGCGCGGCGTGCTGGCCGCGCGCGCCCGGCTGTCGTTGTCGATCGCGTTCTCGGCGCTGATGTGGGCCACCTCCACGCAGGCCGACAAGATCATCCTGTCGAAGGTGTTGCCGCTGTCGGCGTTCGGCGTGTTCAGCATGGCGACGCTGCTGGCGAGCGGCATTCTGTTGCTCGCCAGCCCGATCCAGCAGGCGTTCACGCCGCGCTTCACGTCCGACAGCGCGCGCAACCGCGGCTCGCTCGAATCGAGCTACTTCCTCGCCAGCGAGATCCTGATGATCGCCGTGATCCCGGTGGCGATGCTGTTCGCCAGCGTGCCGGAGCTCGTGTTCAAGCTGTGGTCGATGTCCCTGCCCGCGAATCGCGACGCGATGAGCGTGCTGCGCTGCTATGCGATCGGCAACGGCTGCTCGGCCATCGCTGCGCTGTCGTTCCTGATCCAGTACGCGGACGGCGAACTCTCGCTGCATATCAAGGGCAACCTCGGCTTCGTCGCGATCCTGGTGCCGGCGGTGCTGATCGGCGCGCTGCATTACGGCGCGGTCGGTGCGGCCTATGCATGGCTCGCCATCAACCTCGCGCAACTGTTCTTGTGGGTTGGCGTGGTGCATCGCAAGTTCCTGCCCGGCATCAACGCCGCCTGGTATCGCGGGCTGTTGACCCGGGTGGCGGCCGCCGGCGCGCTGGGCGTGGCGTTCCACTACGCCCAGTTGCCGGCGCTCAACCGCCTCGAGCTGCTGCTGGTCGTGGGCGGCATGTGGCTGCTGATGGTGGGCGCGACGATCGCCGTGTCGCCGATTTCACAGCGTAAGGCCCGCGATCTGGCCCGGCGCTTCGCCTTGATTTGAGGAGCGAGACATGGAGATCCAGCCCGTGAAGCCGCCGGTCATCTCGGTCGTGGTGCTGTGCTACAACCTCGAACGCTATATCGGCGCGTGCCTGGAGAGCATCCTGAGTCAGGAGGTGGACGTGCCGTTCGATATCGTGATCGGCGACGACGGCTCGGTGGACGGTTCGCTCGCCATCATCGAAGCGATTCGCGCAAGGCATCCCGGCGTCATCAAGCTGGTTGCGCACGAAACCAATGTCGGCTATTCGCGGAACCTGGCCGACGCGATGGCGCAGGCGACGGGCGAGTACATCGCCACCGTGGACGGCGACGACATGGCGCTGCCCGGCAAGCTCGCGCGCCAATACGCCTTCCTCGACACGCAGCGCGAGTTCGGCATGGTGGCGCACCGGATGCGCACGGTCGACGCGCTGACCGGCGCGCCGTGCGATTTCGCGCTGGCCCGCGAAAAGCCGGCCGTGTTCGACGCCGAATACCTGATCGAACACGGCCCGTTCTTCCTGAACAGTTCCGTGATGTTTCGCGGCGCGCTGCGCCGCCGTCACCCGGTCGATCTCGAACTGAAGGTGGTGGCCGACGTCGCCAACCTGGTGCAGTGCCTGCATGGCAGCCGCGCCGCGTATCTCGATCAGGAACTGGGCGTGTACCGCGTCAACCCGAAGGGTTTCACCTCGACGGTGATCCTCAACCCGGCGCGCCACGAAACCAATATTCAAGACCTGATGCGCACCTGCAACATGGCCGAATCGCTCGGCATGCAGCGCGAAGTGGTCGATCGCGGCCGGGCGGGCGTGTTCCTCCGCTCGGCGATTCTGTACCTCGAAAGCGGCCTGTACGAGCAGTTCCAGCATTGCATCGGCAAGAGCGCCGAATTCGCGGATGTCGGCGTCAAGCAGCGCGCGCTGCATGCGCTGCGCAGCAAGCCGCGCCTGCTGCGCTCGCTGTACGTGTTCGCCAAGCAGATCGCCGGCCGGCCGACGGTGCGCGCATGAGCGTGCTGCCGCGAAGCCTCGCGCGGTTCGGCGAAGCGAACTGGATCGAGCGGGTCAACACCGTGAAGCGCGCCTATTTCATGCTCAAGACGCGCCTCTGGTATGCGCGCGCGTTCGAGCGGGTCGGCAAGGGCAGCGTGATCTATCAGCCGTATCTGCTCGCCAACGTGCATCACGCCACGGTGGGCGAGCGGGTGCTGATTCGCGCGGGCGCGCGTATCGAGCTGGTGGTGGACGACACGCATGCGCCGCCCCGGCTGTCGATCGGCAACGACGTCAACATCGAACAGAACGTCCATATCGTGTGCGGGGCCGCCATCGATATTCAGGATGGCGTAACGATAACGGGCGGCTGCGCGATCGTCGACGTCGAGCATCCGTTCGAGGATGTGAACGATCCGGTGCGCATCGGCATGCGGCTGCGCATGGCGGGCAACCGCGTCGTGATCGGTGCGGGCAGCTTCATCGGCTTCAACTCGATGATCCTGCCCAACGTGGTGATAGGACGGAACGCGGTGGTGGGCAGCCACTCCGTCGTGACGCGCGATGTGCCTGACTACTGCGTGGTGGCCGGCAACCCGGCGCGCGTGATCAGGCGGTACAACCGGAATACCCAAACCTGGGAGCCCTGCAAATCATGAAAGTCCTCATTACCGGCGGCGCCGGCTTCATCGGATCGCATCTCGCCCGGCAGCTCGCCAGCCAGAACGCAACGGTCACGGTGCTCGACAACCTCGCCCGGCAGATTCACGGCGTGGATCCTTACGAAGAATCGGCGCTGCTGCGCTCGCTCGGCGGTTCGGTGCGCCTGATCGAAGGCTCCGTGTGCGATCGCTCGGTGGTGGAGCGGGCCATGCAGGGCCAGGACGCGGTGGTGCATCTGGCGGCCGAAACCGGCACCGGCCAATCGATGTACGAGGTCGGCCACTACATCGACGTGAACGTGGGCGGTTGCGGCGTGCTGCTCGATCTGCTCGTCAAGAACCGCGGCAATACCGTGCGCAAGTTCGTGGTGGCCTCGTCGCGGGCGATCTACGGCGAAGGCAAATACCGCTCGCCGGCGCTCGGCATCGTCTACCCCGATGCGCGCGAGGAAAGCGACCTGCTGGCCGGGCGCTTCGATTACGTCTGCCCGAAATCGGGCGAGCCGCTCGAATGCCTGCCGACCGACGAGGAATCGAAGATCCATCCGTCGTCGGTGTACGGCATCACGAAATACGACCAGGAACTGATGGTGATGACGGTGTGCCGGTCGATTGGCATCGGCGCCTCCGCGCTGCGTTATCAGAATGTCTACGGGCCGGGCCAGTCGCTGTCGAATCCGTACACCGGGATCCTGTCGATCTTCTCGACGCGCATCAAGAACGGCAACGAGATCAACGTGTTCGAGGACGGGCAGGAAAGCCGCGATTTCGTCTACGTGGACGACGTGGTGGACGCCACGCAGGCCGCGCTGATGAACCCCGAGGCGAGCGGCCGCGTGTTCGGCATCGGTTCGGGCCGCCGCACGGCCGTGATCGACGTGGCGCGCAAGCTCAACGCGCTGTATCGCAGCGACGTGCCGATCAACGTGACCGGCGCGTTCCGCCTGGGCGACATCCGCCACAACTACGCCGACCTCACGCGCGCCCGCGACTATCTCGGCTTCGCGCCGAAGGTGCAATTCGACGAAGGCATCGCGCGCTTCGCGGCGTGGGTGGACGCGCAGGAGGTCAAGCAGGACAACTACGAGCAAAGCATCGTGGAGATGCAATCCAAGGGGCTGTATCAGGCCAGTCGGGCCGTGGCGTGAGCGGGAGGGCAGGGCAAATGGGCAAGGGACGTGTGAAGCCGCAATCCGGCAATCCGGATGCGAAGCCGGTGGTGGGCGTGGTGACGGTGCTCTATCACTCCGACGACGTGCTGCCGGATTTCTTCGACAGCCTCGCGCTGCAGGCCGGCGTGACGCTGAAGCTGTACGTGATCGACAACAGCCCCGGCGACAGCGGCAGCGCGCTGTCGCGCGAGCTGTCGAGCCGGGCGGGGCTGCCCGCGCGGGTGGTGTTCAACGATGCGAACGTGGGCGTGGCGCGCGGCAACAACCAGGGCATCGCGATGGCGCTGGCCGACGGCTGCGATTACGTGCTGCTGGCCAACAACGACGTGGAGTTCCGCAACCCCGACACGGTGGCCAGCCTGATCCGGCCGATCGCGGCCGGCTCCGACACGCTCGCCACGTTTCCGAAGATCCACTACCACGGCACCAACCGGATCTGGTGCGCGGGCGGCACGATCTCGCGCATGAAGGCCACCACCGCGCATATCGGCGACGGCGACGAGGATGTCGGGCAATTCGATCGCGAGGGCGAATCCGAATATGCGCCGACCTGCTTCATGGCGCTGCACAAGAGCGTGTTCGCACGCGTCGGCATGATGGACGAGAAGTATTTCGTCTATTACGACGACACCGATTTCGTATGGCGCATGAATCGCGCGGGCATCCACCTGTGGTACGTGCCGGCCTCGCTCGTCGCGCACAAGGTGAGCTTCTCGACCGGCGGCGGCGAAAGCCCGTTCAGCCTGTTCTATTGCACGCGCAATCGCCTGTACTTCAGCCGCAAGAACCTCGGGTTCCCGTATGCGCTGCTGGCGCAGACCTACTCGGTCGCGGCCATGCTCGTGAAATGCGCGCGCTTCACGTCGGACGGGCGGCGCAGCGTGTTCCGAGGTATCGCGGAAGGCATGCGGCTCGCGTAACGCGATCGCCACATGCGGATCGGCAAGCGGCTAATCAATACGGTGTGCGAAGCGGTTTCGCACGCCATTCGACACCACGGGGCGGGCGGCGGCGATGCGTAAGGGAATCATTCTGGCGGGCGGATCGGGCACGCGCCTCTATCCGATCACGCATGCGGTATCGAAACAGATCCTGCCGGTGTACGACAAGCCGATGATCTATTACCCGCTGTGCACGCTGATGGTGGCGGGCATTCGCGACGTGCTGGTGATTTCGACGCCGCGCGATCTGCCGTGCTTCGCCGCCTTGCTCGGCGACGGCAGCCGCTGGGGCATGAATATCCAGTACGCCGAACAGCCGTCGCCGGACGGCCTGGCGCAGGCGTTCGTGATCGGCCGGTCGTTCGTCGGCAACCGGCCGTCGGCGCTGATTCTCGGCGACAACATCTTCTATGGCCACGATCAGGTCGCCCAACTGGAAGCGGCCGACCGGCGCACCGACGGCGCCACCGTGTTCGCGTATCACGTACGCGACCCCGAGCGCTACGGCGTGGTCGAGTTCGACCCGCAGTTCCGCGCCCTGTCGATCGAGGAGAAGCCCGACGCGCCGCGCTCGAACTACGCCGTCACCGGCCTGTACTTCTACGACGACACGGTGTGCGACATCGCGGCCGAGATTCGCCCGTCCGCGCGCGGCGAGCTGGAGATCACCGACGTCAATCGCCGCTATCTCGAGCGCGAGCGCCTGCACGTCGAAATCATGGGGCGCGGCTACGCGTGGTTCGACACCGGCACCCACGATTCGCTGACCGAGGCGGCGAACTTCGTCGCCACCTTGCAGAAGCGTCAGGGCCTGATGGTGGCGTGTCCGGAGGAGGTGGCCTATCGCCGCCAGTGGATCGACGCCGGGCAGCTCGAACGGCTCGCCGCGCCGCTGAGGAAGAACGCGTACGGCAAGTATCTGATCAACCTGATCGAGGACGGCGTCGCATAAGCGAGACGTGGCTTCTGTGCGAAGCCGAACCGATTGCCGGCCGGCCCGCACATAGGATTTACCCGAGCACGACGCTTGCCACGATGCCGGCGTGTTCGGAATCCGAATGATTGCAGTGGACGTTCATGAGAACCGGCGATGCCGACATCACTACGAGGACAGGTCACGTGAGCTCAATCATCAGTCTCGACAGTCTGTCGGAACGGCACATCGAACTGCGCCCGTTTCCGGCCTTGACGATCAAGGTGGCGCTGGCCGCCACCGATGTGATCGGCTTCGCCGTGGCCCTGCTGATCACCACCAACGTGCTCGGCACGTTCGAAAGCGATCCGCGGATCAGCCTCTGGAAAGCGATCAGCCAGCAGCCGATGGTGGTGTACATGCTGCTGTCGTTCGCGGGCACCCTGTGGTTCTGGCTGCGCGTGCGCCACTACGGGCTGCGCCGGCCGTTCGGGCGCGAGTTGCGCGAGGTGTTCGAGGCGCTGGTGGTGCTCGCGATCCTGCACCTTGCGCTGACCACGCTGACCAAGGGCATGTTCTCGCGCGGCTGGTGGGCGATGACCTGGAGCGGCGCGTTCGTGCTGGTGCCCACGTTCCGGCTGGTGACGAAGAAGGTGCTCGACATGGCGCACCTGTGGAAGCGCCCGACACTGATCGTCGGCTGCGGCGAGGCGGCGCTCGAGGCGCAGCGCGTGATGTCGGCGCAGCTGTATCTCGGCGCGGACGTGGTGGCCTACGTCGCGCCGGACGGCAAGGCCGATGCCGCGTTCGTCGGCGACGTGCCGGTGCTGAAGGGCTTGTCCGCCACCACGCTGAAGGCCTTGCCCGGCGCGCAGGTGGTGATCGCGCTGGAGCCGGAGGACAAGGACCTGCGCAACGTGTGGATTCGCGACCTGACCGAAAGCGGCATTCGCGACCTGACCGTGATGGCGCCGATGCGCGGCGTGCCGCTCTGCAAGACCGACGTGTCCTACTTCTTCGGGCACGAGGTGATGATGCTGCGCGTGCAGAACAACCTCACGCGGTTCTCGGCCAAGGTGCTCAAGCGCGTGTTCGACGTGGCGGCGGGCGGCCTGCTGATGCTGATGCTGCTGCCGGTGTTCGCGATCCTGACGATGCTGGTGGCGAAGGACGGCGGCTCGGCGTTCTTCGGCCACACGCGCATCGGTCAGAACGGGAAGAAGTTCAAGTGCTACAAATTCCGCTCGATGGTGCTCGACGCCGACAAGGTGCTCAAGGAACTGCTGGAGCGCGACCCGGTGGCGCGCGCCGAATGGGACAAGGATTTCAAGCTCAAGAACGACGTGCGCATCACGCGGATCGGCTCGGTGCTGCGCAAGACCAGCCTCGACGAGCTGCCGCAATTGTGGAACGTGCTGCGCGGCGACATGAGCCTGGTCGGCCCGCGGCCGGTGGTGGAAAAGGAGATCGAGCGCTACGGCGCGGACGCCGCCTACTACCTGCTGGCCAAACCGGGCATGACGGGCCTCTGGCAGGTCAGCGGCCGCAACGACACCGATTACGCGCGCCGCGTGTTCCTCGACGCCTGGTACGTGCGCAACTGGTCGCTGCGCAGCGACATCGCGATCCTGTTCAAGACGATCGGCGTAGTGCTCCATCGCGACGGCGCGTACTGAGCGCGGGCCGCCCGGCGCGGCCATCTTCCGCCATCCCGACTATCCAACCGATGTGGGAAACCCTGCCATGCTGAAAGTCACCAAAGCCGTGTTCCCGGTCGCCGGCCTCGGCACGCGCTTCCTGCCGGCCACCAAGGCCAGCCCGAAGGAAATGCTGCCGATCGTCGACAAGCCGCTGATCCAGTACGCGGTGGAGGAGGCGATCGAGGCCGGCATCACGGAGCTGATCTTCGTGACGGGGCGCAGCAAGCGCGCGATCGAGGATCACTTCGACAAATCGTACGAGATCGAGGCCGAGCTGGAAGCGCGCAACAAGCAGAAGCTGCTCGACATCGTCCGCAACATCAAGCCGGCCAACGTGGATTGCTTCTACGTGCGCCAGGCCACGGCGCTGGGGCTCGGCCACGCCGTGCTGTGCGCCGAGAAGCTGGTGGGCGACAGCCCGTTCGCGGTGATCCTGGCCGACGACCTGCTGCACAGCACGAAGCCCGTCACGAAACAACTGATCGAGAATTTCGATCACTATCACAGCTCGGTGGTGGGTGTCGAAACGATCGCGCGCGAGGACAGCGCCTCGTACGGCGTGGTGGACGGCCGCCTGTGGGGCGATAACGTGATCAAGCTGTCGGGCGTCGTGGAGAAGCCCGCGCCGGCCGATGCGCCGTCGAATTTCGGCGTGGTGGGCCGCTATGTGCTGATGCCGGCGATCTTCCGTCATATCCGCGCGTTGCGGCCCGGCGCGGGCGGCGAGCTGCAACTGACCGACGCGCTGCAATCGCTGCTGGCCGAGGAGCAGGTGCTGGCCTACCGGTATCACGGCGCGCGCTTCGATTGCGGCAGCAAGCTCGGCTACCTGAAGGCGACGGTGGAATTCGCGCTGCGCCATCCCGAGGTCAAGGCCGAATTCGAGGCCTACCTGCAGCAATTCCTGCAAGCGCAGCCGGCCGTGGCCGTGTCCTGAGCGCTGCCGCAGCGCATTCATCCGATCATTGCCGATCCGAACCGGCTTGATTCAGCGCCTATCGGCGCGGCCCGCGCGTGCGCTACACTCCGTGCCTTGGCAATTCGAATCGTTAGAGACACGGAATGAGACGTATCGGCGTGTATGTCGACGCAAGCAACATCGGAATGAACGGCGGCCACGGCATGCGCTACGAAGCGCTGCGCGAGCTGGCCTGCCGCGCGGACGGCTTCGCGCAGCGCCTGAACGTGTATATCGCCTACGATCTGCAGCGCGCGGAGCATTCGCCGGAATACAGCGCCAAGGCGCTCGGCTATCAATCGGCGCTGCGCGATCAGGGCTTTCGCGTCACGGTCAAGCACGTCAAGCATTTCACCGACGACGAAGGCAACGAGGTGTCGAAGTCGAACGCCGATCTGGACATGGCCGTCGACGTGCTGATGGAATCCGAGCGGCTCGACACCGTGATGCTCGTGACCGGCGACGGCGATTTCGTGCAGGTGGTGCGCGCCTTGCAGAGCAAGGGCTGCCGCGTGGAGATCCTCGGTTTCGGCAACGTGTCGCGCGAGCTGCGCGACGCCGCCGACCAATACATCAACGGGTATCTGGTGCCGGGGCTGCTGGCGACCGACGCCTCGCCCGATTCGCGCGCGCGCTGGGGCAGCATCGGCAGCCGCGTGCGCGGCGTGTGCAACCGGTTCGATCATCAGGAAGGGCGCGGTTTCCTCAATTTCTGGCCCGAGATGCCGCGCGCGTCGATCGTGACGGCCAGCGAAACGAAGGGCGCGTATTTCCGGACGGCGTCGCTCGTGGATGCGCAGATCGTTTCGAAGCTGCCGTCGCGCCAATATGTATTCGAATTCGATCTGATCGAGCCGGCCAAGCCGGATGGATTGCCGGAAGCCAGGCGCATCGTGCTGGTGAATTGAGCGCGGCAGCGCGCGGAAGCGGCGGAATCGGCCAGCGGCGATGTCATCGGGACGGATGACATCGCCGTTGTCGCATTTCGGGCCTTGAATCGACATTGAAACGCCTCGATGCCCCGATTCGATTCGCGCGGCCCTATTCGAAACGAATAAATGCGGCCCGGGATTAACGTGGCGCTCGTCGATTGCCGATACGGATTTTCGCCAAAATCCGTCCGATGTATTAAGTCCGTCATTCGTTAATCACGCGCAGCATTGTCGCGAACGCTATAATCGCCGCTCCGAGGGCATTCAGCCCGCTCTATAAGAATTCGATTGACATGGCGCCGTCACACACGAATGCATGGCAACGTCCGCCTGCCGAAAATCAGTATGCCGATCAACTCGCGCGGCTGAAGGCCGAAGATGCCGATAATCCGAAGCCGCCCGGCTGGCATTTGAGCCTGCTCGCGGCGCGCGCGTTCATCGCCGGCGATCGCGCGCTCGATATCGCGCCGAAGATCGTCGCGCCGGTGGCGAGCATCGAGCGCATGCTCGTCACGCTGGCCACCGGGCGCGGCCTGATGCTGGTCGGCGAGCCGGGCACCGCCAAATCGATGCTGTCCGAACTGCTGGCGGCCGCCATCAGCGGCGTCTCGACGTTGACGATCCAGGGCGGCGCCTCCGTCACGGAAGATCAGATCAAGTACGGCTGGAACTACGCATTACTGATCAACGAGGGACCGAGCCCACGCGCGCTGGTTCCGGCGCCGCTCTATCAGGGCATGCAGGACGGCCGGATCGTGCGCTTCGAGGAAATCACGCGCGCGCCGCTCGAAGTGCAGGATTGCCTGCTCGGCATGCTGTCCGATCGCGTGATGGCCGTGCCGGAGCTGCCCGGCGAGCACGGCATGCTGTACGCGCGCGCCGGCTTCAACGTGATCGCCACGGCCAATACGCGCGATCGCGGCGTCAACGAGATGAGCGCGGCGCTCAAGCGCCGTTTCGATTTCGAAACGGTCTTTCCGATCCTCGATTTCGACAGCGAGCTGGCGCTCGTGCAGGACGCCAGCGCGCGGCTGCTCGCGCAAAGCGGGATTCCCACGACGGTGCCGCAACCGGTGCTCGACCTGCTGATCTCGACGTTCCGCGATCTGCGCGGCGCGGGCCCGGCCAGCGGCGCGGCCGGCGGCGACGGCGCGATGGATCGGCTGTCGGCCGTGATGTCGACGGCGGAAGCGGTCAACGTCGCGCATGCGGTGGGCGTGCGCGCCTGGTTCCTCGAGCGGCGCGAAGGCTCGCCGCAGGATCTCGTCGATTGCATCGCCGGCACGATCGTCAAGGACAATCCCGACGATCGCACCAAATTGCGCCGCTATTTCGAGCAGAAGGCGGCCAAGCGCGAAGGGGCCCATTGGCGCGCGTACTACGCGGCGCGCCATCGCCTGCCGTGATGCGCCGCGTCGAGGTGCGCCGCGTCGAAGCGCCGGAGCGCAACGCATGACGGCCGCGGCGCACGCGCGGCCGGCCGCGCCCTGCGTGATCGGCGTGCGCCATCACAGCCCGGCCTGCGCGCGGCTGGTGGCGGCGCGGATCCGCGAGCGGCGGCCGCGTTACGTGCTGATCGAAGGGCCCGCCGATTTCAACGCGCGTCTGGACGAGCTGGCGCTGCCGCACCGCCTGCCGGTGGCGATCTACAGCTACCTGTCCAGCGAGCACGCTCATCACGGTTCGTGGACGCCCTTCGCCGAGCATTCCCCGGAGTGGCAGGCGCTGGCGGCCGCGCGCGAAACGGGCGCGGCGTTACGCTTCATCGACCTGCCGGCCTGGCACGCGGCGTTTCACGGGCTGGAGAACCGCTATGCTGACATCGCCGACGCCGAGCACGAGGCCCGCGCCGAGGCGTACGAGCGCGCGCTGAGCGCGACGCTGGGCGTGGAAGGGCGCGACGCGCTGTGGGATCACCTGTTCGAGGATGCGGACGCCTCGCCCGAGGCGCTCGATCGCCTGGAGCAGCATCTGTCGACCTATTTCGTGCATCTGCGCGGCGACGCGGCCGGCTCGGCGGGCAATCGCGCCCGCGAGCGGGCCATGGCGTGCTGGATCGCCTGGGCCGTCGGGCAAACCGGCGGCCATCCCGAGGACGTGCTGGTGGTGTGCGGCGGCTATCACGCGCCGGCGCTCGCCGCGCTCTGGCGCGAGATGCCGGCCGATCTGCCCGAATTGCCGCGACCCGGCGCGGCCGACTCTTGGGCTGAATCGTTGGCCGAACCTTCGTCTGACTCTTCGGCCGAGTCGCCGGTCGAGCCGCAGGCCGGCACGGCCAATGGTGCGGCGGCACCCGCCGAGGATGCGGATATACCGCGCCACGGCTCCTACCTCGTGCCTTACACGTTCAAGCGGCTCGACGCGTTTTCCGGTTATGCCTCGGGCATGCCGTCGCCGGCCTATTACCAATGGCGCTGGGAGCAGGGCGCCGACGGCGCCGCGCGCCAGGCGCTCGAACGCGTCATGCGGCGCCTGCGCGAGCGCGGGCTGCCCGCCTCGACGGCCGATCTGCTGGCCGGGCAGGGGCGCGCCGACGGCTTGGCGCGCATGCGCGGCCATGCGCGGCCGCTGCGCTGCGATTGGCTCGATGCGCTGGCCGGCGCGCTGGTCAAGGATGCGCTCGACGCGCCGCTGCCGTGGACCTACCGGGGCGCGTTGCGGGCGGGCACCGATCCGGTGCTGGTCGAAACCATGGATGTGCTGGCCGGCGACGCCGCCGGCGCGCTCGCGCCCGGCACGCCCCAGCCGCCGCTCGTGCACGCCGTGCGCGAGGAACTGGCGGCGTTCGGCATCGTGTTGCGCGGCGCGCTG
>NZ_JAAGPF010000092.1 GCF_017104645.1 Burkholderia sp. Ac-20379
GGACCGTGAAACGACTCTACGCCGATGATAGTGCGGATTGCCCGTGTGAAAGTAGGTAATCGTCAGGCTTCCTCCTTCAGAACCCCCGCTGCGAATGCAGTGGGGGTTTTGTCTTTTCTGCGCCGAAAAATATTCGTCAACTGCCCGCTCGCGTGACCCGCCAAACGGTATTGCCGACATCGTCCGCGATGATCAACCCGCCGTCGTCATCCTGTGTCAGGCCAACCGGCGCGCCATAGAGCTGTTTTTCGTCATCGGACGTAAAGCCCGTGACGACCGGCTTCGGCGCTCCCGTGGGTTTTCCATCCTCGAACGGCACATACACCACGGCGTAGCCGCTCAACGGCGAGCGATCCCAACTGCCATGCTCGCCGATGAACGCGCCGCCTCGATATTCGGTCGGCAAGTTGCTGCCCGTGTAGAACCACAGGCCCAACGGTGCAACGTGCGAGCCGATCGCGTAGTCGGGGCTGATCGCCTTGGCGACGAGATCCGGGCGCTGTTGCTTCACACGTGTATCGACGTGTTGCCCGTAGTAGCTGTACGGCCAGCCGTAAAAGCCGCCGTCCTGGATCGACGTCAGATAATCGGGCACGAGATCGGCGCCGATTTCATCGCGCTCGTTGGCAATGGCCCAAAGCTTGCCGCTTTTCGGTTCCCACTGCAGCCCGGTAGGATTGCGCACGCCCGATGCATAGATGCGGCTCGCGCCCGAGGCCACATCCACTTCGAGAATCGCCGCGCGCCGATACTCCACGTCGAGGCCGTTCTCGCCGATATTGCTGTTCGAACCCACGCCGACATAAAGCTTCTTGCCGTCGGGGCTGGCGAGCAGCGATTTCGTCCAGTGGTGGTTGATGGTGCTCGGCAGGTCGGCCAGCTCCACGCCGGGGGCGCGGATCGACGTCTCGCCGGTGATATACGGAAATTTCAGCAGCGCATCGGTATCGGCGACGTAGAGCGTATTGCCGATCAACTGCACGCCAAAGGGCGAATGCAGCTTGTCGATGAACGGGTATTTGTCCCATTCGCCGCTGCCGCCCGGTTTCCTGCGTAACAGGGTGATGCGGTTGCCGCCCGGCGCACCCTTGCCCGAACGGCTCGTGACCATTCCGGCGATCAACTGCTTGGGAGAACTGACCGGTTCCGTATGCGGACTGTTTGCCTCGACCACCAGCACGTCCTGATTCGGCAAGACATACACCTGCCGCGGATGCGCCAATCCAGAGGCGATCTTCTCGATCTTCAAGCCCTCGGCAACCTTCGGCGCTTGCCCTTCCTGCCAGCCCACGCCCTTCGGCACCTGCATCGGCGGCATCAGGAAATTGCGCGCGCTCGGCAACGGCGGATTCGCACCGGCCTGGTGCTGCGGATCGTATTGCGCCTTCTCACTGCAAGCGCCGAGCAGCATTGCTGCCGCTGCCGCAAGGGCGGTGGCCAGAACGTTCAACGGCAACGGCTTATTCATGATGGCCTCCTTGTGCGCCGAACTTGCCGAGTGCAAGCGTTAGTTGGCCGAGGCCGAGCAATGCCACCGTGATCGCCGAAAGCAGTACGTTCTCCGGAACAATCGCGTACGCGTCGCGGCTGTGCACGAACGCGTTGGCGATCGCAGCGATGATGCCGGCGAGGTTGAGCCAGAAGTCGAGCCGCTCGATGCGCAACACAGGGCGGGCGGACGGCAGCCAGACATGCCCGAGATTGAGCAGGCGCGGCACGATCGCCATCACCAGCCCGATACTGACGAGCCAGGCGGCGCCCTTGGCCCAGAGCACGTTGGCGGTATTGGCGTAGACGATGTCGAAGATCAGGGTGCCGACGAACAGGCCGTAGGGAATGGGGTTGAGCAGGTCGAAGATCGCGGTGGCGAACCGCGACCGATAGCTCGGGCTGGCTGGTGTCATGAAAAAGTCCTCGTGTCTGATCGGAAGAAGATGAACAATCACGCGCGGCCGCAGCGCGAAGCGATGCGGTCGTTCCACTGACGCCACGCTGGCGGCGGCGTCATTGGCTCTCAGGTCATGTCGATATAACGAAGCGCGGCAGATTCCGCCCGCAATCGCAGCACGCTATGCGGGCCTCGTGAAATATAGGTCAGCTTTCGCGGGCTCGCATCGAAGCGAGCCGGTATCGATGCGCGCGCAACGGCATCGCGCAGCGTCCGGATCGTTGGCATGCCGATACAATTGACACGCCTGTCGGTAGGGTTTTGGCCGCCATTTCGGCATGCGCTTATGAAGGCCATTCATCAATGGCTGTGCGAAGATACGCGCTCGATTCGCAGCCCTTTGCGACAACGCCGGCATGGCCTGCCGGCCCGCCTGAATGGAGCCACGGCGAATGCCCACCCTCGAGAACATGCGTCTGTTCGTGAAGGTTGTCGAGACAGGCAGCTTCACGAAGGCGGCGCAGGCTGCCCACGTCGCGACGCCGCAAGTGTCGCGCGCCATTTCCTCGCTCGAAACGCAGTTGCGCGTGCGCTTGCTGAATCGCACCACGCGCCGCATCGCCGTGACCGAAGCCGGCGAACGCTATCTCGTGCATTGCCGCCAGATTCTCGATCTCGTCGATGAAGCGGAGGCCGAAGCGTCGGGCGCGGCGCGCTGCCCGTCGGGGCGTTTGCGCGTGCACGCCACCGCGGGCTTCGGCCGGCACTACCTGGTGCCGCGGCTTGCGCGTTATCGCGAGCGCTATCCCGAGGTCACGATCGACCTGACGCTCGCACAGCGTGTGCCCGATCTGGTCGACGAAGGCTACGATCTCGCCGTGGTGGTGGCCAGCGAGTTGGGCGATTCCACGCTGGTCGCCGAGCGGATCGGCACCACCTACAGCGTGCTGTGCGCATCGCCGGCCTATCTTGCGCGCACGGGCGTGCCGGAGACGGTGGCCGACCTGCACGATCATGTCTGCCTGCAACTCGTGGTGCCGAACGCCTCGACGAGCGGGTGGCAGCTCGAAGGCGCTACGTCCTCCGAACTATTTGCTCCGGAGCAGGAATGGCCGTTCGTCGTCAACGTTGCGGATGCAATGGCCGATGCGCTGCGTTCGGGCATGGGCATCGGGCCGCTGCCGATTTCCACGGCGCTGGACGGCTTGCGCGACGGTTCGCTGGCGCGCGTGCTGCCGGCCTGGCGGCTGCGCTCGAATGGTATCCACGCGTTGTACCCGTCGCGGCGGCATCTGGAAGCGAAGGTGCGCACCTTCATCGATTACTTGCGCGCGGTCGTGCCGCCGGTGCTGGAGCTCGAATCGCATGCGCTGTCTTCGCTGACCGGCGCGCAGATTGCGCGCGCGGCGTATCCGCAACGCGGTGCGCAGGCAGGAACGGAAGCCGTTCAAGCCGAGCCGGAGCATCCGCTCGAACCCCACGACCTGAGCGACTGCGACGCCTGAGCGAAACGGGGAGAACCCGGCCTCAGTCGCGATGCCGCAGCGCGTCGATCACGAGCGAGAGCGCGCGCGACGATTGCCGGCGGCTCGGGTAGTAGGCGTGATAGCCGGGGAACGTGGCGCCCCATTCCTTGAGCACGCACTTGAGATGGCCGGCGCGAACGTGGGGCATCAGTTCGTCTTCCGGAAGATAGGTCAGCCCGAAGCCTTCCAGCGCGGCGGACAGCATTTGCGGCGTGCTGTTGAAGATCAGTTGGCCGTCGACGCGCACCAGCAGGTCGTGCTTGCCCTTCTTCAGCTCCCACGCGTAAAGGCTGCCGCGCGTGGGCAGGCGCAGGTTGATGCACGCATGCTCGAGCAGATCCTGCGGGCACTTCGGCGCCGGGTGGCGCGCGAAATACTCGGGCGAACCGGCGATCATCATCCGCACGTCGGGGCTGATCCGCACGGCGATCATGTCGTTGGCCACCTGATCGCCGAAACGCACGCCGATGTCGTAGCGCTGCGCCACGATGTCGGAGAGGTTGTAGTCGATCGACATCTCGATCTTGAGCCCCGGATAATCGGCCAGCAGCGGCTTGAGCCGCGGCCAGAGAATCGCGTTGACCGGATGATCGGTGGCGGTGATGCGGATCAGGCCGACCGGCTTGTCGCGCAACTCGGACAGCGCATTGAGTTCGGATTCGATCTCGTCGAAGCGCGGCGCGGCCACATGCATGAGCCGCTCGCCGGCCTCGGTGGTGGCGACGCTGCGCGTGGTGCGCGTCAGCAGGCGCACGCCAAGCCGCGTTTCGAGGCCGCGGATCGTATGGCTCAGCGCCGATTGCGACACGCCCAGCTGCGAGGCCGCTTTCGTGAAGCTGCGTTCGCGCGCGACGGCAAGAAAGGCCAGAAGATCGCTGAAATTGTCGCGTGCCATCGGAGGATCCACCGGGTGGCGGACATGAAAACGAGATAAAGATCGTGCATGCTATCACCGGCTCGAAACGCGCGTGCGGCATGAAATCGTTCGTGAGGGTGCGACATGATGGCGCTTCGATTGATGAGCACCATTCATAAGGCCATGCCGTCTTGCGCGGCTAATCAAATAATCCGGACGCTGTTACATTGCGGTTCGCCGGAAGATGAACGCGGTTTCCGGCGCGCATGACCAACGACGAAGCCAGCCGGCGGACACCTTGCCGGCAGCGGGATTCGCGCACACTACCCGGCGCGCATCGTTGGCCGCGGAGCGATCAGCACGCGTTCATCGCCATTGCCGCGCCTTGACGGGCGAGCGATATCAGTTTCAGGAGGCTGGCGCCGCAAGGCGCGGGAGACGGGGGCCATGAAGGCCCGAGCGAAGCGGTTCGCGCAGACGAACCGGCCGCGACGGGCCTGACGGGCGCCACGACGGACGCAGCGATGTCCGAACGTACGAACCGAGCTTTCTGGAGTTGCCACATGAAGTCGCATTGCAAGGCCGCCATTGTCGCGGCCGCTTTCGTCGTTCCCGCCATTTCATTCGCGCAGGGCGATACGCCGTTGACGCGCGCGCAGGTTCGCGCGGAGCTGGTTCGCTACGAGCAGGCCGGCTTCAACCCCGCGCGCGAAAACCCTTCGCATTGGGTGGACGATCTGCAGGCCGCGTCGGTTCGCGTGAATACTGAACGCAACCGCAGCATGCGGACGGCGAGTGGCAGCGCAAGCCCCGTGTCAACTATTGCGAACTGAGTTTGATTCAGCGCAACAATTTTCTGTTTGTGATAGGTTCGCGCTCCACTCATCAGTTTGATGTGTCCGAGCGCCGGGTCATGCATTGGCCGCGGTCCGGTCAAGCATCCGCTGACGTTGCACCGGAACGGGGTATCCGATGCGACGGCCGAGCCGGGTCCCGGGGTTCTTCGTCTTTTTTCGTGTCCGCGATGCGTGCCGCTTCGTGGATGCCGTCGTCGCATCGTCTTGCCGTGGCCGCCTGTGCGGGGCGATCGGCGAGCGTGACACGGGCCGATGCCGCGATCGCGGCGCCGGTGCGTGTCGTCCCCGTGTTTGCCGCATCGGAACCGGCGCAGTGTCGCCGGCCGGTGCCGTTTCGTTGATTCTTATAGAGGTCGCTCCATGCGCGTCGAACGGGTTTCTTATCGCATTATTCCTGTCGCAGCAGCCGTAGCCGCGCTGCTCGCCGCCTGCGGAAAGCAGAATGCGGCACCGCCGCCGTCCACGCCGGAAGTCGGCGTCGTGACGATCCAGCCGCAATCCGTGCCGGTCATCTCCGAGCTGCCGGGCCGCACCAACGCGTTCCTGGTGGCGCAGGTGCGGGCGCGGGTCGACGGCATCGTGCTGCGCCGCGAGTTCACCGAAGGCACCGACGTGAAGGCGGGCCAGCGCCTCTACAAGATCGATCCGGCGCCGTACCTCGCCACGCTGAACAGCGCCAAGGCCACGCTGGCCAAGGCTCAGGCGAACCTCGCCTCGGTCAACGCGCAGGCCGCGCGCTACAAGGTGCTGGTGGCCGCGAACGCGGTCAGCAAGCAGGATTACGACAACGCCGTCGCCTCGGCCGGCCAAGCTGCCGCCGACGTCGCGTCGGGCAAGGCTGCCGTCGATACGGCGCAGATCAACCTCGGCTACACGGACGTGCTGTCGCCGATCACCGGCCGCATCGGCATCTCGCAAGTGACGCCGGGCGCCTACGTGCAGGCCAGCGCCGCGACGCTGCTGTCGACCGTCCAGCAGGTCGATCCGATGTACGTCGACCTCACGCAATCGAGCCTCGACGGCCTGAAGCTGCGCCAGGACATCCAGAGCGGCCGGATCAAGACGGCCGGCCCGAACGCGGCCAAGGTCAAGCTGGTGCTCGAAGACGGCAAGACCTATCCGCTCGAGGGCAAGCTGCAGTTCACCGACGTGACGGTCGATCAGACCACCGGCTCGGTGACGATCCGCGCGATCTTCCCGAACCCGAACCACGTGCTGCTGCCGGGCATGTTCGTGCGCGCGCGCATCGACGAAGGCTCGAACGACAACGCGTACCTGGTGCCGCAAGTGGGCGTCCAGCACGATCCGAAGGGCCAGCCGACGGCGCTGGTGGTCGGTTCGGACAACAAGGTGGCGTCGCGCGTGCTGACCACCTCGGGCACCTACGGTCAGAACTGGGTGGTCGAAGGCGGCCTGCAAACGGGCGACCGCGTGATCGTGCAGGGCGTGGGCAAGGTCCAGCAGGGCATGACGGTCAAGCCGGTCGCGGCGCAATTGCCGGCCGACCCGAACGCCGCATCGGATGCGGGCGCCGCATCCGCGCCGGCATCCGGTGCATCCGCTTCCGCAGCTTCCGCATCGGGCGCGTCCGCAGCGAAGTAACAAGAGGTCCTAAATGGCAAAATTCTTTATTGATCGGCCAATTTTCGCGTGGGTGATCGCGATCGTGCTGATGCTCGTGGGCGTCGCATCGATCTTCACGCTGCCGATTTCGCAGTACCCGACGATCGCGCCGCCCGCGGTGCAGATCACGTCGACCTACCCGGGTGCATCGGCGAAGACGGTCGAGGACACGGTCACGCAGGTGATCGAGCAGCAGATGAGCGGCCTCGACAACTTCCTGTACATGTCCTCGACGAGCGACGATTCGGGCAACTCCACGATCACCATCTCGTTCGCGCCGGGCACCAACCCGGACATCGCGCAGGTGCAGGTGCAGAACAAGCTGTCGCTCGCGACGCCGGTGCTGCCGCAGGTCGTGCAGCAGCTCGGCCTGAAGGTCACCAAGTCGAGTTCGAGCTACCTGCTGTGGATCGCCTTCAACTCGGAAGACGGCAGCATGGGCCGTAACGACCTGACGAACTACGTCGCGTCGCACGTGCTCGATCCGCTGAGCCGCCTGAACGGCGTCGGCCAGACGCTGCTGCTCGGCTCGCAATACGCGATGCGGATCTGGCTCGACCCGAACAAGCTGACGAACTACAGCCTGACGCCGTCGGACGTGTCGAGCGCCATTGCGGCGCAGAACGTGCAGATCGCGGGCGGCCAGATCGGCGGCACGCCGGCCAAGCCGGGCACCGTGCTGCAGGCGACCATCACCGAGGCGACCCTGCTGCAGACGCCGGAGCAGTTCGGCAAGATCCTGCTGAAGGTCAACAAGGACGGTTCGCAGGTTCGGCTGAAGGATGTCGCGCAGATCAACCTCGGCGCCGAGAACTACAACTACGACACGAAGTACATGGGTCAGCCGACCGCCGGCCTCGGTATCCAGCTGGCGACGGGCGCGAACGCGCTCGCCACGGCGGCGCTGATCAAGGCCAAGGTGACCGAGCTGTCGAAGTACTTCCCGCACGGGATGGTGGTGCACTACCCGTACGACACGACGCCGTTCGTGCGCCTGTCGATCGAGGAAGTGGTCAAGACGCTGCTCGAAGGCATCGTGCTGGTGTTCCTCGTGATGTATCTGTTCCTGCAGAACCTGCGGGCCACGATCATCCCGACGATCGCCGTGCCGGTGGTGCTGCTCGGCACGTTCGCGATCATGAGCGCGGCCGGCTTCACGATCAACACGCTGTCGATGTTCGGCCTCGTGCTCGCGATCGGCCTGCTGGTGGACGATGCGATCGTGGTGGTGGAAAACGTCGAACGCGTGATGTTCGAGGAAGGGCTGTCGCCGAAGGAAGCCACCAAGAAGGCGATGGGCCAGATCACCAGCGCGCTGGTGGGCGTGGCGCTCGTGCTGTCGGCCGTGTTCGTGCCGGTGGCGTTCTCGGGCGGTTCGGTCGGCGCGATCTATCGTCAGTTCTCGCTGACGATCGTGTCGGCGATGGTGCTGTCGGTGCTGGTGGCGCTGATTCTGACGCCGGCCTTGTGCGCGACGCTGCTCAAGCCGATCGAGAAGGGCCATCACGAAGAGAAGAAGGGCTTCTTCGGCTGGTTCAACCGCAATTTCGACAAGGGCCGCGAGAAGTACCACGTCGGCGTGCACCACGTGATCAAGCGCTCGGGCCGCTGGCTCGTGATCTATCTCGCGGTGATCGTCGGTGTCGGTTTCCTGTTCGTGCGCCTGCCGAAGTCGTTCCTGCCCGATGAAGATCAGGGCTACATGTTCATGATCGTGCAAACGCCGCCGGGCTCCACGCAGGAAACCACGGCCCGCACGCTGAAGGACATCACCGACTACATGGCGAAGGACGAGAAGAACGTCGTCGATTCCGTGTTCACGGTGAACGGCTTCAGCTTCGCCGGCCGCGGCCAGAATGCCGGCCTGGTGTTCGTGAAGCTCAGGCCGTTCGAGGAACGGACCGCTTCCGATCGCAAGGTGCAGGCGCTGATCAAGCGTACGTTCGGGCATTACGCCGCGTACAAGGACGCGATGGTGATTCCGTTCAACCCGCCGTCGATTCCCGAACTGGGCACGGCAGCCGGCTTCGACTTCGAGTTGACCGACAACGCGGGCCTCGGCCACGACGCGTTGATGGCGGCGCGCAACCAGTTGCTCGGCATGGCCGCGAAGGATCCGACGCTGGCGCTGGTGCGCCCGAACGGCCTGAACGACACGCCGCAGTACAAGGTCGACATCGATCGCGAGAAGGCCGACGCGCTCGGCGTGACGCCGGCGTCGATCGACCAGACGTTCTCGATCGCGTGGGCCTCGCAGTACGTCAACAACTTCCTCGATACCGATGGCCGGATCAAGAAGGTGTACCTGCAGGGCGATTCGCCGTTCCGCGTGACGCCGGAAGATCTGAGCGTCTGGTACGTGCGCAACAGCGCGGGCGGGATGGTGCCGTTCAGCGCGTTCGCCAGCGGCCACTGGACCTACGGTTCGCCGAAGCTCGAGCGCTACAACGGTATCTCGGCCGTGGAAATCCAGGGTCAGGCATCGACGGGCAACTCGACGGGCCAGGCAATGAACGCGATGTCCAAGATCGCGGCGCAACTGCCGACCGGCATCGGTTATTCGTGGACGGGCCTGTCGCTGCAGGAAGTGCAATCGGGTTCGCAGGCGCCGATTCTGTACGGCATCTCGATCCTGGTGGTGTTCCTGTGTCTGGCGGCGTTGTACGAAAGCTGGTCGATCCCGTTCTCGGTGATCATGGTGGTGCCGCTCGGCGTGATCGGTGCACTGATCGCGTCGACGCTGCGCGGCCTCGAGAACGACGTGTTCTTCCAGGTCGGCTTGTTGACCACGGTGGGCCTGTCGGCGAAGAACGCGATTCTGATCGTGGAATTCGCGCGTGAATTGCAGATCGGCGAAAAGATGGGGCCGGTCGAGGCGGCGCTGGAAGCGGCGCGGCTGCGGCTGCGTCCGATTCTGATGACGTCGCTGGCGTTCATTCTCGGCGTGCTGCCGCTCGCGATCAGCAACGGCGCGGGCTCGGGCAGCCAGCACGCGATCGGTACCGGCGTGATCGGCGGGATGATGACGGCCACCTTCCTCGCGATTTTCATGATTCCGATGTTCTTCGTGAAGGTGCGGTCGATCTTCGGCGGCGAGAAGGAAGATCCGGATCAGGCGCTGCGTCTCGCGCAGGAACACGCACACCGCACGCAAGAAGGCGACGGCAACCAGGAACATTGATGACCATGCGAAAAATCGTTTTGACGGCAATGGCGTTCGCGCTCGTCGCTTCGGGCTGCACGATGGCGCCGCATTACAAGCGCCCCGATGCGCCCGTGTCGGGTGCGTTCCCGTCCGACGGCGTCTACGCGACGCAGCCGGGCGCGAACGGCGCGCGCAGCGCCCAGGGCCAGGCGGCGGCCGATATCGGCTGGCGCAATTTCTTCGCCGATCCGCGCTTGCAGCAACTGATCGAGATCGCGCTGAAGAACAACCGCGACTTGCGCGTGTCGGTGCTGAACATCGAGGCGGCGCGCGCGCAGTATCAGATCACGCGCGCCGAACTGCTGCCGACGCTCGGCGGCACCGGCACGGGGTCGCTGCAACGCGTCCCGCAAGGCGTGTCGACGACGCACCAGCCGTACATCTCGCGCACCTACAACGTCGGCCTGTCGGCGTCGTGGGAGCTCGATCTGTTCGGCCGGATCCAGAGCCTGAAGGATCAGGCGCTGGCGCAATACCTGTCGACGGCGCAAGCCCGCAAGGCGTCGGAAATCTCGCTCGTCTCGCAGGTGGCCGATCAATATCTGACGCTGCAATCGACCGACGACCTGCTGAAGGTCACGGAAGACACGCTGAAGAACGCGCAATCGTCGTACAACCTGACGAAGCTGCAGTTCGACAACGGCACCGGTTCGGAACTGGATCTGCGTCAGGCGCAGACGGTGGTCGAGCAAGCGCTGGCGAACCAGCAGGCGCAAGCCCGTGCACGCGCGCAAGCCGTGAACGCGCTGGTGCTGCTGATCGGCGAGCCGCTGCCCGACGATCTGCCGGCCGGCCTGCCGCTCGACAACCAGAACCTGCTGACCGACATTCCGGCCGGTTTGCCGTCGGATCTGCTGACGCGCCGCCCCGACATCATGGAGGCCGAGCAAACCTTGCGCGCGGCCAACGCGAACATCGGCGCGGCGCGTGCGGCGTTCTTCCCGAAGATCTCGCTGACGGCCGCGTTCGGCACGGCGAGCCCGACGCTGGGTGGCCTGTTCAAGGCCGGCACGGCGGCGTGGTCGTTCGCGCCGAACATCGCGCTGCCGATCTTCGAGGGCGGCTCGAACATCGCGAACCTCGACCTGGCGCACGTGCAGAAGCGCATCGAGATCGCGAACTACGAGAAGGCGATCCAGTCGGCGTTCCGCGAAGTGTCGGATGGCCTTGCTGCACGCGGCACCTACGATCAGCAGATCGCGGCGCTGGCGCGCAACGAGGCGGCGCAGCAGCGCCGTTACGATCTGTCCGACCTGCGCTACAAGAACGGCGTGGACAGCTACCTGACGGTGCTGACGGCGCAAACCGATCTGTACACGGCGCAAACCACGCTGATCTCGGCGCGTCTGGCGCGCTGGACCAACCTGGTGGATCTGTACCGCGCGCTGGGCGGCGGCTGGATCGAGCAGACCGGCGATCAGCCGCGCGAAGCCGATGCGCCCGTCGACTACAGCAAACAGGCGGCGCCCGCCGCGCCGGCCTCGCAAGCGAAGGCCGGCTAAGGCCAGGCCAGCCCGGGCGGCCTCGTTTGCCGCCCGCACCCCACGCACACCCCGGACGCCCACGCGGTTTCCGGGGTGTCGTTTTTTCGGGGCCTGAATTCGTCGTACCAGCGGGCTGTGCATCGGCGCGCGATGGCGAAGCGTCACGGACCTGCCTGCGCGCGACATCGGCCCGACGGCGTTACCGCTTGCGCCGATTCCGTCCTATCGCGTTGTCGCAATTCTTCTAGATGCAAAAGGGCGCTTCCGTTTGAATAACGATCCGAATCAGGCAATTTGATCGAGGCACGCCGCGGCTGCGGCGCGGGTAAGTCTTTTGACGACGGACGTCGGGAAAATCATGTTCAACTATTCCACCAGCACCATCGAAGCGGTCGATCCGGACCTCTGGCAAGCCATCCAGCAGGAAAACCAGCGCCAGGAAGATCACATCGAGCTGATCGCCTCCGAGAACTACACGAGCCCGGCCGTGATGGCCGCGCAAGGTTCGCAACTGACCAACAAGTACGCGGAAGGCTACCCGGGCAAGCGCTACTACGGCGGCTGCGAGTACGTCGACGTGGTCGAGCAGCTGGCGATCGACCGCGTGAAGGCGCTGTTCGGCGCGGAAGCGGCGAACGTGCAGCCGAACTCGGGTTCGCAGGCGAACCAGGGCGTGTTCTTCGCGATGCTGAAGCCGGGCGACACGATCATGGGCATGAGCCTGGCGCACGGCGGCCACCTGACGCACGGTTCGCCCGTGAACATGTCGGGCAAGTGGTTCAACGTGATCAGCTACGGCCTCGACGCGAACGAAGACATCGATTACGAAGCGGCCGAGAAGCTGGCGAACGAACACAAGCCGAAGCTGATCGTGGCGGGCGCGTCGGCGTTCGCGTTGAAGATCGATTTCGAGCGTCTCGCGAAGATCGCGAAGTCGGTCGGCGCGTATTTCATGGTCGACATGGCGCACTACGCCGGCCTGATCGCCGCCGGCGTGTATCCGAACCCGGTGCCGCACGCCGATTTCGTGACGACGACGACGCACAAGAGCCTGCGCGGCCCGCGCGGCGGCGTGATCCTGATGAAGGCCGAGTTCGAGAAGCAGATCAACTCGGCGATCTTCCCGGGCATCCAGGGCGGCCCGCTGATGCACGTGATCGCGGCGAAGGCGGTGGCGTTCAAGGAAGCCGGCTCGGCGGAATTCAAGACGTACCAGCAGCAAGTGGTGGACAACGCGCGCGTGCTGGCGGAAACGCTGGTCAAGCGCGGCCTGCGGATCGTGTCGGGCCGCACGGAAAGCCACGTGATGCTGGTCGATCTGCAATCGAAGAAGATCACGGGCAAGGCTGCGGAAGCGGCGCTGGGCCTGGCGCACATCACGGTGAACAAGAACGCGATTCCGAACGATCCGGAAAAGCCGTTCGTGACCTCGGGCATCCGCCTGGGCGCCCCGGCGATGACGACGCGCGGCTTCGGCACGAAGGAAGCCGAGATCGTCGGCAACCTGATCGCCGACGTGCTCGAAGCGCCGGAAGACGCAGCCACGCTGGAACGCGTGCGCGGCCAGGTCAGCGAGCTGACGGCACGCTTCCCGGTGTACAGCGGCCGTTCGTGATCGATCGCCAATAGTCAGTCGCCAATACAGCGGCCCGCCGTGCAACACGGCGGGCCGCTGGCGTTCGGCGCACCGGTTATTCCGGCGCGCCGGCGCGAATGAAATCGATGAAGGCCCGCAACGGCGCGGGCACCAGCCGTCGCCCCGGATAGTAGAGGAACGGTCCGGAAAACGACGGCCACCACGGCTCGAGCACACGTTCGAGCGCGCCGCTGTCGAAGTGCGGCTGCAGCCAATCCTCGAACAGATACACCACGCCGGTGCCGGCTACCGCCGCATCCACGGCCAGATCCACCGCCGCGCCCAATTCCACCAGCAACTGCCCCGACGGCTCGATGCGGATCGTCTCGCCATCGCGCTCGAATTCCCACGCCGGGATCGCGCGGCCCGGAAAGCGGCCGAGAATGCAGGCGTGCTCGAGCAGATCGCGCGGATGCGCGAGGCGTCCGCGCCGGTCGAGATAGCCGGGCGCGGCGCCGAGCGCGAGGCGCTGCACGCGCGGGCCGATCGGCACCGCGATCATGTCCTGCTCCAGCCGCTCCTCGTAGCGGATGCCTGCGTCGCAGCCGGCGGCCAGCACGTCGACGAAACTCTCGTCGGCGGACACTTCGAGGCGGATCTCCGGATAGGCCGCCAGGAAGCGCGGCACGATCGCGGGCAGCACCAGCCGCGACGCGCTGACCGGCACGTTCAGCCGCAGCGTGCCGGCGGGGCGGTCGCGAAAGCCGTTGACCACGTCGATGGCCGCCTCGACCTCGTCGAGCGCCGGCGCGAGCCGCGCCAGCAGCCGCTCGCCGGCCTCGGTCGGCACCACGCTGCGGGTGGTGCGGTTCAGCAGCCGCACGCCGAGCCGCGTTTCGAGCCGCCGTACCGCCTCGCTGAGGCCCGACGCGCTGTTGCCGGTGGCGCGCGCGCCGTCGCGAAAGCCCTTCGCGCGCGCAACGGCGACGAACGCCTGCAATTCCGTGAGATCGACGTTGCTCATTGTTCGCTCCTTCGTACAAGCCGTGCGGATTATGGCGGCTTATCGGTTGAATCGCCAGTGCGTAAGCTTGGGCTTCCTTCATGCCGCCACCCGCAGGAGCCTCACATGACCGCATCATTCCGCGCTTCCACCTTCGAACTCGGCGATCTGCCCGTGCACCGGATCGGCTACGGCGCGATGCAACTGGCCGGCCCCGGCGTGTTCGGCCCGCCGAAGGATCGCGCCGCCGCGCTCGCCGTGCTGCGCGCGGCCGTCGAAGCCGGCGTCGACCATATCGACACCAGCGATTTCTACGGCCCGCACGTGACCAACGAACTGATTCGCGAGGCGCTGCACCCGTATCGCGACGATCTCGTGATCGTCACCAAGATCGGCGCGCGCCGCGGCGACGACGGCGCCTGGCTGCCGGCCTACACGCCCGACGAGCTGAAAAGCGCCGTGCACGACAACCTGCGCCGCCTGCGGCTCGACGCGATGGACGTCGTGAACCTGCGCATCATGTTCTCGACGCACGGCCCCGCCGAAGGCTCGATCGAGGCGCAACTGACGGCGCTGGCCGAGTTGCAGCAGCAGGGGCTGGTGCGCCACATCGGCCTGAGCAACGTCACGCGCGCGCAGATCGAGGAAGGGCGCAAGCTCTGCGAGATCGTGTGCGTGCAGAACCACTACAACCTCGTGCATCGCGCCGACGACGCGCTGATCGACGCGCTCGCCGCCGACGGCATCGCCTACGTGCCGTTCTTCCCGCTGGGCGGTTTCTCGCCGCTGCAATCGTCGGTGCTGTCCGGTGTGGCCGAGCGGCTCGGCGCGACGCCGATGCAGGTCGCGCTGGCCTGGCTGCTGCGCCGCTCGCCGAACCTGCTGCTGATTCCGGGCACTTCGTCGGTGGCGCATCTGCACGAGAACCTGGCCGCCGGCGATCTGGCGCTGCCCGACGACGTGATGCGCGAACTCGACGGCGTGGCCGCGGCCGCCTGACGGCCCCGTCGCGCCGCGCTGGGCGGGCGCGGCGGCCGACCGTTGCTCGCGCGTCACTTTTAAGCATTCGCTGGCAAAAATCGATCCCGGACGGCGCGCGCCTAACTCCTTGTTTTTGGAAGGATTGGCGAGAATCGCCGGCTCGGGCGCGGGATCGGAACGGGGCCTTACGGGCCATTCCGGGATGCGCGGAACGCTCAGGTCGATTACAGTGTTCGGTTACCACGGCGGCGGGCGTTCCCGCCGCTCTCTAGAACACCAGGAGCGGATCCCATGAGCACCGGCAGCACCTCGACTTTCCCGATCGAACGCCACCCGAACCCCACGTCCGCCGAGGACCTCGCGCGTCAGCTCGAGAACCCCGGTTTCGGCAAGATCTACACCGATCACATGGTGACGATCCGCTACACGGAAGGGCAAGGCTGGCACGACGCGAAGATCGTCCCGCGCAAGCCGATCGCGTTCGATCCGGCCACGCTCGTGCTGCACTACGCGCAGGAAATCTTCGAGGGCATGAAGGCCTATCCGCTGCCGGACGGCAAGGTCGCGCTGTTCCGCCCGGATCAGAACGCCAAGCGTTTCCGCAATTCGGCGCGCCGCCTGGCGATGGCCGAGCTGCCGGAAGAGCTGTTCGTGAGCTCGGTGCGCGAACTGGTCAGCCTCGAGCGCAACTGGATCCCGTCGGCCGAAGGCAGCGCGCTGTATCTGCGCCCGTTCATGATCGCCAATGAAGTCGTGCTCGGCGTGAAGCCGTCGGCCGAATACCTGTACTGCGTGATCGCCACGCCGGTGGGCGCCTACTTCAAGGGCGACGCCAACAAGGGCGTGTCGATCTGGGTGTCGGACAGCTACACGCGCGCCGCGCCCGGCGGCACGGGCGACGCGAAGTGCGGCGGCAACTACGCCGCCAGCCTGGCCGCGCAGGCCGAGGCCTCGCGCGAAGGCTGCGCGCAGGTGGTGTTCCTCGACGCCGTCGAGCGCCGCTGGATCGAGGAACTGGGCGGCATGAACGTGTTCTTCGTGTTCGCCGACGGCTCGCTGCAAACGCCGCCGCTGACCGGCACGATCCTGCCGGGCATCACGCGCGCCTCGCTGATCGATCTGGCCCGCGACCTCGGCTACACGGTGCGCGAGGAAGCCTATTCGATCGAACAGTGGGAAGCCGATGCGAAGAGCGGCAAGCTCGTCGAATCGTTCGCCTGCGGCACGGCCGCGGTGGTCACCTCGATCGGCGAGGTGAAGGGCCGCAAGCACACGTTCACGATCGGCGACGGCAATGCCGGCCCGATCACGCAGCGCCTGAAGCAGACGCTGGTCGGCATCCAGACGGGCAAGGAAGCGGACAAGCACGGCTGGGTCGATATCATCGGCTGAACGCCGCGTCCCGAGATGGGTGTCGTGCCAATCGAATTTGCATGATCGGCATCGTTTGACGGTCGAAACGATGCTTTTTGTTTAAAAACCCGCTGGCGTAAAGCCAAGCGGGTTTTTTTTATGACGCAAGATTCCGATTGGCCTGTATGCTTGCGGCGAATTGGCCGCTCCCAACTTCGCGGCGCGTTTTATATCGATGAATAAGCATTGGTTGTATAGCCTGCTCTGTTTTCTGTTGTGAGGTGTGCGTTAAGGAACGCGTGGTGTCATCAAATTAAAATGAATATACGGGGTGCGAAATGAGGCGTTTGTCGGGGGCGTTGCAATTTAAAGGTGTAGGCTGCTTGACGGTTACGGCATGTGTCGTGTCGATGTTGTCTGCGTGCACCAGTTTCGAGGTGCAGCGCTCGCCGGGCGCGGCCGGCGCGGACACGTCGTACGGTTATCAGCCGCTTGATCCCGCGCCAGCTGCGATTCAGGCCATCAACGCACAAGGCCAATGCGTCAGCGGGAAGCCGAGCCGCGACGACGTGCTCGGGGCGTTGCCCGATGAAACCATGCGGCTCGCCATTGGCAAGGTCGATTCATCCGGAAAGCTGACTTATGGGGTATCGTCGATCAGTGCATCGGACAGTCAATATGTCGTCACCATCGATTACGTTAAATCGAATACGGTCGCATTCTTTATTAAAAAGGATGAATTGCCCACCGCCGGTCGTTTCAAAGTGACGGTTGTCGGCACGTCCAAGGAGGCGAATAGCTCGGTGCCTGTTTATGTCGGAATCGGCTTGCGTCTGACCGCGAATTTGACCACGCGTGCATCGGGAATCAACCTGGCCAATCTGCTGTCGATTGGCGCGGCTGCCCAGACCAACAAGCTTAGTGGAACGCTGGTGTTGCAAACGATGGGGATCACTGGCGAAAATATTTCCACCGCATTGCCGATTCCGAGCGAAATCAGCGTGGCCTCGATCCAGAGTGCGATCCAGGCGATCGGCACCATGAAGGCCAAGCTGTATGATGGCAAGACGGTGATACAGCCGCGCGTCGTTGCGGTCTATAACACGCTGGGCGGTGGCAGCAGCACGATCAACGAATTTATTGCCTCGGTGTTGGGGCAGGTTCCACGGTTGAATGTGCCGATTGCCGCGACTCCCCAAAACAAAATGATGGAGTGCCTTTAACTAGCGGAGCGCGTCGATGTGGCGAGCAGGGAGCGGCGGCGTGGCTGTCCGTTTCCTGGCGCCCGCTCAACTCCGCCGCGCCACCAGCGCCGACACCATCTGCGCCGCCTCCAGCAGCGGCTCCAGGAATTCCTTCACCATCTGCTTGGCCGTGTGCCGCTGCGCGTTGCCGCTGATGTTCATCGCGGCGATCAGGCGGCCGCGCCGGTTCTTGATCGGCGCCGACAGCGAAATCAGCCCCGCTTCCAGTTCCTGATCGACGATCGCCCAGCCCTGCTTGCGCACGGTGGCGATCTCGGCCTTCAGCGCGGCCGGATCGGTGATGGTGCGCGGCGTGTGCGCCTGGATCGGGCGCAGCGCGAGCACCTCGTCGAGCGCGGCGTCGTCGAGCGAGGACAGCAGCACGCGCCCCATCGACGTACAGTACGCGGGCAGCCGGCTGCCGATCGACAGGTTGATGGTCATGATCTTGTGCGTCGGCACGCGCAGCACGTAGACGATTTCCGCGCGATCGAGCACGGCCGCCGAACAGCTTTCGTGGATGCGCGCCGAGAGTTGCTCCATGACCGGCTCGGCCAGGTTCCAGAACGGCATCGACGTGAGATAGGCGAAGCCGAGATCGAGGATCTTCGGCGTGAGCCGGAACAGCCGGCCGTCGGCCTCCACGTAGCCGAGCGTTTGCAGCGTCAGCAGGATCCGGCGCGCGCCCGCCCGCGTCAGCCCGGTGGCCGCGGCGACCTCGGTCAGCGTCTGCTCCGGATGCTCGGCGTCGAACGCGCGAATCACGGCCAGGCCGCGCGCGAACGATTGGACATAGGAGTCGCCGGGTTTGGCCTGAAGATCGTCTGTACTCATGAGTGGGGGTCGTGTCGTGTAGCGGTGAAGAGTAGCGCAAGGGGTCGGGTCGCGCCAAGCCTGGCCGCGGAGAATCGCCGCCGCCGGTGCGCCCCGAACTTGACACGCCCCCGGCCGCCTCCCTATGATCGCAAAATAGTTCGATATTCGATCTTGTGTTCGCTTATAGAACATTTCCGATGCGGCGCTGCGAGCGTGCCGGCGCGCATTTCATCCGAACGAAGTTCCGGAGACAACCATGACCGATGCATTCCTCTGTGACGCAATCCGCACCCCGATCGGCCGCTACGGCGGCGCGCTGTCCGGCGTTCGCGCCGACGACCTCGGCGCGGTGCCGCTCAAGGCGCTCGTCGAGCGCAACCGCGATGTCGACTGGGCCGCGATCGACGACGTGATCTTCGGCTGCGCCAACCAGGCCGGCGAGGACAACCGCAACGTCGCGCGCATGTCGGCGCTGCTGGCGGGCCTGCCGGAAGGCGTGCCCGGCTCGACGGTCAACCGCCTGTGCGGTTCCGGCATGGACGCGATCGGCATCGCCGCGCGCGCGATCAAGTCGGGCGAAGCCGGGCTGATGATCGCCGGCGGCGTGGAAAGCATGAGCCGCGCGCCGTTCGTGATGGGCAAGGCCACCAGCGCGTTCTCGCGCCAGGCCGAGATCCACGACACGACGATCGGCTGGCGCTTCGTCAATCCGCTGATGAAGAAGCTGCACGGCGTCGATTCGATGCCGGAAACGGCCGAGAACGTCGCGGACGACTACAAGATCAGCCGCGCCGACCAGGACGCGTTCGCGCTGCGCAGCCAGCAGAAGGCGGCGCGCGCGCAACAGGACGGCACGCTCGCGCAGGAAATCGCGGCGGTCACGATCGCGCAGAAGAAGGGCGATCCGCTCGTCGTGTCGCGCGACGAACATCCGCGCGAAACCTCGCTGGAAGCGCTGGCCAAGCTCAAGGGCGTGGTGCGTCCGGATGGCTCGGTCACCGCCGGCAACGCGTCGGGCGTCAACGACGGCGCCTGCGCGCTGCTGCTCGCCAACGAAGAGAACGCGAAGCGTCACGGCCTGGTGCCGCGCGCGCGCATTCTCGGCATGGCCACCGCCGGCGTCGCGCCGCGCGTGATGGGCATCGGCCCGGCGCCCGCCACGCAGAAGCTGCTCGCGCAACTCGGCATGACGATCGACCAGTTCGACGTGATCGAGCTGAACGAAGCGTTCGCCTCGCAAGGCCTCGCGGTGCTGCGCATGCTCGGCGTGGCCGACGACGACGCCCGCGTCAACCCGAACGGCGGCGCGATCGCGCTGGGCCACCCGCTCGGCGCATCGGGCGCGCGCCTCGTGACCACCGCGATGTACCAGCTGCATCGCACGCAGGGCCGCTTCGCGCTGTGCACGATGTGCATCGGCGTCGGTCAGGGCATCGCGCTCGCCATCGAACGCGTCTGATCGCGCGTCAGCGTACCTCGCGCCTTGCCGCCCGCGTTCGCGCGGGGGGCCGACGGCAGCCTCGACCACCGGTCGGGCTGCCGTTTTTCATGGGCGCGCGGGTTCCCACGCGCCGCCGGCCATCGATCGATTAATCGTCGATTCATTGATCCAAATCCAGAAATTGAGGATTTCGAGAGCTTTTCTTCTGATCGGGTTAATGTTTTCCCTAATGCTGCCGTCAAAAAAGAGATAAGCCCGCAGCCGTCGCGATACGGCCGATGCAACGTCGCGCGGGCGCGAGCACGACCCTGACCTGAATGAGAGAAGCCACGGCGGCCCCTGCCTTCGACGCCGTGTGCCGGAGCCAACGAATGCGCAATAACCAGCCGGTCACGCAGCACGAATACGAATTTCCCGACGACGCGACGCTGATGTCGACCACCCGCGCCGACGGCACCATCACCTACGCGAACGCCAGCTTCGTCCAGATCAGCGGTTTTTCGCCCGAGGAGCTGGTGGGCGCGCCGCACAACACGGTGCGGCACCCCGACATGCCGCGCGAGGCGTTCGCCGACATGTGGGCGACCATCCGCGGCGGCGAGCCGTGGATGGCGCTCGTCAAGAACCGCCGCAAGAACGGCGACCACTACTGGGTGCGCGCCAACGCCGTGCCGCTGATGCGCAACGGCGAGCCGCAGGGCTACATGTCGGTGCGCACCAAGGCGTCGCGCGAGGACATCGCCGCCGCCGAGGCGCTCTACCGCGACTTCCGCGAAGGCCGCGCGGGCGGCCGGCGCTTCTACAAGGGCATCGTGATTCGCGGCGGCTTCGGCCGGTTCGCGTCGATGTTCAAGACGATGTCGGTGCGCACGCGCATGTATGCGCCGCTCGCCGCGCTGGTGCCGGTGGTGGCGGGCGGCGCGTGGGCCTGCGGCGCGAACCTGGCGACGCTGGCCGGCGTGGCCGGCACCGCGGCCGTGGCCACCGGGCTGGTGGCGATGTGGCTCGACGCGCAGATCGTGCGGCCGCTGCGCGACCTGCGCGAGCGCGCGCTGAGCGTGGCGACCGGCGAGAGCCGCAACGGCCCGGCCGTCACGCGCGTCGACGAGATCGGCATGACGCTGCGCACGATCGATCAACTGGGGCTGATGTTCCGCTGGCTGGTGGACGACGTCAGCGAGCAGGTGCTGAACGTGCAGCGCGCCAGCAGCGAGATCGCGCAGGGCAACAACGACCTGAGCGCGCGCACCGAGCAGGCCGCCACGGCCGTGCAGCAGACGGCGTCGTCGATGGCGCAGATGACGGCCACCGTCTCGAACAACGCGGCCACCGCGTCGCAGGCGAACCAGCTTGCCGTGTCGGCCAGTGACGCGGCCTCGCGCGGCGGCCACGCGGTGGGCGAGATCGTCGGCACGATGAACGAGATCACCGACAGCTCGCGCCGCATCTCGGACATCATCGGCGTGATCGACGGCATCGCGTTCCAGACCAACATCCTTGCGCTCAACGCCGCCGTGGAAGCGGCGCGCGCGGGCGAGCAGGGGCGTGGTTTCGCGGTGGTGGCGGGCGAGGTGCGCGCGCTCGCGCAGCGCAGCGCGAACGCGGCCAAGGAGATCAAGACGCTGATCGAGAACAGCGTCGAGCGCGTGGCCTCGGGCGCGCGCCGCGTGGACGACGCGGGCCGCACGATGGACGACCTGGTGGTGCAGGTCAAGCGCGTGGCCGACCTGATCGCCGACATCAGCTCGGCCACGGAAGAGCAGAGCGTGGGCGTCGAGCAGGTGGATCGCGCGGTGGTGGATCTCGACAACATCACGCAGCAGAACGCGGCGCTGGTCGAGCAGAGCGCGGCCGCTTCCGAGAGCCTGCGCCAGCAGGCGACGTCGCTCGTCGATGCGGTGGGCGTGTTCCGCTGAAATAAGCGACGACGAAACGACAACGCCTTCGCGGCACGAACCGCGAAGGCGTTGCCGTTACCGCGAGCCCGAACTTACACCGCCAGGCACAGGTACTTGATCACGACGTAATCGTCGATGCCGTAGTGCGAGCCTTCGCGGCCCAGGCCCGATTGCTTGACGCCGCCGAACGGCGCGACTTCGTTCGAGATCAGGCCGGTGTTGATGCCCACCATGCCGTATTCGAGCGATTCCGCCACGCGCCAGACGCGGCCGATGTCGCGGCTGTAGAAATACGCGGCGAGGCCGAATTCGGTGTCGTTCGCATGGGCGATCACTTCGTCGTCCGACGCGAAGCGGAACAGCGGCGCGAGCGGGCCGAACGTTTCGTCCTTCGCCACCTTCATGTCGGGCGTCACGCCGGTCAGCACGGTCGGCTCGAAGAAGCCGTGGCCGAGCGCGTGGCGCTTGCCGCCCGCGACCACCTTTGCGCCCTTCGCCAGCGCATCCTCGATGTGCGATTCCACCTTCAGCACGGCCGCTTCGTTGATCAGCGGGCCTTGCGTGACGCCGGCCTCGGTGCCGCGGCCGATCTTCAGCTTGGCGACGGCCGCCGCGAGCTTCTCGGCGAACGCGTCGTACACCGCGTCGTGCACGTAGAAACGGTTGGTGCAGACGCAGGTCTGGCCGCTGTTGCGGTACTTCGAGGCGATCGCGCCTTCCACGGCCGCGTCGAGATCGGCGTCGTCGAACACGATGAACGGCGCGTTGCCGCCCAGCTCCAGCGACACCTTCTTGACCGTCGGCGCGCACTGCGCCATCAGCAGGCGGCCCACCGGCGTCGAGCCGGTGAACGACAGCTTGCGCACCGTGGCGTTGCCGGTCAGCTCGCCGCCGATCGCCTTCGGATCGCCCGTCACCACGCTGAACACGCCGGCCGGCACGCCCGCGCGCTCGGCCAGCACGGCCAGCGCCAGCGCCGAGAACGGCGTGGCTTCGGCCGGCTTCACGACGATCGGGCAGCCTGCCGCCAGCGCCGGGCCGACCTTGCGCGTGATCATCGCGGCCGGGAAATTCCACGGCGTGATCGCCGCGCACACCCCGACCGGTTCCTTCGTGACGACGATGCGCTTGTCGCCGGCCGGCGTCGGGATCGTGTCGCCGTACACGCGCTTGCCTTCCTCGGCGAACCATTCGATGAACGATGCCGCGTACAGGATCTCGCCCTTCGCCTCGGCGAGCGGCTTGCCCTGCTCGGTGGTGAGGATCAGCGCGAGATCGTCGGCGTGGGCGAGCATCAGCTCGTACCACTTGCGCAGGACCGCGGCGCGTTCCTTCGCGGTGCGCTTGCGCCAGGCCGGCCAGGCGGCGTTGGCGGCCTCGATGGCGCGGCGCGTTTCGGTCGTGCCGGCCAGCGGCACGGTGCCGAGCAGATCGCCGGTGGCGGGATTGCGGACTTCGAACGTGGCGCCGTTCGCGGCGTCCTGCCATTCGCCGCCCAGGTAGATCTGCTGGCGGAACAGTTCGGGGTGCTTCAGTGCTGCGATCAATTCGGTGCTCATGCGTGACCTCGTGATGCGGATGTGTGATGCGGATGAAAAACGCCGCGTTCGAAGCGAACGCGGCGTATCGAGCCGGGTGGGCCGGTTGGGCGAGCCTCAGGCGGCGACGCCGACGGTTTCCTTCAGCACGTCCTCGAGGATGCCGAGCGCTTCGTCGAACACGGCGTCCTGGATCGTCAGCGGGAACAGGAAGCGGACCACGTTCGAGTACACGCCGCACACCAGCAGCAACAGGCCGCGCTCGAGCGCGCGCGCCTGCACGCGCTTGGCGAATTCGGCGTCCGGCTCCTGCGTGCCGGCCTTGAAGAACTCGACGGCGACCATCGCGCCCGGGCCGCGGATGTCGGCGATCTGCGGGATTTCCGGCTTCAGCGCGGCGAGCTTCGCCTTGAGCGTGTCGCCGAGCGTCGTGGCGCGCGCTTCGAGCTTTTCCTCGTCGATGATGTCGAGCACCGCGTGCGCCGCGGCCACGGCCAGCGGGTTGCCGGCGTAGGTGCCGCCGAGGCCGCCGGGGGCGGCCGCGTCCATCACGTCGGCGCGGCCGACCACGCCCGACAGCGGCATGCCGCCGGCCAGGCTCTTGGCCATGGTGGTCAGATCGGGCAGCACGTCGTAGTGCTGCATCGCGAACAGCTTGCCGGTGCGCGCGAAGCCGGTTTGCACTTCGTCGGCGATCAGCACGATGCCGTGTTCGTCGCAGATCTTGCGCAGGCCGCGCACGAAATCGGCCGGCGCCTGGTAGAAGCCGCCTTCGCCCTGCACCGGCTCGAAGATGATCGCGGCGACGCGCTTCGGATCGATGTCGGCCTTGAACAGCATGTCGATCGCCTTCAGCGAATCGGCCGTGCTGATGCCGTGCAGCGCGTTCGGGTAGGGCGCGTGGAACACGTCTCCCGGGAACGGGCCGAAGTTCAGCTTGTACGGGGCGACCTTGCCGGTCAGCGCCATGCCCATCATGGTGCGGCCGTGGAAGCCGCCCGCGAATGCGATCACGCCCGGACGGCCCGTGAACGCGCGGGCCATCTTCACGGCGTTTTCGACGGCTTCGGCGCCCGTCGTGAAGAACGCGGCCTTCTTGGCCTGGTTGCCCGGCGCGCGGGCGATGATCTTCTCGGCCAGCTCCACGTACGACGCGTACGGCACGATCTGGTAGGCGGTGTGCGTGAATTGCTCGAGCTGCGCGGCCACGGCCTTGACCAGCTTCGGATGACGATGGCCCGTGTTCATCACGGCGATGCCGGCCGCGAAATCGATGAAGCGGCGGCCTTCGACGTCCCACAGCTCGGCGTTCTCGGCGCGGGCGGCGTAAAAGTCGCACATCACGCCGACGCCGCGCGGGGTGGCGGCGTTCTTGCGGGCTTGCAGATCGGCATTCTTCACGGGGATCTCCTTCCAGTCGATTCGGTTCGGTCAGACGGTGGCCGCGGGAGCGCGGCCGATGGGGAGGACTATAATCCGGCTTGGCTCTGAAAATTAGAGCCATTCCTGTAAATCTCTAGGAGCCAATTTTGAGGGCGAGCGTGTTATCGGACTGGCTGGCGCAGCGTCTCGTGCGGGGTGGCGGCGCGCAGCCGGTGTACCGGCAACTGCACCGGCTGCTGCAGCAGGCGATCCTGTCGCGCGAGCTGCCGGCCGGCACGCGCGTGCCGTCGTCGCGGCTGCTGGCCACCGAGCTCGGGATCGCGCGCAATACCGTCACGCAGGTGTACGAGCAGCTCGTGCTCGAAGGCTATGTGACGTCGGCCACCGGGCGCGGCACGTTCGTGGCCGATACCTCGCCCGACGAGATCGTCGGCGCGGCCGAACGCGACGGGCCGGATGCCGCGCGCGGCAAGAAGGCGGCGGGCGGGCGCGGTGCGACGGCGGACGCCGCTTCGCGCTCGGGTTTGGCTTCGGGTTCGGGCTTGAACGAGGCATCGCCGCTCGCGCCCGATCCGGCCGGCGAGACGGGCGTATCGCCGCTGGCG
>NZ_JAAGPF010000093.1 GCF_017104645.1 Burkholderia sp. Ac-20379
TGGTCAGCGGCGTGTGCGGCGCGAACGGATCGCGCTCGACCAGATACGGGTAATCGGTTTCGCTGACCCACGGCAGCGAATCGAGCGGCAGCCGGTAGCCCATCGGCGAATCGCCGGGGAACAGGTACATGCGCTCGTCGCGGAAGAACCAGGGGCCGGTTTCCCAGCGCGGGCCGGCCAGCTCGGGCGACTGCGGCAGCGCCTTGAGCGGCAGCACGTAGCCGATCACGGTGTCGAGCTTCTGCTCGAACACCTTGCGCAGCCGCGCGCGTTCGAGCTCGTCGTCGAGGCGCGAGTCGAACGGATCGACGTTGACCGGCAGGCGGCGCTCGCGCCACAGGTAATACCAGGTGTCCTCGAAGCCGGGGCGGATGTGCTCGGTGCTCAGGCCGAGCCGCTCGGCCAGCGCGCGGATGAAGCGGTGCGCATCTTCGGTGGTGTAGGCGGACGGCTCGCGCTCGTCGGCGAACAGCGACGGATCCTGCCAAACGGGCTCGCCGTCCTTGCGCCAGAACACCGACAGCGCCCAGCGCGGCAGTTGCTCGCCCGGATACCACTTGCCCTGGCCGAAATGCAGGAAGCCGCCCTCGCCGTACTCGGCGCGCAGCTTCTGCACCAGCGAGGTGGCGTAGCCGCGCTTGGTCGGCCCGAGCGCATCGGTGTTCCACTCGGCGCCGTCGCGGTCGTCGATCGACACGAAGGTCGGCTCGCCGCCCTGCGTCAGGCGCACGTCGCCGGCCTGCAGCGCGGCGTCCACGTCCGCGCCCAGTTCGAGCACGTCGGCCCATTGCGTATCGGTGTACGGCTTGGTCACGCGCGGCGATTCGTAGATCCGCGTCACGGCCATCTCGTGCTCGAACTCCACCTCGCACTCGTCGATCAGGCCGTCGACCGGCGCGGCGCTCGAGGGCTGCGGCGTGCAGGCGAGCGGAATGTGCCCTTCGCCGGCCAGCAGGCCCGAGGTCGGATCGAAGCCGATCCAGCCCGCGCCCGGCAGATAGACCTCGCACCAGGCGTGCAGGTCGGTGAAATCGACCTCGGTGCCGCTCGGGCCGTCGAGCGATTTGACGTCGGGCGTCAGTTGGATCAGGTAGCCGGACACGAAACGCGCGGCCAGCCCCAGGTGGCGGCACAGCTGCACCAGCAGCCAGCCGGTGTCGCGGCACGAGCCGGACGCCAGCGTCAGCGTTTCCTCGGGCGTCTGCACGCCCGGCTCCATGCGCACCAGGTAGCGCACGTCCTTCTGCAGTTGCTGGTTCAGCGCGACCAGGAAATCGATCGTGCCCTGCGGCTTGCGATCGACCGTGGCCAGGTAATCGCGGAACACCGGCGCGGCGCTGGCGGCCGGATCGCAGACCAGGTAAGGCGCGAGTTCGTCGCGCAGCGCGGCATCGTAGGCAAACGGAAACTGATCCGCGTACTCCTCGAGAAAGAAGTCGAACGGGTTGTAGACGGACATCTCCGCCACGAGGTCGATCGTGATCTCGAAGCCGCGCGTGCGCTCCGGGAACACCAGGCGGCCCATGTAGTTGGCGAACGGATCCTGCTGCCAGTTGACGAAATGCTGCGCCGGCTCGACCTTCATCGAGTACGACAGGATCGGCGTCCGGCAATGCGGCGCGGGGCGCAGCCGCACGATTTGCGGGCCGAGTCCGACGAGGCGGTCGTAGCGGTAACGGGTGGTGTGGTGAAGCGCGACGTGGATGGACATGTCAGGGTCGGTCGGTTCGGTTCAGGTCGGGACGACAGGCGCTGCGTTCGGGATGGACGGTTCGGGCGGGGCGCACGCGGGCGCCCCGGCGGGTCGGGACAGGCAATGACGGGCCGGCGGGCGGCCGTGACGGGCTCCGGTCAACACGCGTAATCGGGGGAACGGCGGCCTCACACCAGTTCGGGCGACTGCACCACGCTGATCTCCACGGCCGACGTGCTGGCGCCGATGCCGGTGACCGAGCGCGCGTCGCGGTAATCGAGGCCGCTGGCCAGGCGCACGTAGCGCTCGTCCGGGCAGCGGTTCATGAACGGATCGAAGCCGACCCAGCCGAGCCCTTCGACGTAGGCCTCGGCCCAGGCATGGCCGGACGGCGGATAGGTCGTCACGGTGCCCTGCTGCAGGCGGCCCTGCGGCTCGGCCGATTGCTCGGCCAGATGGCGGATGCCGTCGGCGTCCATCTGCATGCGCTGCGATTGCTGCGCGCCGCCGCTGGCCTGCATGGTTTCGGCCATCCGTTGCAGCGCGCCGTCGGTCAGCAGGTAGCCGTTCACGTAGCGCGCCGGGATCTTCAGCGCGCGCGCCGCCGCGATGAACGCATGCGCGTGGTCGCGGCTGGTGCCCTCGCCGGCTTCGAGCGCGGTTTCGGCGTCGCCGTCGCTGTCGGCCAGTTCCGGCGCGTAGCGGATCTGCGCGTGCACCTCGCTCATCAGCCAGTGCAGCGCGTCGAGGCTGCGGTGTTCGAGCGGCAGCGCCTCGGCGATCGCGCGCACGCGCTCGCCGGCCTGCGTGTAATCGGTGGCGCGTTCGAAGATCCACGGCGCGGCGTAATCGTCGGCGCTGCCGACGATGCCCGCGCGATCCTGGGTTTCGATCACGCCGGCGGCCACCACGGTCACTTCGGGCTTGTCGCCGCGGTCGTGGCGCACCAGATCGATCCGGTTGCCGAGGCCATCCACATAGCCGACCGTCGGCTCCACGCCGTCGATCGTCACCTGCCAGGCGCGCACCGTCTGCCCGGGGCCGCCGGGCGGACGCAGGCGCAGACGTTGCAGGGCATGCGTGGCGTTTTCATCGAACCGGAAACGCGTGATATGGCGAATGGCAAGTCGCATGGCAGCTCTCTCAGTCGAAGTTGTAGGCTTGGGCGATTTCCGCGCCGAGATTGTTGTTCCGGCCGATGAAATCGGTCAGGAACTCGTGCAGCCCACTCTTGAAGATCCGCTCGACCGAATTGTCGGACAGCATCTGCAGGATTTTGGCGGCGCTTTCGTGACATTCGTGCGTGACGCCGTAATCTTTCGCGAGCCGGTTCAGGCTCGACATCACGCGGCCGGAGCAATAGCGCAGCGAACGCGGCATCCGGCCATTGAGGATCAGGTAATCGGCGATGTTGATCGGCTTGTACTGCACGTCGTACACCCAGCGGTACGAGCGGTGCGCCGCCACCGAGCGCAGGATCGATTCCCATTGGTAGGTATCGATCATGGTGCCCACGTGCGACACCGACGGCAGCAGCAGGTGGTACTTCACGTCGAGGATCCGCGCCGTGTTGTCGGCGCGCTCGATGAACGCGCCGATCTCCGCGAAATCGAAGATCTCGTTGCGCAGCATGGTGCTGTAGAAGCTGCCGAGGATCAGCGCCGTTTCGCGCTTGATGTGGTCGAGGATCGCCGGCAGCGCGCTCGAATTGAACGGCCGCGCCAGCAGGCGCTTCAGCGATTGCCAGGCGTCGTTGACGGTTTCCCACAGCTCGCGCGTGATCGCCGTGCGCACCATGCGCGCGTTCGAGCGCGCGAATTCGATGCACGACAGCACGCTCGACGGGTTGTCACGATCGCGCAGCAGGTAATCGGCCACGGTGTCGACCGTGTATTCGTCGTACTTTTGCCGGAATCCGTCGTCGGCGCCCGAGCTCACCAGCACCGACGACCATTCGGCCGGCGCGTCCGAGGTGCGCGTGAGGGCCATCCGCAGGCCCGCGTCGACGATCCGCGCGGTGTTTTCCGCGCGTTCGATATACCGGTACATCCAATAGAGACCGCTTGCAGTCCGTCCAAGAAGCATGTCCTGTCGCTCCGATCGTTATTGCCTTGGCGCGCGGCTCGATGGGTCGAGCGCCGCGCGCACCGGGTTGTCGTGCTGGCCGTCTCAGTCGGCCAGCACCCAGGTGTCCTTGGTGCCGCCGCCCTGGCTCGAGTTGACGACCAGCGAGCCTTCCTTGAGCGCGACGCGCGTCAGGCCGCCCGGCGTGATGCGGATCCGGTCCGACACCAGCACGAACGGGCGCAGATCGACGTGGCGCGGCGCGAGGCCCTTCTCGGTCAGGATCGGCGTGGTCGACAGCGCGAGCGTGGGCTGCGCGATGTAGTTGCTCGGCCGGGCGCGCAGCTTGGCCGAGAAGGTTTCGCGCTCCTCGCGCGTGGAGGCCGGGCCGACCAGCATCCCGTAGCCACCCGAGCCGTGCACTTCCTTGACCACCAGTTCCTCCAGGTGCTCGAGCACGTACTTGAGGCTGTCGGCCTCGCCGCAGCGCCAGGTCGGCACGTTCTCCAGCAGCGCCTTGCGGCCGGTGTAGAACTCGACGATCTCGGGCATGTAGGAGTAGATCGCCTTGTCGTCGGCGATACCGGTGCCGGGCGCGTTGGCGATGGTGATGTTGCCGGCGCGGTAAACATCCATGATGCCGGGCACGCCGAGCACCGAATCGGGGCGGAACGTGAGCGGATCGAGGAACGCGTCGTCGAGGCGGCGGTACAGCACGTCGATCGGCCGGAAGCCTTCCGTGGTGCGCATCGCCACGCGGCCGTCGATCACCTGCAGATCGCTGCCCTCCACGAGATGCACGCCCATCTGGTCGGCCAGGAACGCGTGCTCGTAGAACGCCGAGTTGTGGATGCCCGGCGTCAGCACCGCCACCGTGGGGTTGTCGGCGTTGCCGCCCGGCGGGCAGACCGCCGCCAGCGACTGGCGCAGCAGCTGCGGATAGGTTTCCACGGGCCGCACCTTGACGCGCTGGAACAGCTCCGGGAACAGCTGCATCATCGTTTCGCGGTTTTCGAGCATGTACGACACGCCGGACGGCGTGCGCGCGTTGTCCTCGAGCACGTAGAACTGGTTCTCGGCGGTGCGCACGATGTCGACGCCGATGATGTGCGTGTAGACGTTGCCCGGCGGCCGGAAGCCGATCATCTCGGGCAGGAACGCCTCGTTGTGCGCGATCAGGTGCTTCGGCACGATGCCGGCGCGGACGATTTCCTGACGGTGATAGATGTCGTCGAGAAAGGCGTTGAGCGCCATCACGCGCTGCTCGATGCCTTGCGAGAGCCGCGTCCACTCCTGGCCGGAGATGATGCGCGGCACGATGTCGAACGGGATCAGCCGCTCGGCGGCCTCGGCGTCGCCGTAAACGGCGAACGTGATGCCCGTGCGGCGGAACACGCCCTCGGCGTCGTGCGCTTTCTGCGCGAGGCTCGCAGGATCCTGCGTGTCGAGCCATTGCTTGAGGCGCTCGTAAGGCGCGCGCACCGAGTCGCCGGATAACAACATTTCATCGAATGGCTTCATTCAGGATTTCTCTCCATCTCATTCTTGTGTTCGGCATCGGCTGCCGGACCGGCGTTACCGTCAGGAGCAATTCCCGTGCCTCCTGCCAGACCGATTCCGCAGCCGATATGGCACCGTTTGATGACATTGCGCACCGCGCCGGTGCGCGCCGGAGCGCCGTGCGCGACGCGATGCGCCGCGGCGAAGCACGCGCCGGCCGGGCATCTCGCGGATCGCGCACGGGGCCGGGCGGGATGCGCCGACGCTGTGCATTGAAGCCGTCGATGATCATGCACCGCTTTCGCCAACTTGCCTATCGGCGCGCACGGGTATCGATCGCATTCCGAACGGAGCACAGGCCCGCGTGACAAGGCGATGACGGCTGATCGATTGCGCGCGCAACCAAGCGGAATCGGATCGGAATGCAGCGATTGCGTCGCGGAAGCGGAGAAATCGACGGAGCGGCCGGCAAGACACGACGAGGCACGGCGATTTTCCCGAATAACCGGCGCCGAGCGCGGCCGGATCGATACCGGCCGAGGTGAGCGTGATGGTGCCGACGTCTAATCACAAATGAGAATCATTTGCATTTAATCGCGATTTGTTCGATCATTCGTCCATCGACTCAACGGATCGAACACCATGACCGCCCTTCTTTCTCCGGCGGCGCCGCATGACGGCGTCGTCGACGCCCCCGCCGATGCCCTGGCCAACCTGCTCGGCCGCCAGTCCTGCTGGCCGCTCGCCGAGCCGGGGCCGAGCGACCGCGAACTCGACGCGATCTTCGACGCCGCGCTGCGCGCCCCCGATCACGGCAACCTGAAGCCGTGGCGCTTCGTGCTGATCCGCGGCGAGGCGCGCCGCGCGCTCGGCGAAGTGTTCGTGCGGCTCGCCGACGCCCGCGAACCGGGCGCGCCGGCCGGCGCCAACGCTCACCGCGCGAACAAGCCGCTGGCCGCGCCGGTGCTGATCGCGATCGCCGCCTCGCTCGTCCAGCATCGCAAGGTGCCCGAAACCGAACAACTGCTGGCCGTGGGCGCCGCGGCGATGAACCTGCTCAACGCCGTCCACCAGCTCGGCTACGGCGGCTTCTGGTCGTCGGGCATCGATTCGCGCGAGGCGGTGCTGCACGACGCGCTCGGCTTCGCGCCGAACGAGCAGTTGCTCGGCTTCATCTACGTGGGCACGCCCGCCGCCGATGCACCCGCCACCGTGCGCCCCGCGCGCGCGGCGTTCGTGCGCGAATGGCGCCCGCAAGCCGAGGCGAACCCGGGCCGCAAGCCCGCCGCAGGCTGACACGCCCGCCTGCTTGAGGCGCGCCCCTCGCGGCGCGCCCCGACCGCGGCCCGCCCTGCCGGCTTGCCGCCCACCCGAACCTTTTTGACGCCCCTGGAGGTGCCATGAGTGACACGCGACTTGGCGCGGGCCGCCCATCCCTGTACGACGACCCGCTCGCGGGCGACCCCGATACCGCCGAACGCGTCGTGCTGACGGCCGTGCGAACCTGGCTGCATCCCGATTGCGGCGGCAACCGCCAGGCGCGCCTCGCCTACACCTGGCGCGACGTGCTGGTGGAAGCCGGCGTGCGCGCCGACGGCCTCGACCACTTCGACATGATGATGAACACGCTGGCCTGCTCGTCGCAGCGCCCGCTCGACATGCGCTGCCGCTGCGCGCAGGACCTGGCCTACGACGAGGCGTCGCTGCTGCAGGCCATCGCGCATCTGCAATCGACGCGCGGCGAAGCGGCGATCGGCGTGCTGAACGACTGGCTGCCCGCGTTCTCCATCAGCGGCGTGCTGAAGCTCACGCGCTGGTTCTCGATCGCGCTGCTCGACGCCGGGCTGGAGATCCGGGCGCGCGAACGGAACGTGACGTACATGCATTGAGCGCGCCGGCGCCGAACGCGCCGGTGCAACGTCGGCCGAACGCCACAATCGCCTGACGAAAGGCTGTCGATCGCCACGCGCTTCAGCAGACAACGCCCGCCTCGCATACCATGGCAGCCTTTTCACCGCTGTCTGGAGACGCTTCCGGTATGAACGACACCGCAACGGCAACCGCCGATACCCGCCACGCACTGCTGCGCGAACGCTACGGCGCCGCCTGGGCGCCGCAGGCCGATGCCGCCGACGGCGCCGTCAACGACGTGATCGCCACGCTGCTGCGCCATCGCACGGTGCGCACCTACGCCGATCGCGCGCTGCCCGCCGACCTCCTCGAAACGATCGCGGCCGCCGCGCAATCGGCGCCGACCTCGTCGAACCTGCAGGCGTGGAGCGTGGTGGCCGTGCGCGACACCGAGCGCAAGGCGCGCCTGGCCGCCTGCGCCGGCAATCAGAAACACGTCGCCAAGGCGCCGCTGGTGCTGGTGTTCATCGCCGATCTGTCGCGCCTGCGCCGCGTGTCGGAACAGGAACAGATGCCGGGCGCCGGCCTCGGCTACCTCGAAGCGTTCGTGATGGCCGTGGCCGACGCCGCGTTCGCCGCGCAGAACACCGTGGTGGCGCTCGAATCGCTCGGCCTCGGCTGCTGCTATATCGGCGGCATGCGCAACCAGCCCGAAGCGGTCGCGCAGGAACTGGGGCTGCCGCCCGAGTCGTTCGCCGTGTTCGGCCTGACGATCGGCTATCCCGATCCGGCGGTCGACACCGACGTCAAGCCGCGCCTGCCCGCGCCGCTGGTCGTGCACGAGGAGCGCTACGCGGCCGAATCGACCGAGCAGCTGAACGGCTACAACGCGTCGATGGAAGCGTTCCAGCGCATGCAGCAGATGACGGAATCGGGATGGACCGGGCAGGCGTCGCGCCGCGTGCGCGGGCCGGAAGCGCTGTCGGGCCGGGATCGGCTCGCCGAGGCGCTGGCCGCGCTGGGCTTCGGTCTGAAGTAAAAACCGGGCGGGAAAACGGAACGGGCGGGCCCGCATCGCGCGGCCCGCCCGTTTTTCAATACCGCTCAGGCGAACGGATCAGTCCGGCTGGCCGTCGTCGCCGCAGCACTTCTTGTGCTTCTTGCCGCTGCCGCACGGGCACGGATCGTTGCGGCCGACCTTCGGCGCGTCGCGCTGGATGGTCTGCGCGAGCAGGCGCTCCTGCGTCGGGCCGCGGTGCGGCAGCCAGAATTCGTAGATCTTCACGACCGCCGGGGGCACCTGCTCCGAAAGGCGCTCGCGCTCGGCCGGTTCGTCGAGCAGCGCGCGTTCGTCGTCGTCGAGGTCGTCGCTGCCGAGCAGGCGCAGCGGGCGCAGCATGGCTTCGGCGTCGGCGTGGTCGATCAGCAGTTGCCAATCGTCCCAGCGCAGGCCCATGCCCTGGAAGAAGCCGTTCGCCCAGGCTTCGGCGTCGATGAACTCGTGCGAGCCGTTCTCGTCGTCCACCTCGTTGACGCTGAACAGCGGCGCGATCGTCGACGGATCCGTTTCGAACGTCTGCAGGATCGCGTTGTAGTGCCGCATCATCAGGTTGAAGACGTGCTCGGCCTGCTCGTAATTGGCGAAATCGGGGGCGTCGTCCTCGCTCGGGCCCCAGACGTCGGCCAGCCAATCCGTGGGGGCGATCGTGGTGGGGCCGATCGCGATCGCGGTCAGGTAACCGTCGAGCATCTCGATCGTCATGGTGTTCTCCGACATGATGTCGGACATCAGGAACTGGTCGAGTTCGTCGAGGGTCTTGTCGTCGGTGTGGGTCATTTCTGTGCCGCGCCGCGCGAGCGCGAACGATTCGCGAGCGCACGGCGGATAGGGAAAACCGGCATTCTACCGCCGCGCGCCGGCGGCGCAATGACGATTCAGCGGCGAGGCGCCTCGCCCGCCGCCGGCGGCCAGGCGCGCGGCGCGTTGACCAGCGTGACGATCACGTAGCTCATGATGGTCAGCATGAACCAGGCGACCAGCTTGGCGGGCGGCACGAGCCGCCAGCCGTCGTGCTGCCCCGGGTACAGCCAGGCCTGGCTGTACGTGCCGACGTTCTCGGCCAGCCAGATGAACAGCGCGATCAGCAGGAAGCCGAGCAACATCGGCATGCGGTGATAGCGGCGGCTCACGCGGTAATACACGTGGCAGCGCCGGAACGCCACGGCCACCAGCGCGATCAGCACGTAACGCAGGTCGATCCAGTAGTGATGCGTGAAGAAATTCGCGTAGATCGCCACCGACAGCCCGGCCGTGACCGGCAGCGACGGGTGCCCGGTGAAGCGCAGGTCGAATTCGCGCACCGCCCGCGCCAGATAGCTGCCCACCGACGCATACATGAAGCCCGTGAACAGCGGCACGCCGCCGATCCGCAGTACCGCGTATTCGGGATACACCCACGAGCCCACGGCCGTCTTGAACACCTCCATCGCCGTGCCGGCCACGTGGAACAGCAGGATCACCTTGACCTCGTCCCAGGTTTCGAGCCGCAGTGCGATCAGCGCGATCTGGATCGCCACGGCGGAGAGCGTCAGCATGTCGTAACGCGACAGCGCGGCGTCGCGCGGGTAGACGTAATGCGTGGCGATCAGCAGCGCCACCATCAACCCGCCGAACAGGCACACCCAGGCTTGCCGGAAGCCGAACACCAGGAACGTGTGCAGGCCCTGCGCCGGGCCGCCGCGCAGGCGCGTGAACGCCGTCACGCGCGCGGCCAGCGCCTCGATCGCGGCATCGGCGCGCGAACGTACCGCCACGGCGGGCGGGTTGGCGGTCATCGGGCCACCTGCATCGCACGTTTCGATGGCACGCCGATGACGGCGCCGCATGATTGCCCCGGTCGATTCATTTTCACCACGTTCTCTCGTCGTTATGGGTCGTTCCGCGGATGTGCGCCTGCGTCGCCGTCGGCCCCGCGATGTGCGAATGCGCGGCAGTATATCGGCCGATTTACCGGTTCGGTCATTCGCCGGTCAAATCGTTCGGGCAGGAACACGGCTCGAACGCCAGGCAGGGCTGGACGAAACGCCCCGGATCGGAGAAAATCGCGCCATTCGTCGTTCTCGCCGCGACATTGCGTCGCGATGCATGCCCAGCTTGCCGGGTACGCGGCGAAGCCCACGCGGCAAGGCTTTCCGGCCTGCCCAGCCTGCCTCCCCCGCCTTCGGCGCCCGGCCTGACGGCCCGCTCCGAGACACAGGCCGCCCCGAAATCGGGACAGATAGAAAATCCCGATCCCGGTCATTGAAACAAGCAATTTCCCATCGCACGGCCGAGTCGTCATACTTGCATTTCCTGATCACCACCCGATCACCTTTTCACTCAAAGGAAATAGCAAATGCCGATCATCAACAGCAAGCTCCAACCGTTCAAGGCAAACGCATACCACAAAGGCGATTTCGTCACGGTCAGCGATGAAGACCTGAAGGGCAAGTGGTCGGTCTTCGTGTTCTACCCGGCAGACTTCACGTTTGTGTGCCCGACGGAACTGGGCGACCTGGCCGATCGTTACGCAGAATTCCAAAAGCTGGGCGTCGAAATCTACGGCGTGTCGACCGACACGCACTTCACGCACAAGGCATGGCACGACACGTCGGAAACGATCGGCAAGATCGAATACCCGCTGGTCGGCGACCCGACGCTGACGCTGGCACGCGCATTCGACGTGCTGATCGAAGAAGAAGGCCTGGCACTGCGCGGCACGTTCGTGATCAACCCGGAAGGCGAAATCAAGATCGCCGAAATCCACGACAACGGCATCGGCCGTGACGCTGGCGAACTGCTCCGCAAGGTGCAAGCCGCTCAGTACGTCGCATCGCACCCGGGCGAAGTGTGCCCCGCCAAGTGGACGCCGGGCGCAGAAACGCTGACCCCGTCGCTCGACCTGGTCGGCAAGATCTAAGTTTCAAGCAGCAAGCAGGTACCGAGCGCCGCCTGGCGCTCGATCGTGCGGCCCCTACCCGGGTCGCACGTCTCCCCCGCCCCAGGCGAAGTGCCAAAAACATTACGGAATACGAAATATCATGCTCGACGCCAATCTCAAGACCCAGCTCAAGTCGTACCTCGAAAAGCTTACCCGTCCGATCGAACTCGTCGCCTCGCTCGACGATGGCGCGAAGTCGCAGGAGCTGATCGCGCTGCTGAACGAGATCGGCGAACTGTCGCCGCGCGTGAGCGTCATCGAACGCCGCGACGATTCCGAGCGCAAGCCCTCGTTCACGATCGGCGAACCGGGCAAGGCCACCGGCATCCGCTTCGCCGGCATCCCGATGGGCCATGAATTCACCTCGCTCGTGCTCGCGTTGCTGCAGGTCGGCGGCCACCCGCTGAAGCTCGACGAGTCGACGATCGAACAGATCCGCAACCTCGAAGGCGATTTCTCCTTCGAGACGTATTTCTCGCTGTCGTGCCAGAACTGCCCGGAAGTCGTGCAGGCGCTGAACGTGATGGCCTTGCTGAACCCGCGCATCCGCCACGTGGCGATCGACGGCGCGCTGTTCCAGGATGAAGTCGACCAGCGCCAGGTGATGGCCGTGCCGACCATGTTCCTGAACGGCGAAAGCTTCGGCCAGGGCCGCAGCAGCGTGAAGGAAATTCTCGCCAAGATCGACAAGGGCGCAGGCGCCCGCGCCGCCAAGGAACTGGCCACCAAGGAAGCGTTCGACGTGCTGATCGTCGGCGGCGGCCCGGCCGGCGCCGCGGCGGCGATCTACTCGGCGCGCAAGGGCATCCGCACCGGCGTGGTGGCGGAACGCTTCGGCGGCCAGGTGCTCGACACGATGGCGATCGAGAACTTCATCTCGGTGCAGGAAACGGAAGGGCCGAAGTTCGCGGTGGCGCTCGAACAGCACGTCAAGCAATACGACGTCGACGTGATGGACGTGCAGCGCGCGACCAAGCTCGTGCCGGGCGCGCTCAACGAGATCCATCTCGAGAACGGCGCGGTGCTGAAGGCCAAGACGATCGTGCTGTCGACCGGCGCACGCTGGCGCGAACTGAACGTGCCGGGCGAACGCGAATACCGCAACAAGGGCGTGGCCTACTGCCCGCACTGCGACGGCCCACTGTTCAAGGGCAAGCGCGTGGCCGTGGTCGGCGGCGGCAACTCGGGTGTCGAGGCCGCGATCGATCTGGCCGGTATCGTCCGCGAAGTGACGCTGATCGAATTCGGCGACACGCTGCGTGCCGACGACGTGCTGCAACGCAAGCTGCGCAGCCTCAAGAACGTGACCGTGATCACCAGCGCACAAACCACCGAACTGACCGGCGACGGCCAGAAGCTGAACGGCATCGTCTACCTCGAGCGCAAGAGCGGCGAAACCAAGCGCATCGAACTCGAAGGCGTGTTCGTGCAGATCGGCCTGGTGCCGAACACCGAATGGCTGAAGGGCTCGATCGAGCTGTCGCGCCATGGCGAGATCGTGGTCGATGCGCGCGGTGCGACGTCGATCCCGGGCGTGTTCGCGGCAGGCGACGTGACCACGGTGCCGTACAAGCAGATCGTGATCGCGGTCGGCGAAGGCGCCAAGGCTTCGCTGTCGGCCTTCGACTACCTGATTCGTCAGGATGTCGAACCGGCGGCCGCCGCCAAGCCGGCGGAAACCGTCGCCGCCTGACCGTCGCGGAACGCCACAACGGTTCTACCCTTCGCCCTCGCCCGTCATGCCCCCCATGCGGCGAGGGCGTTTTTTCCAGGCCCGCCGTTCCGGCGGGTTTTGCTTTTGACGGCGTGCATCGCATGCGGCACCGGCTTGACGCCGTCTCGCGCCTGCGTCATTCTCGGCATCATGAACGCATCGCGCCAACTCGCCACCACACGCACCACGACCGCCTTCGGCGGGTCGTGAGGTCGGCGCGCAGCCATTCATTCCTGCCTGTTGTTCCCCAAGGCCCCGCCAGCGCTGCGGGGCTTCGTCGTTTCTGGACGTGCGTTCCCCGCCTCGCCGGCATTCGATGGAGATGCCAACGATGTCCGACCGACTTGACCGCCCTTATCCCGCTCGCGCCCTGCTGATCGTCGACATGCAGCACGGCCTGTTTCATGGCGCCGACGCGCCGTACGAAGGCGAGCGCCTGCTCGCGAACCTGCAGACGTTGATCGCGCGCGCCCGCGAGGCCGGCGCGCTGATCCTCGCCGCGCGCCACGTGGGCGCGCCCGGCACGCCGCTCGCACCGGACAGCGCGCTGGTGCGCCTGCTGCCCGAGCTCGGCCTCGATCCGCAACGCGACATCGTGTTCGACAAGCAACGCCCGAACTGCTTTTCCGGCACCGCGCTCGCCGCGCAACTGGCCGAGGCCGGCGTGCGCGAGCTCGCGATCGCCGGCATGAAAACGCAGTATTGCGTCGACACGACCTGCCGCGCCGCGCCCGAGCACGGCATCCGCCCGGTGCTGGTGGCCGACGCGCACAGCTGCATGGACACGCCCGTGCTGCCGGCCGCGGCCATCGTCGCGCATCACAACCTGACGCTCGCCGGGCCGTTCGCCGACGTGCTCGCCACGCACGACTGCCATTTCTGAACGATGCGCTTGCGCCGCGCGCCGCACCGCAACACGGCGCGCGGCGCAAGTGCTACGCTACGCGCGACGATGCATCCGCATTGCCTTCCCCGATGACTCAGGTTCCACCATGTTGCGTGCCGGCCTTTCCGAATTGACGGCGTTCGTTGCGATCGCCGAGCAGCGCAGTTTCCGGGCCGCCGCACTCGCACTGGCCGTCTCGCCGTCGGCGCTCAGCCACTCGATGCGCAGCCTCGAAGCGCGGCTCGGCGTGCGCCTGTTCAACCGCACCACGCGCTCGGTCGCGCTGACCGAAGCCGGCGAGCAGTTGCTGCGCCGCGTCGGCCCGGCGCTCAGCGATCTCGAAAACGCCGTGGACGACGTCGCCACCGCGCAGAATCGCCCGGCCGGCTCGGTGCGCATCAGTGCTTCGGAGTCCTCCACGCGGCTGCTGATCCGCCACGTGCTGCCCGATTTCCTGCTGCGCTATCCCGACATCCATGTGGAGTTCGTCACCGACACGCGGCTCATCGACATCGTCGGGGAAGGCTTCGACGCCGGCATCCGCGTGCTCGACGACGTGCCGCGCGACATGATCGCCGTGCGCTTCGGGCCGGAGATGCGCTTCATCGCCGTGGCCTCGCCGGCCTATCTCGCGCGCCATCCCGCGCCCGAGCGCCCGGCCGACCTGATGCAGCACCGCTGCATCCGCTTCCGTTTCGAGAGCGGCGCAATGTACCGCTGGGATTTTCAGTCGAACGGCAAGACCAGCAGCCTCGACGTGAGCGGCCCGATGACGCTCGGCAACCTCAATTCGATGATCGAGGCGGCGCTGGCCGGCATCGGCGTGGCCTGGGTGCCCGAGAGCCACGTGATAGAGCACCTGGCCGACGGCCGGCTGGTGGCGCTGCTGCGCGAATGGAGCGTGGCGATGCCGGGGCTGGCGCTGTACTACCCGGCCAACCGGCATCCGCCCGCGCCGTTGCGGCTGTTCGTGCAGGCGGTGCGCGACTGGGTATCCGGGGAGACGCCCGACAAGGCGTGAGTGATCGGTGACGATACGGCGCGAAGGCCGCATCGTTGCGCGCGCAACCTCATGTCGCGCGCGACGCACGCGCCGTCACGGCGCGACGAAGAACAACCAGACCACGCAGATCATCGACGCGAACCACACGAGCGAGCGCAGCGACGCCCAGTTCGCGACATAGCAGATCCCGTGCAGCACGCGCGCGACGACGAACGCCGTGGCCAGTTGATCGACGCGCACCACGTTCGCGCCGTTGTGCCAGGCCACCACCAGCGCCGCCGTGAACAGCGCGAGCGCCTCGAGCGCATTCTGATGCGCGCAGAACGCGCGGCCGCGCCAGCCTTCGAGCTTCGCCAGATAGGCGCGCGGCGCGGCGTTGTCGTAACCCTGGCGCGCCTTCGCGCACACGGTCCATACGAACGGCAGCAGCACCACGATCAACAGGCAAGTCTGCGAAGCGATCATTCCGGGTCTCCATTATTGACATCGAACAATGACAAGATCCGGCGCAGCTTAGCATCGGCGCGGGCGCGCGCCGTACAGAAAAACTAGACGGGTTCCTCTGCCGCACTGCACGATCGGCGCGCCGCGCCCGAGCCCGCGAAGCGGCCCCGGCGCGGCGGCCGACGCCGTTCAGCCTTCGAGCGCCGCTTCCTCGAAGTCGATCAGCACCTTCATCGCGCGGCGGCGGTCGCCGGCCAGCGCGAACGCCTCGTTGGCCTCGCGCGCCGGGAACACGCGCGTGATGGCCGGCGCGAGATCGACGCGGCCCTCGTTGATCAACTGCACGGCCAGCGCGAATTCCGAATGGAAGCGGAACGAACCGCAGATCGTCAGCTCCTTGGCCACCACCACGTTCTGCGGAATCGCCACGTCGCCGCCGAGGCCGAGCTGCACCACCACGCCGCGCGGGCGCAGCGCATCAAGCCCGTCGCGCAGCGCACGCTCGTTGCCCGAACACTCGATCATCACGTCGAACGTGCCCTTGTCGGCCGAGAACGCCTGGGTCCATTCGGGATCGGCTGCGACGTTGATGGTGCGATCGGCGCCGAGCGCCTTCGCCACGGTGAGCGGCTCGTCCACCACGTCGGTGGCCACCACCTCGCGCGCGCCGTGCGCCTTCGCGGCGGCCACGGCCAGCGCGCCGATCGGCCCGCAGCCGGACACCAGCACGCGCCGCCCGATCAGCGGGCCGGCGCGCGACACGGCGTGCAGCCCCACCGCGAACGGCTCGGCCATCGCGGCCAGCGTGAACGGCACGTGATCGGCCACCTTCACGCACTGCACGGCGTCGCACACCAGCGCGCCGCGGAACGCGCCCTGAATGTGCGGCATGCGCATCGCGCTGCCGTAGAAGCGCATGTCGAGGCACTGGTTCGGCAGCCCTTCGAGGCAAAACTTGCACTTGCCGCACGGGCGGCTCGGGTTGACGGCCACGCGGTCACCCACGCGCACGTCGGTCACGCCCTCGCCCACCTCGACCACCGTGCCGGCCACTTCATGGCCGAGCACCATCGGCTGCTGCAGGCGGATCGCGCCGAAGCCGCCGTGGCGGAAATAATGCAGGTCGGAGCCGCAAATGCCGCCCATCGCAACCTGCACGCGCACCTGGCCCGCGCCCGGCGTTTCGACTTCGCCCGCCTCGTAACGCAGATCGTTCGGCGCGTGTATGACGAGACACATGCAACGCAGTCTCATGATGTTTTCTCCTCCTGCTTCGGGTTCCTGAAGGATAACGTGCGCGGCGCTCAAACCGTGCTCGTCAGCCCGCCGTCGACGAACAGCGTCTGGCCGTTGATGAAATCGGCCGCCGGCGAGGCGAGAAACACCGCCGCGCCGCACAGCTCGTCGACGCGGCCCCAGCGGCCCGCCGGCGTGCGCTTGCAGATCCAGTCGTTGAACGCCGGATCGTCGACCAGCGCCTGATTCAGTTCGGTCGCGAAGTAGCCCGGCGCGAGGCCGTTGGCCTGGATGCCGTGGCGCGCCCAGTCGGCGCACATGCCCTTGGTCAGCATCCGCAGCGCGCCCTTCGAGGCCGCATACGGCGCGATCGAGGGCCGCGCGAGCTCGCTCTGCACCGAGCAGATGTTGACGATCTTGCCGTGGCCGCGCGCGATCATGTGGCGCGCCACCGCGCGCGACACGATGAACGCGCCGTCGAGATTGACGCGCATCAGCGTGTGCCAATCGTCGTCCGAGAACTGCTCGAGCGGCGCACGGCGCTGGATGCCGGCGTTGTTGACGAGGATGTCGATCGGGCCGACCTCGGCCTCGAACGCGTCGATCGCGGCCGTGGCCTGCGCCGAATCGGTCACGTCGAACACCGCGGGCGCGGCGTCGAAGCCCTGCTCGCGGAACGTGGCGGCCAGCGCGGCCGCCTTCTCGGGATTGCGATCGTTGATCGCGATGCTGGCGCCGGCTTCGGCGAGGCCGCGCGCGAGCGCCAGGCCGATGCCGCGTCCCGACCCGGTCACGAGCGCGCGGCGCCCGTCGAGCCGGAACAGGCGATTGACGTCTCCCATGCCTTGTCTCCGTGTCTGTCGTGTGCACGCCGCGCGCGGCCGGGAATCGGCGCGCTGCGGCGGCGCGCCCAGTAAACAGCATGCCGCCGGCCCGCGCCAATGCTGTTTGCTGATGGCGTCATCACGAATCGTGATCGAAGCGGCAACACCCAGCGCGAAGGGCCGGCGACGCGACGCGCCAGCCGGCCCTTCGGCCGATGCCGCGCGACGATCAGCCGTCGCGGAACAGGTAGCTGTAGGCGCTCAGCGCCGGCACGCCGCCCAGGTGCGCATACAGCACCTTCGAGCCGGCCGGGAACTCGCCGAGCCGCACTTTCTCGATCATGCCGTGCATCGATTTTCCTTCGTACACCGGATCGGTCAGCATGCCCTCGAACTTCGCCGACAGGCGGATCGCCTCGAGCGTGCCCTCGCTCGGCAGGCCGTATTCGGGGCCGCCGAAACGCTCGTCGAGCACCACGTCGGCATCCGCGATGTCGCGGCCCAGTTCGACGCGATCGGCCGTGCCGAGCGCGATGCGCAGGATCTGCTCGCGCGTCTGCGCCGGCTTGGCCGAGGCGTCGATGCCGATCACGCGATCGGCGCGCCCGTCGGCCGCGAAGCCCACCACCATGCCGGCCTGCGTGCTGCCCGTGACCGAGCACACCACGATGTAGTCGAAGCGGAAGCCCAGTTCGGCCTCCTGCGCGCGCACTTCCTCGGCGAAGCCCACGAAACCGAGGCCGCCGAGCGGGTGCTCCGAGCAGCCGGCCGGAATCGGATACGGCTTGCCGCCGTTGGCGCGCACGTCGGCCATCGCCTCTTCCCAGCTCTTGCGGATACCGATGTCGAAGCCGTCCGGCACCAGCCGCACGTCGGCGCCCATCATGCGCGACATCTGGATATTGCCGACCCGGTCGTACACGGCGTCGCTGTAGTTGACCCAGTTCTCCTGCACCAGCACGCACTTCATGCCGAGATGCGCGGCCACCGCCGCCACCTGACGCGTCTGGTTCGACTGCACGCCGCCGATCGACACCAGCGTGTCCGCGCCCTGCGCGATCGCGTCGGGAATCAGGTATTCGAGCTTGCGGGTCTTGTTGCCGCCGAACGCGAGGCCGCTGTTGCAGTCCTCCCGCTTCGCGTACAGCTCGACCTTGCCGCCCAGATGCGCGCTGAGCCGCTTGAGCGGCTGGATCGGCGTCGGGCCGAAGGTAAGCGGGTAACGCGGGAATTTCTGAAGGTTCATGCTGCGCTCCTTGGACGATGGATTCGAATCGAAACGACCCGACCATCGTAGAAGCGATCGAACGAACCAGGGTTGCGAATAAATTGTCGATTTCCGATGTTTGAAAAACAGATGGATAATCAGGCGGAATTTCATTAGGAAAATTCGCCCATGTGCGCAACAAAACGAATATCCAAAACTGCGTCGGCCGCGAGCGCCATGGCCGCGGCGGCGGGCGCCGAACTGGACCGCACCGACCGCGCGATCCTGCGCGCGCTGCAGAAGGATGCGTCGGTCTCGAACGTCGCGCTGGCCGCGCGCGTGAACCTGAGCCCGCCCGCCTGCCTGCGGCGCGTCGAGAAGCTGAAGGAAGCGGGTTTGATCCGCGGCGTGGTGGCCTTGCTGGAGCCGAAGGCGCTCAACGCCGGCATGCTGGTGATGATCGGCGTGGTGCTCGACCGCTCCACGCCCGAATCGTTCGCCGCGTTCGAGAAGGCCGCGCAGAAGGTGTCGGGCTGCATGGAGTGCCACGTCGTGACCGGCGAGTTCGACGCGTTCATGCTGGTGCGCACGCGCGACAGCGATACGTTCAACCGGCTGCACGCCGAGCAGTTGCTCTATCTGCCCGGCGTCCGGCAGATCCGTACGTTCGTGGTGCTGAAGGAAATCCTGTCGACCACGCAGTTTCCGGTCTGACGCCGCGATGACAACACGATGACTCGCGGCCGGTATTTACGATTGAAAGCAGATTGAATGCTGTTTTAAATGGATGGTTACAAACCGTTGCACCTGAAATAAGCCTGCTTCGTATCATCGAACTCGTTCGGCAACGAACCCGGATCAGGCAAGCCGATCGACGACGTCGGCTGCACGTGCACCGCGTATCCGGCACCACAACCACACATTCCGTTCAGGACACATCCATGAAAACGCTGCTCGCTTCGGCCCTGGCCGTGACGCTCGCCCTCCTCGTGACGAACGCGGAAGCCCGCCCGCACAAGGTTTGCCATTTCGATCACCACCATCACCGCAGCTGCCACTGGGTGCACTAAGCGTTTCGGCGCCCCATGAAAAACGCCAGGCGCGGATCGCTCCGCGCCTGGCGTTTTGTTTTGCACCGCCCGGCATCGCATGCCCGGCCGGCAGGTGGTTCGATCAGAACACCGGATGCCCGCTGATCACGCTCGGCAGCCAGGTCGAGAAGAACGGCCAGTAGGTCACGATGTTGATCGCGCTGAAGATCGCCAGGTAGTACGGCCAGGCCGTCTTGGTCGTCTCGCCGATCGACACCTCCCCGATCGCGCAGCCCACGAACTGCACCGAGCCGATCGGCGGATGCACGAGGCCCAGCGAGCAGTTCAGCAGCAGCATGATCCCGAACTGCACCGGGCCCACGCCGCACGCCATCGCGATCGGCAGGAACAGCGGCGTGGTGATCAGGATGTGCGCGGCCATGTCCACGAACGTGCCGAGGAACACCTGCAGGATGTTGATGTACAGCAGCATCAGCCACGGCTGCGCGTTCGATTGCAGCAGCAGGTGCTCGATCGAATCGGGAATTTCCAGGTACGACATCTGGAAGCGCAGCATGTTCGACACGGCGATCAGCAGCAGCACCACGCCGGTCGTGCGCGCGGCGTGCGACAGCGCGCGCATCAGCTTCTTCATCGTCAGCGTGCGGTAGATGAAGATCGTCAGCACCAGCGAATACACCACCGCGATCGCGGCCGCCTCGGTGGCCGTTGCAATACCCTTGGCCACGCACACCAGAATGATCGCGATCACGCCGAGGCCCGGCAGCGCGCCGGCGAACGAACGCGCCACCGCATACCAGCCCGGGAATTTCTGCAGCGCGGTGGTGCCGTCGGCGCGGCGCGGGTAGCCGTAGCGGCGCGCCTGCCAGTAGGCGGCGAGCAGCACGAAGCCCATCACCCACAGCACCGGCAGCAGGCCCGAGAACAGCAGGTCGCCGATCGACACGCCGCTCACGCGCTGGCCGTTCAGCATGCCCACGATCCCCTGCGCGGCGAACGCGTAGATGATCATGTTGGTCGAGGTCGGCATCAGCGCGCCGGCCAGCGAAGCATGGGTCGTCACGTTCACGGCGTACGCGGCGCTGTAGCCTTCGCGCTTCATCAGCGGAATCACCACGCCGCCCATCGCCGAGGTATCGGCGGTCGGCGAACCGGACACGCCGCCGAACAGCGTGCAGGCCACCACGTTGGCCATGCCGAGACCGCCGCGGAAGTGGCCGACGATCGCCTGCGCGAACTTCAGGATGCGGTCGGCGATGCCGCCGTGCAGCATCAGCTCGCCGGAGAAGATGAAGAACGGCACCGCCAGGAACGAGAACGCGTTCATCCCGGAGATGACCGACTGCATCGCGGTCGCGATCGGCAGGCCCTCGGCGAGATAGGTCGCGACGCAGGCGAGCCCGAGCGCGAACGAGACGGGCACCCCGAGAAACAGCAGCAGCAGGAAGCTGATGGAAAGGATTGCGAGTTCCATGTTGGGTCAGGTTCGGTTGCGTTTGCGCAGCGCAAGCAGGTGCTCGAGCGAGAACAGGATGATGGCCAGGCCGGCCGGCATCGGAATCATGTAGCGGACCGCTTCGGGCAGGCCGATGATCGGGATGCGATCGTCGAACGTGGTTTCCGCCATCTGATAGCAGCCGGCGATGATCGCCACGGCGAACGCCATCAGGCAGAGATGCTGGAAGCCGTGCACGGCCGTCTGCGCCTTCGGCGAGAGCCGGCGCACGAACGAATCGAGGCCGATGTGGCCGCCGTCGCGCACCTTCATCGCGGCGCCGAACATCGCGATCACGATCACCAGCAGCAGCGCGATCGGCTCGACGAAATCGGGAGCGTTGTTGAAGACGTAGCGCATCACCACGGCGTAGAACACCATGGCCGTCAGCACGACGAGGCTGGCCGACGCCACGACCGCGAGCGCCATGAACAGCACGTCGTTCGAGTGCTTGATGAACCTCATTGGGAACCTCTCGGAGCAGAAAACGCGGCCGGGCGAAGCCTCGCGCGGCCGTCGAGGCGCGGGCGCGGGCCGCTTCCCGCAGCCCGCGCGCCGGGTGTTACTTGACCTGCTGGATCTCGTCGACGATCTGCTTCATCATCGGAGTCTTCTCGTACTTGGTCCAGAGCGGCTGCATCGCCTTCACGAACGCGGCGCGGTCGATCTGCGCGGCCGGCACGATGGTCGCGCCGCCCTTCAGCACGGCCTTGCGCGCATCGGCTTCGCGCGCCGTCCACAGGTTCACGTAGTACGGCACGGAATCGGCGGCGGCCTTCTTGATCGCGGCCTGTTCCTGCGGGCTCAGCGTGTCCCACACCTTCTTCGAGAACACCAGCACTTCCGGCGTCATCGCGTGCTGCGTTTCCGAGAACACGTTCGCCACTTCGTAGTGCTTGGTTTCGTCGTACGACGGCAGGTTGTTTTCGGCCGCGTCCACCAGGCCCGTCTTCAGGCCCGTATAGACTTCCGAGAACGGCATCGGGGTCGGCACGCCGCCCATCGCCTTGATTTCGTCGACCATCAGATCCGACGGCTGCACGCGCACCTTGAGGCCCTTCATGTCGGCCGGCAACTTGACCGGGCGCTTCGCGTACATCGAGCGCGCGCCGCTTTCATAGAACGTCAGCGCGATCATGCCCTTGGCCTTGAACGCGTCGAGGATCTTCTGGCCTTCCGGGCCGTACATCACCTTGCGGAAGTGCTCGATGTCGCGGAACAGGAACGGGAACGACGGGATCATCGATTCCGGCACGATCTCGTTGAACGCGGCGCCGTTCGCGCGAACCATGTCGATCGCGCCGATCCGCACCTGGTCGACCGTTTCGTTTTCCGAACCGAGCGCGCTGTTGCCGTAGACCTTGATCGAATCCTTGCCGTCGGTCGCCTTCTTGATCTCGTCGCTCATGAACTTCACGGCCATGTTGGTCGGGAAGGTGTCGCTGTGGACGTCGGCCGAGCGGAACACGCGGGCTTCGGCGGACATCGTCGTGGCGGCGGCGAGCACCGCGACAGCGGCGGCGATGACGCGCGTGCGCGTGAAGATCGTTTTCATGGTCAAGTCTCCTCAGGGAATGTCGAGTATTGGTTTTGCCGTTCCGGGCAGGCGGCGTTCGCTGCGCGCTGCGATGCGTCGTGTCGTCCGATCACTGTCAAGGCAGCCACCCGCTGTCTCACGTCGTACAACTAGGAAGCGAGTCTATCGGGCCAGAACTACGCTTGTACACTTGGTGCATACCCGCAGAGGGATGCGGCGCCGAATCGGCCTCCGAGGCATGTTTCATAAAGGATTCAGTGACTTGCATCCAGAATTCCGCGCGCCCCGCGCGCCGCTTCCGGCCAACCGAGGGAAAACTCTTTCGTGATCCCGACCAATCGGACAGATGTCATTAGACAACTGATCATTGCGGGTTAACCGCGCTTCGTTTTTGCCGAAGCGCGATCGGGCGCCGGCAAACCTGCCCGCACAGGTTGATCGCGGTCGTCTTCGAATCAACCGTGATGTCCGAGCACCGGCTTACCGAATGCCTCGCCATCATTTCAATTTCCTTTCGTTCGCATGACGAAGCACGACGGGCCGTGCACGCATAGCTGCTATGCGGCGGGCGCAACGGGCGGCGCGCGGCCGTCGCCATAATCAGTTCCACGATGCGGCCCGGCGCCACCCGCACCCCGGCCCGCCTCGACGACATCCATAACGACATACGACAGGCGGCCAGCGCCTGCAGGAGACGATCGATCATGCAACCGTGGTACAGCACGATGGCGCCCGCCCAGCGCCGCACCTTCTGGGCATGCTTCCTGGGCTGGGTGCTCGACGCGATGGACGTGCAGTTCTTCGCGTTCGCGATCCCGACGCTGCTCGGCGCGTGGGGCATGACCAAGGCGCAGGCCGGCGTGATCGGCACCTCGGCGCTGGTGTCGTCGGCGATCGGCGGCGTGATCGCGGGCGTGCTGGCCGACCGCATCGGCCGCGTGCGCGTGCTGAAGCTGGCGATTCTGTGGTTCTCGTTGTTTACCGGTTTGTCGGCGTTCACCAACGGCTTCGAACAGTTGCTGTTCACGCGCAGCCTGCAGGGGCTCGGCTTCGGCGGCGAATGGGCCGCGGGCGCGATCCTGATCGGCGAGGTGGTCGACAAGCGCATTCGCGGCCGCGCGGTCGGCGCGGTGCAGAGCGGCTGGCCGGTCGGCTATGCGCTGGCCGCCCTCGCCTACTGGGCGCTGTTCAACGCGCTGCCGGAACATCTCGCGTGGCGCGTGCTGTTCCTGATCGGCATCCTGCCCGGCCTGCTGGTGCTCTGGATGCGCCGCAACGTCGACGAATCGGCCGCGTTCGAGGCAGCCGCCGCGCATCGCGCGCGCACCGGCATGCTGGAAACGTTCGCGCAGGTGTTCGCGCCCGGCGTGCTGCCGCGCACGCTGCTGGCCTCGCTGATGGCGGCCGGCGCGCTCGGCGGCAACTACACGATCCTGACCTGGCTCGTCACCTACCTGCGCCAGACGCAGAACCTGCCCGTCAACCTCGCCACGCTCTATCTGGTGGTGAACCTGCTCGGCTCGTTCTGCGGCTATATCGGCATGGCCTATCTGAGCGACGGCATCGGCCGCCGCGCCACGTTCGCGCTGTCGGCGGCGGGCGCGATCCTGACCGTGCTGGCCTACACGCTGCTGCACCTGCCGCCGCTCGCGCTGCTGCTGCTCGGCTTCCCGCTCGGGCTGTTCCAGTCGGGCATCGTCTCGGGCATGGGCGCCTGCTTCACCGAGCTGTTCCCGGCGCAGATCCGCGCCTCGGCGGGCGGCTTCTCGTACAACTTCGGCCGCGGCATCGGCTCGCTGGTGCCGGCCGCGGTCGGCTTCACGAGCGCCGCCGCGGGCCTCGCCGAATCGATCGGCATGTGGGCCGCCGCGTCCTACGTGCTCGTCCTCATCGCCGCGGTGTTCCTGCCGGAAACCCGCAACAAGGAGCTTGAAACCCATGTCTGACCTCAACCAGCCGCGCAACGGCGGCCGCCTGCTCGTCGACGCGCTGGTGCGCAACGGCGCCGACACCGTCTACTGCGTGCCCGGCGAAAGCTATCTGCCGGTGCTCGACGCGCTGTACGACACGCCCGGCATCGCCACCATCACCACGCGCCACGAAGGCGCGGCGTCGAACATGGCCGACGCGTACGGCAAGCTCACCGGCCGCCCCGGCATCTGCTTCGTGACGCGCGGCCCCGGCGCGACGCATGCGAGCAACGGCGTGCACACAGCGAACGAGGATTCCACGCCGATGCTGCTGTTCATCGGCCAGATCGAGGGCGGCCTCGCGGGGCGCGGCGCGTTCCAGGAAGTGGATTACGGCCGCATGTTCGGCGGGCTCGCCAAATGGGTGGTGGAGATCGACCGCATCGAGCGGATTCCGGAGATCGTCGCGCGCGCGTTCAGCGTGGCGATGTCGGGCCGGCCGGGGCCGGTGGTGATCGCGTTGCCCGAGCAGGTGCTGTTCAACGCGCCCGAGGCCGACGTGGCCGACGCGCCGCCGGTGCGCATCGCGCGCGCCGCGCCCGAAGCGTCGGCGATGGCGGAGCTGCGCGAGCGGCTCGAG
>NZ_JAAGPF010000094.1 GCF_017104645.1 Burkholderia sp. Ac-20379
TCACGCCCGGCCACGTGGCCGGGCGTGTCGCCGCGCCACCAGGCCGCCTGCCGGTACGGCACCAGCGCCAGCGTCTCGTTGACGATCGTGAAGCCGAGCGTGGTCTCGGTCGCCGCGGCGCGCGTGCGCGCCGACAATTGCCAGAGCAGCGCGAGCTGCTGGCCGTCGATGCGGACCTGCGCCGCGTCGTCCGCCGTGCGTGTTGCCGTCATGCCGTCACCGCGCGAAAGTGGCCCAGCCGCTCATCCCCGGCAGCAATTCCGGCGCGCCCGAATCGAGCGCGGCGGTCACGTCCACCGTCTGCGTGACCGGGTCGACGCGCGCGCCGATCCGCGCCACCTTGGCGGGGTAGGTCTTGCCGACTTCGTCGACCTGCACGCTCAGCGCGTGGCCGGGCTTGAGCCAGGCCAGCCACTTCGACGGCACGATCATCTTCAGTTCGAGATGGCTGGTGTCGACGATCGTCAGCAGCGGCTTGCCCGGTTCGGCGAACTGCTGCGGCGACGCGCTGCGCTTCGACACGCGGCCGTCGAACGGCGCGGCGATCGCGCACTTGCGCACGGTGGCCGACATGTAGGCCACGTCGGCGGCGCTGGCCTTCTGCTTGGCCTGCGCCTGCTGCACCTCGAGCTGGCCGATCGAATGCAACGCGAGCAGCTTGCGGTTGGTGTCGAGCAGGTCGCGCGCGCCGTCGGCATCGGCCTGGGCCTTGTGCAACTGCGCGTTGAACAGCGAGCAATCGAGCGTGACGAGCGTCTGCCCCGCGCGGAACGCATCGCCGTCGCGGAACGGCAGCGAGGCGATCTTCGCGGAGATTTCGCTCGACACGTCCACCTGGTCGCGCGAGACGAGCTGGATGCGGATCCGCGAATCGGCGTTGCCGGCCGCGGGAGCCGCCGGCGCCGCGGGCGCGGCAACCGGCGCGGGGGCCGGCTGCGCGGGCGGCGCCGCCATGACGAACTGCGATGCCACGAGCAGCGCGGCGGCGCCGGCTGCCCGGTAATGCGGGAACTGCTTCATTTCTGTACGGCTCCTGCGTCGAGCGCGGCGGCTGCGGTGAGCGTCGGGCCCGGTTTGACCGGCACGGCGGCGGCCACATCGCCGCCTTGCGCCATCGTGTCCCAGCGCTGCTGGGCTTCGCCGATCGCTTTCTGGATCGAGGCGAGATCCTGGCCGTTCAGCTTGTCGCTGACCGGATCGAGGCCGAGCGTGGCGAGCATCTGGCCGTAGGCGCTTTCGAGTTCGCCGTAGCTCTGATACAGGCGCAGTTCCGACATCATCGCCTGCGTGGCGATGCGGATTTCCTCGAGCTTGCCCTGCGCGTTGGCGACGGTGGCGTTATGCGTGTGTTCGAGGATCTGGCCGTCGACGTCGTTCATCTGCTTGAACAGATCGAACTGGCGCGTCTTGGCGGCCAGTTCGCTGCGCGCCACGTGCACCTGCGTGAGCACCGCCATGTTCAGCGCCATGCGCTGCATCTTCGCCACGTCGAGCTGGGCCTTCGCCGTGCCGCGGATGTTGCCCGCGTTCAGCAGGTTCAGCAGGTTCCAGCTCACGCTGATGCCGGCCGCACGCCACGCGTTGTAGACGAGGAAGCTGTTGCTGTCGTAGTGCGCGCCGATGTTGAACTCGATGCCCGGCAGCAGCTTGGCCATCGCCTTGTGCGTTTCGTTGACGCTGATGCGCTCGTTGTAGCTGGCTTCGACCAGTTCCGGGCGGCGTTGCAGCGCCAGGTCTTCCATCTTCGGCATGGCCATGTCGAAGTTGGGCACCTTGAAATCGTTGCCGGCGGCCAGCGTGAAGTCCTTGCCCGGCTCCAGGTTCATCAGCGCGGCCAGGCGCGGCTTGGCTTCCTCGAGCTGGTCGCGCACGGCTTCGAGCTGGCGCATCAGGTCGAGCAGCGCGTGCTGATAGTTCAGCGTCTCGATCGGCGAGCGCAGGCCTTGCGCCTGCGTCTTGCGCGAATCGTCGAGCGCCGCGCGGGCCTGGTCGAGCAGCGGGCCGATGCGGTCGTGCAGACGCTGCGCGCCGGCGGCCTGCCAGTACGCCTCGCGCACCTGCTGCATCATCAGCTGCACGACCTTGCGGCGGCGCTGTTCGAGCACCAGCACGCGGTCGGCCTGTTCCTTGGCTTCGTAGTAGCTGACGCCGAAGTCGAGGATGTTCCAGGACAGGTTCAGATCGGCGGTGCGGCTGTTCTTGTCGGTCGAGTACGACGGAATCAACGACTGATCGCGCGTGTACAGGCCTTCCGACGACGAAGCCAGCTCGTGGTTGCGGTTCGTGTAGCCGGCCGCGGCCGTCAGCTTCGGCAGCAGGTCGAAGTTCGACAGGTCGAGCTGACGCTGGGCGAGCGCCTCTTCCATCATCTTGAGGCGATGGTCGAGGTTGTAGCGGACCGCGCGCGCCATGGCTTCGTCGAGCGTGATCGGGCCGTTGACGGGCTGCTGGTTCGAGAACATCGCCACGCGATCGGTGCGGGCCGTGTCGGCGCGCTCCGCATCGGTGAACGGAACCGGCTTGATGGCACAGCCGGACAGCCAGACGACGGCGAGGGCGGCCGCGAGCAGGGCGGGACGCGGTGCGCGTCCCCGGAGCGTCTTGTTTTTCACGTCGAATGGTCTCTTGGAAAGATGAGCGATAGCAGTGGCAAAAGCGGGTTTCATGCGCGGTGCTCCCCGTTGAGCGCCGCGGTGCGCGGAGCGGCCGGCGCAACGGCGCCGTCCGGTGAAACATGCAGCGTGGCGAGCGCGTTCGCGAACTGCGCGGCGAGCGAGGCCTTGGCGGCCGGCAACGCGGCTTGCGGCGCGGGCGGCTGATGCGGCTTGGCGTCGTGCGCGGCCGGCTTGGCGGCCGTGTTGCCGTGCGCGTCCAGACGCATCACGACTTCGCGGCGCACCAGGTTGCCGGCGGCGTCGTGCTGAATCAGCGTGACGCGCACTTCGTGCACGCCGGCCGGCGGCGTGCCGCTCAGCACGCCGGTCGCGGCGTCGTAGTGCAGCCAGGCCGGCAGCGGCGCGCCGTTGGCGAGCGTGACGCCGGTGTCCACCGTGTTCGGCGCGGCCGTGGTGTTCGGCGCGTGCAGCAGCGGCTTGACGTTGAGCGCGAAGCCCTCGCCCGATCGATGCAGCGGGTGGACGTCCACGGCCGGCAGCAGGTGCGCGGCCGGCGGCGCGGTGTCGAGGCTCGACGGCACGAGCGAGTCGAGCGGCTTGACGAAGGTGTCGCCGAGCGAGCCCGTACGCGCGTCGTGCGTGGCGAACGTGAACGTCTGGCGCGGCGCGATCGAGCCGACGTCGCGGCCGTGACCGTTGGCGTTCGCGTTGAACGCGTCGAGCACGATCAGCGAGTTCGACACGCCGTCGAAGCTGCCGAGCGTGTCGGCGACGAGCAGCGAGGCGCTGCCGAGCAGGTCGTGCAGCGGCGCGAGCGCGTGCTCGATCTGCTGTTCGAGCGGTTGCAGCACCCATTGCGGCAGCGGCGCGGTGCCCACCGGGTTGGCGGCCGTGATCTGCAGCGTGCGCGCGAGCGGCGCGCTCGTCTTGACGCCGTCGCTCACCGTGAACACCAGCGTGCGGGTGCTGTCGAAGCGCTCGGCCTGCGTGTCGCGGTAGCTGACCGCCGCGAGCGCGGCCTGCCATTGCGCGGCGGTGGCCGTGCCGCTCGCCGAGCGCAGCGTGAGCACGCCGCGGGCGGCGTCGTAGCTGGCCGTGATGTCGCCGGTGGCGGCGCTCTGCGTCAGGCCGAGCACGTCGTGCTGGGCGTCGAAGCTGCCGCTGAACGCCACGGTCGCGACGGTCGGCGGCGTGTCGTTGAGGTCGGTCAGCGTGATGCCCGCGCCCACGTCGGTGCTGTGCGTGGCCTTGCCGTCGGCCTGGTAGCTGGCCTGCGTGCCGTCGCCGCTGAGCAGCAGCGACTGGTGCGTGGCGGTGATCGCGACGTTGCGCGTGAGCACGGCGCTGGTCTTCACGCCGTCGTTGACCGAGAAGCTGATCGCGCGGCTGGCCGTGTCGGGCGTGATGGCGGTGTCGGTGTACGTCACCGAGCGCAGCGCGGCCTGGAACTGCGCCAGCGTGGCGGTGCCGCCGGCCGAGGTCAGCGTCAACGTGCCGGTGGCGGCGTTGTAGCTGGCCGCGATGTTGCCCATCGTCGCGCCGTCGTTCGTGAAGCTCAGCACGTCCTGGCCGGCGTGGAAGCCCGTGCCGATCTGCACCGTGGCCGACGTGAACGTGGTGTTGTCGCGGTCGCTCAGCGCGATGCCGTTGTCGATCACGATCGGCGTGGACGTGGCGTTGTCGCCCGAGACGAAGCTGGCCGAGCCGGTGTTGCTGCTCGTGACGATCGGCGTCTGATCGACGTCGGTGACGGTCACGGTGCGCGTGATCGGCGCGCTGGTCTTGACGCCGTCGCTGACCGAGAAGATCAGCGTGCGGTTGGCCGTGGCCGGCGTGATGGCCGTATCGGTGTAGGTCACCGAACGCAGCGCGGCCTGGAACTGCGCCAGCGTGGCGATGCCGCCGGCCGAGGTCAGCGTCAGTGTGCCGGTGCTGGCGTCGTAGCTGGCGGTGATGTTGCCCATCGTCGCGCCGTCGTTCGTGAAGCTCAGCACGTCCTCGCCGGCGTGGAAGCCCGCGCCGATCTGCACGGTGGCCGACGTGAACGTGGTGTTGTCGCGGTCGCTCAGCGTGATGCCGTTGTCGATCACCACCGGGGTGGACGTGACGTTGTCGCCGGCCGTGAACGGAACCGAGCCGGTGCTGCCCGACGCGATGATCGGGGTCTGGTCGACGTCGGTCACGGTGACGGTGCGCGTGATGGCGGCGCTGGTCTTGACGCCGTCGCTGACCGAGAAGATCAGCGTGCGGTCGGCCGTGGCCGGCGTGATGGCCGTATCGGTGTACGTGACGGAGCGCAGCGCGGCCTGGAACTGCGCGAGCGTGGCGATGCCGCCTGCCGAGGTCAGCGTCAGCGTGCCGGTGCTGGCGTCGTAGCTGGCGGTGATGTTGCCCATCGTCGCGCCGTCGTTCGTGAAGCCGAGCACGTCCTCGCCGGCGTGGAAGCCCGCGCCGATCTGCACGGTGGCCGAAGCGAACGTGGTGTTGTCGCGGTCGCTCAACGTGATGCCGTTGTCGATCACCACCGGCGTGGACGTGACGTTGTCGCCGGCCGTGAACGGAACCGAGCCGGTGCTGCCCGACGCGATGATCGGGGTCTGGTCGACGTCGGTCACGGTGACGGTGCGCGTGATGGCGGCGCTGGTCTTGACGCCGTCGCTGACCGAGAAGATCAGCGTGCGGTTGGCCGTGGCCGGCGTGATGGCCGTGTCGGTGTAGGTGACGGAACGCAGCGCGGCCTGGAACTGCGCGAGCGTGGCGGTGTTGCCGAGCGAGGTCAGCGTCAGCGTGCCGGTGGCGGCGTCGTAGCTGGCGGTGATGTTGCCCATCGTCGCGCCGTCGTTCGCGAAGCCCAGCACGTCCTCGCCGGCGTGGAAGCCCGCGCCGATCTGCACGGTGGCCGAGGCGAACGTGGTGTTGTCGCGGTCGCTCAGCGTGATGCCGTTGTCGATCACCACCGGCGTGGACGTGACGTTGTCGCCGGCCGTGAACGGAACCGAACCGGTGCTGCCCGATGCGATGATCGGGGTCTGGTCGACGTCGGTCACGGTGACGGTGCGCGTGATCGGCGCACTGATCTTCGTGCCGTCGTTGACCGAGAAGCTGATCGTGCGGTTGGCCGCATCGGGCGTGATGGCCGTGTCGGTGTAGGTGACCGAACGCAATGCCGCCTGGAACTGGGCGAGCGTGGCGGTGTTGTCGAACGAGGTCAGCGTCAGCGTGCCGGTGGCGGCGTTGTAGCTGGCCGTGATGTTGCCCATCGTTGCGCCGTCGTTCGTGAAGCCCAGCACGTCCTCGCCGGCATGGAAGCCTGCGCCGATCTGCACGGTGGCCGAGGCCAGCGTGGTGTTGTCGAGATCGCCCAGCACGATGCCGTTGTCGATCGCGATCGGCGTGGACGCGACGTTGTCGCCCGCCACGAACGCCGCCGAACCGGTGCTGCCCGACGAGACGATCGGCGTCTGATCGACGTCGGTGACGGTGACCGTGCGCGTGATCGCCGTGCTCGATTTCGTGCCGTCGTTGACGACGAAGCCGATCGTGCGGGTGGCCGTGAGCGGCGTGACGGCGGTGTCGGTGTAGGTGACCGAGCGCAGCGCGGCCTGCCATTGCGCGAGCGTGGCGCTGGCGTCCTGCGAGGTCAGCGTGAGCGTGCCGTGCACGGCGTCGTAGGTCGCCGAGATGTTGCCCATCGTGCCGTCGTTGATGAAGCCCAGCACATCCTCGCCGGCCTGGAAGCCCGTGCCGATCTGCACCGTGGCCGAGGCCAGCGTGGCGTTGTCGGCGTCGCTCAGCACGATGCCGGTGTCGATCGCCACCGGCGTGGAGGCGACGTTGTCGCCGGCCACGAACGCGGCCGAACCGGTGCTGCTCGACGAAATCAGCGGCGTCTGGTCGGTGGCGGTGATGGTCACGTCGCGCGAGTACACGGCGCTCGTCTTCACGTTGTCGTTGACGGTGAAGTTGATGGTGCGCGTGGCCGTGTTCGGCGCAACGGCGGTGTCGACGTAGGTGATCGCGTGCAGCGCGTTCTGCCATTGCAGCAGCGTGGCGCTGGCCCCGAACGAGTTCAGCGTGAGCGTGCCGGTGATGGCGTTGTAGCTGGCCGTGATGTTGCCCATCGTCGTGCCGTCGTTGATGAAGCCGAGCACATCCTCGTTGACGTGGAAACCGGCGCCGATCTGCACGGTGGCCGAGGCCAGCGTGGCGTTGTCGAGATCGCTGAGCACGATGCCCGAATCGACGATGATCGGCGTGGACGGCGCGTTGTCGGCCGACACGAAGGCGGCCGCGCCGCTGCTCGAGGAATCGATGATCGGCGTCTGGTCGGTATCGGCCACGCTGACGGTGCGCGTCATCGGCGCGCTGGTCTTGGTGCCGTCATTGACGGTGAAGCTGATGGTGCGGGTGGCCGTGAGCGGCGTGATGGCCGTGTCGGTGTAGGTCACGGCGCGCAGCGCGGCCTGCCATTGCGCGAGCGTGGCGGTGGCGTCCTGCGAGCTCAGCGTGAGCGTGCCGTGCACGGCGTCGTAGGCGGCCGTGATGTTGCCCATCGTGCCGTCGTTGATGAAGCCGAGCACGTCCTCGCCGATCTGGAAGCCGGCGCCGATCTGCACGGTGGCCGAACCCAGCGTGGCGTTGTCGAGGTCGGACACCGTAATGCCGGAATCGATCGAGACCGGCGTGGACACGGTGTTGTCGCCGGCCACGAATGCGGCGCTGCCGGTGCTGCTGCTGGAGAGCAGCGGGGTCTGGTCGGTATCCGCCACGGTGACGGTTCGCGTGTACGCGGTGCTGCTCTTGGTGCCGTCGTTGATCGTGAAGCCGATCGTGCGCGTGGCCGTGCTGGGTGTGACCGCCGTGTCGGTGTAGGTCACGGCGCGCAGCGCGGCCTGCCATTGCGCGAGCGTGGCGCTGGCGTTCTGCGAGGTCAGCGTGAGCGTGCCGTTCACCGCGTCGTAGCTGGCCGCGATGTTGCCCATCGTGCCGTCGTTGATGAAGCCGAGCACATCCTCGCCGGCATGGAAGCCCGCGCCGATCTGCACGGTGGCCGAGGCCAGCGTGCCGTTGTCGGCGTCCGACAGCGCGACGCCGGCGTCGATCGTGACCGGCGTGGACGGCGCGTTGTCGGCGGCCACGAACGTGGCGCTGCCGGTGCTGCTGCTCGAGATCACCGGCGTCTGGTCGGTGTCGGCCACCGTCACGTCGCGCGAATAGACGGCACTCGTCTTGACGTCGTCGTTGACGGTGAAGTTGATGGTGCGGGTGGTCGTGTCGGGCGTGACGGCCGTGTCGAGATAGGTGATCGAGCGCAGCGCGGCCTGCCACTGCGCGAGCGTGGCGCTGGCGTTCTGCGAGGTCAGCGTCAGCGTGCCGGTGGTGGGGTCGTAGGCGCCCGTGATGTTGCCCATCGTGCCGTCGTTGTCGAACGTCAGCACGTCCTCGCCGGCATGGAAGCCCGCGCCGATCTGCACGACGGCCGAGGCCAGCGTGGTGTTGTCGAGATCGGACAGCGTGATGCCGTCGTCGATCGCGACCGGCGTCGAGGCGACGTTGTCGCCGGCCACGAACGCGGCGTCACCGGCGTTGTTGGTCGAGATCACCGGCGTCTGGTCGGTGTCGGTCACGTTGACGGTGCGCGTGAGCGCCGTGCTCGACTTGGTGCCGTCGCTGATGGTGAACTGGATCGAGCGCTGCGTGTTGTCGGGCGTGACGGCCGTGTCGGTGTAGGTGACCTCGCGCAGCGCGTTCTGCCATTGCAGCTGGGTGGCGCTCGAATCGGCCGAGGTCAGCGTCAGCGTGCCGTGGATGGCGTCGTAGGAGGCCGTGATGTTGCCCATCGTCAGGCCGTCGTTGATGAAGCCGAGCACATCCTCGCCGACGTTGAAGCCGGTGCCGATCTGCACGGTGGCCGTGCTCAGCGTGGGGGTGTCGAGGTCGGCCACCACGATGTTGCTGTCGATCGCGACCGGCGTGGACGGCGCGTTGTCGGCGGCGATGAACGCGGCGCTGCCGGTGCTGCTGGTGGACAGCAGCGGCGTCTGGTCGGTGTCGGTCACCGTGATGAGGCGCGTCAGCACGTTGCTGAACTGCGGGCCGGCGTTCACCGCGAAGCTGATCGTGCGGGTGGCCGTGTTCGGCGTGACGAGCGTGTCGGTGTAAGTGACGGCGCGCAGCGCGGCCTGCCACTGCGCGAGCGTGGCCGAGCCGTCGCTCGAGATCAGTGTGAGCACGCCGGTCAACTGGTTGTAGTTGGCGCTGATGTTGCCCATCGTCAGGCCGTCGTTGATGAACGACAGCTGATCCTCGCCGCTGTGCAGGTTGCCGGTGATCGCGATCAGCGCGCTGTCGACCACGTTGCCGAGCGGGTCCGCGACCGTCACGTTCGGATCGATCGCCACCGGCGTCGAGCTGGTGTTGTCGCCGGCCACGAAGCTCACGTTGCCGGTGCTGGTCGTATCGATCGCCGGGGCCGAGCTGATCACGTCGACGGTGTAATTGATCGGGTTGCTGGTCTTCTGGCCGTCGTTGATGAAGATGCTGAGCGTGCGCGTGCCGAGCGGCGCGTCGGCGGCGGCCGAGAACTGCAGGTTGTCGAGCACCGTCTGCCATTGCGCGAGGGTGCCGCCGGTCGAACTGATCGTCAGTGTGCCGGTGGTGCTGTCGTAGTTGATGTTCATGCCGTTGGTCAGCGTCGACGTCGGCAGGCTGAAGCCGAGCGTGTCGCCCGTCTGCATGCCCGAGGTGAACTGCACCGTGATCGTCATCGACACCAGTGTCGAGCCGCTCACGTTCAGGTCGGTCAGCGTGATGCCGCTGTCGATCGAGGTGGCGGCCTGGCCCGGCAGGTAGGTGAGGCTGTTGTCCGAGGCGCCGAGCACCGGGGTCTGGTGGGTCGCGTCCACCGTGACGACCTTGCTCGAGCCGATGCTGGTCTTGGTGCCGTCGTTGGCCTTGAACGTGATGGTGCGGTTCGCGGTCTGCGGCACGGCGGCCGTGTCGGTGTAGGTGACCGAGCGCAGCGCGGCCTGCCAGTCCGCGATGTTCGACGCGCCGGCCGAGGTCAGCGTGAGCGTGCCGGTGGTGGCGTCGAAGGTTGCCTGGATGTCGCCGAACGAGCCGCCGCCGAGCGCGAGCTTGTCCTCGCCGCTCTGGTAGTTGCCGGTGATCTGCACGGTGGCCGACGCCATCGTGATCGAGTCGGAGTCGTTCAGCGTCACGCCGGCATCGACCACGATCGGCGTGGACGGCGCGTTGTCGGCCGAGGTGAAGGTGACGGTGCCGCTGCTGTCGGTGACGACCGGCGACTGTTCGGTCAGCGTGATGTTGACCGAACGGTTGAAGCTGGTGCTGGTCTTCACGCCGTCGCTGACGGAGAAGCTGATCGTGCGCTGCGTGGTGCTCGGGCTCGAGGCGCCGTCCGTGTAGGTGATCGAGCGCAGCGCGGCCTGCCATTGCGCGAGGGTGGCCGTGCTGTTCTGCGAGGTCAGCACCAGCACGCCGTTCGAGTACGAACCCGTGATGTTGCCCATCGTCGAGCCGTTGTTGGTGAACAGCAGGAAGTCGCCGTTCGCGTCGTAACCGGTCGAGATCACGACACGGGCCTGCGCCAGCGTGGTGTTGTCGAGATCCGAGAGCGTGATGCCGGAATCGATCACGATCGGCGTGGACGAGGCGTTGTCGCCCTGCGTGAACGTCACGGCGCCCGACGAGCCGTGGATGATCGGCGTCTGGTCGGTGTCGGTCACCGTCACGGTGGAGGTGATGGCCGTGCTGGTCTTGGTGCCGTCGCTGACCACGAAGCTGATGATGCGCGCGTTGTTGCCCGGCGTGACGGCCGTCGAGTCGTAGGTGACGGCCTGCAGCGCGTTCTGCCACTGCGTGAGCGTGGCCTGGTTGTTCAACGAGGACAGCGTCAGCACGCCGTTCACGTAGGTGGCCGAGATGTTGCCGTACAGCGCGGTGTTGTTGTTGTTGAAGGCGAGCACGTCGGTCGCCTCGTAGTTGGCCGAGATGGTGACCACGGCCTGCTGGAGCGGGCCGCCGTCGAGGTCGCCGACGGTGATGGCGTTGTTGACCGCCACCGCCGTCGAGGCCGCGTTGTCGCCGGCCACGAACGCGGAGGTGTTGCCGCCGGCGCCGAGCACCGGGGTCTGGTCGGTGGCCGTCACGGCCACGGTGCGGGTGGCCACCGCGCTGGTCAGCGAGCCGTCGTTGATCTGGTAGCTGACTGTGCGGGTGCTGGTGGACGGCACCACCAGGTCGTTGGTGAACTTGATCGAGGCGAGCGCGTTCTGCCACTGCAGCAGCGACGCGCCGCCGGACGCGGTCAGCGTCAGGATGCCGGTGCCGCTGTCGTACACGCCGCTGATGTCGCCCATCGTCGACGGGTTGCCGATGAACACCAGCTCGTCGTGATTGACCTGGAAGTTGCCGGTGATCGAGACGGTCGCGCTGACCAGCGTCGAGCTGTTGCCGTCGGCGAGCAGGATGCCCGCGTCGACCGCGACCGGCGTCGAGGTGGCGTTGTCGCCGCTCACGAACTGCGCCGAGCCGACGTCGGTGCTGACCGTCGGGCCGAGCGTGACCACCATGCTGTGGTGCAGCAGCGCACTGGAAGTGCTGCCGTCGTTGACCGAGAACGTGATGTCGCGCGTGCCGCCCGGCGTGCCCGTCGCGCTCGAGAACGTGACGGCCTCGAACGCGTTCTGCCATTGCGCGGCGGTGGCATTGTTGCTCACCGAGGTCAGCAGGAGCTGGTGGGTGGTCGGGTTGTAGCTGCCGACGATGTCGCCGTACAGCGTCGCGCTCGTGTTGTCGAACGCGAGCGTGTCGCCGGCGTTGTAGCCGCTCGCGATCGCGACGGTGCCCGAGGCCAGCTTCGGCGTGTCGGCGTCGCTGACGTGCAGGTTCGCGTCGATCGCGACCGCGGCCGTGCCGGCGATGTAGCCGGTGCTGGCCGCGCCGCCCTCGGTCACGACCGGCGACTGGTTGGTGGCCGTGATCGTGATGGTGCGCGTCGCGATGTTGCTGGTCTCGATGCCGTCGTTGAACGAGAAGGTCACCGAGCGCGTGGCGGTGTTCAGGCCCGGCGTGGCTTCGCTGGAGAACATGATCGACTGCAGCACGCCCTGCCATTGGGCGATGGTCGGCGCACCGGTGGCGGTCAGCAGCAGGATGCCGGTGGTGGAGTCGTAGCTGCCGGTGATGCCGTTCTGCGCCGTGAACGACAGCAGGTCGCCGGTCTGCACGTTGGTGATGCGCACCGTGGCGGTGACCGCCGAGGGCGAGCCGGGGTCGGAGAGCGTGATGCCCGAGTCGACCGCCACCGGGTCGCCGCCCACGCCGTTGTTGCCCGAGGTCCAGGACGCGCTGCCGCTGCTGGTGGTCACGCTCGGGCCGTTGTCGATGTAGGCGAGGTTGTTGAGCGTGGGCTCGAAGCTGCCGGTGTCGTTCTGGTCGATCAGCGAGAACGAGACGATGTTGTTGAACGCGGTGCCGAGCTGGTTGGTGTTCGCCACGCTGCCCTCGAAGCCGCCCACGGCGGCCGTGGCGAGCTGGATCAGCTGGCTCTTCGAGCCGTCCGCGTAGTTGGCCTGGATGTACAGGTCGCCGTTGAACGAGCTGAGGTCGAAGCTCTGCAGGCTGAACAGGTGGCCGTTCGCGAGCGAGATCGTGACGTTGCGCATCGTCGAGGCGCCGTCGGCGTTGATCTCCAGCACGCCGTCGGTGGGCGTGGTGGAGATGTCGCTCGGGGCCGGCCAGTTCGACGCGTTGTAGGCGAACGTGTTGTTGGCCTGATCCATCGAGTAGACGATGCCGTCGAGCGTGAACTGCGACTGGCCGATCGCCTGGAAATTGTTGGCGGCGGGATCGTCGTAGGTTTCGGTCGTCACGCCGAGCAGTTCGTTGAACTGCGCGATCGCGCTGGCCGATTCGTTCAGCGCGCTATGCACCGCGCCGACCGTGTATTCGAGCGTCCAGTTGCCGCCGAGCGTGCTGGAACCGGTGGCGTCCACCGAGGCCGCCACGTTCAGGTGCGTGATGTCGGCGATCTGTTGCACGAGCGCCTTGCCGTCGGCCTGCTGGGCCACGTCGCAGCCGTAGATCAGGAAGTCGCCGCCGGCCTTCATCGCCGCGCCGATCTGCGCGAGCTGCGTCTGGTAGCCCGAGATGTCGCCGGTGGTCAGCCAGGTCGAGCCGACCTGAACCGCGTTGTCCGAGCCGTGCGAGATCAGGCTGATCGATTCCACGCCCTGATGGCTTTGCAGGTATTGCGCGATCTGGGCCAGGCCGTCGGTATTCGCATCGAGCACGACGTATTGCGTGCCGGAAGGCAGGCCGTCGATCAGCGTCTGGTAATTCGCGACGCTCGGGTCGATGAACACCACCTGCGTCTGCATCGCGGCCGGCATGGCGGCGGTGATGTCGTTGGTGGTGCGGGCGTTGTCCTGCTGCGCCTTGACGTCCGTCGCGCTGCCGGAATCGGCGCCCGTGCTCGCGGCGGGATCGACGGTGTTGCGCGCGGCGGCGCCGCGAACCGGCTTGTCGACCGGCACCGGCGGGGCGTTGGTGGTCGCGTTCGATTTCGAAGCTTCGGTTTGCGTTTCGGTGCGATGCGTATCGGCGTCGGCCGGCGCATGCTGATGCGCGTGCGGCTGGGCGGCGATGGCGGCGACCGACGCGTCGTAGACGACGCGCGGCTCGAGCGCGAGCAACAGGGGAGAGGCCGCGACACGCGGGGCGGGCCGATTAGCGCTTTGTTTCTGGCGCGCCAACCACTGCTTGACGATCTTCATTGCGATGTTCTCCTTGCTGCCTGCCCGGTGCCGCACTTGCGGTTCCGGGGCCGTGCAGGCCCCGGGGATGACGATTGAAGCGCTGAACGATCAGCCGCGCGACGGGAAGATGCCTTCCAGCGCGATGATGAACGACAGGCCGAGGTACGGATTACGGATGTTCACCGGCGCATTGCTGCCGGACACGCCGATCATGACGGTCGGGTTGGCCGTGAACGCCACGGCCGCATCGAACGGCTTGAGCGTGGTGGTGGCCGCCGACGAGCTGTAGACCGTGGCCGTGTGGCCGCCCGACGAACCCGGGCCGAGCACCAGGGTGGCGGCCGGCACCGACTCCGGTCCCGCCGTGCTCGAGGTCACCGGCACGCCGATCGACGCGTGGGCGGCGCCCGGCGAGCTGACGACGGCCTGGTGGTTGTGCGCCGGCATTTGCGAGAGCAGCAGCGTGACCGTTTCGGCGCCCGAGTTCTGGCCGATCGAGACCGGCGCGATGCCGGGGCCCGTGCCGGTGCCGACCGGCGAGCGGCCGGCCAGGTCGGGCAGGCCGAAGGTCGACACGCCGTTGCCGCCGAAGTTGGTCCCGAGCAGTGCGAACAGCGGCGTGTATTGGGCGATCGACATCAACTGGCCACGGCAGAATGCCCAGCCGGGGGGGGCGAAATCGAATGCAACGGTGCGGATTTCGCCGATATACGGTTCAGACATCTTGACTCCTGTGGAGGTCAGGTGGGGAAGAAAGTCTTGGTATGGGGGGAAGCAGCCGCTGGCCCTCAACCGTCCGACAGCGCATCGGCGGTGGCCGGTGCGGCGTCCAGGCGGCGGTGGATCACGACGCAGAGCACGCCGGCGCCGCTGTCGAGCGGGCGCGCCGGCGAGGCGAACAACAGCCACGCGCGGCCGTCCGGCGCGCAGAAGCGGTAGGTGTCCTGGGGCAGCCGGAGGTTTTCCGGCAATTCGAAGTTCGCGCGATAGCAGGTATGGGCGTCGTCGGCGGCGCGGCCTTCCGGCGCGCTCAGCAGGCGGGTTTGGGTCAGCGGCGTGGCGGCATCGTCGGCGGTTGCGATGAGCAGCACCTGGCCGACCAGCGTTTTCAACTCGTCATGAGTAGGTAGAACTGACACGTCTTGTTTTCCTAGGCGTTGGTCTGTACGCCCGTCCGCCGCGCATTTCTACCCGCGCGCAGGACGTTCTTTCGTTGTTTCACCGTCGGACCCCGGCTTATAAGCGCCGCATCCGTATTTGTATTTGCCGCCCCGGCATGACATTCAATTGCCGCGGCGGCCTATCTTTATGCTTGGAACTGTTTTCGCCTTTCCGATTGCTGGCCGTGTTTACGACACTGGCCCGTTTTTCTGAAGGAAAAAATCGACGATTTTATTTATATAGGAAGCTTTAAATTTCCATTGCAGCCGCCGATTCGCGGCGTAACGTTTCCAGCGGTGCGGCCGGCATATCGAATGGCGCTGCCTCGCGCCGCATCAAATCGTAGATTTCGCTGGAACCGATTTTCACGAAACCGAGCCGCGCGTACAGCCGTTGCACCGGGTTCTCGGCTTCCACGTGCAGGCTCACCGGCAGCCCCTCGGCCGCCGCGCCGGCCAGCAGCGCATGCATGAGCCGCGTGCCAAGCCCTGCGCCGCGCCAGGCGGGCAGCAGCGCGATGTCGATCACGCGCACCTCGTCGCCGAGCTGCGCAGGGCGCCAGGCGTGGTAAAGGCGGCCGACGGGCTGGCCGTCGAGCGCGACCACGTCGAAGCGGCCCAGCGGGTAATGCTGGCGGTAATAGGCCTGCTGCAGACGCGATTGATCGTGCAGCAGCGCTTCCACCTGTTCGAGCGGCCAGCCGGTGCGCATGAATTCCTCGCGCCGCGTGCTGACGAAAACCTCGCGCAAAAACGCGTCGTCATCCGGCGTGGCGGCGTGCAAAGTCAATTCGCCTTGCGCGCAAATGTTTGCGGGGGACGAATTCCATGCGCTGACGGATGCCGGGACCGGGTTCATGCCACTTAAAAAAGTTAAATGTGTTGACGAAGGAAATTTAACATTCGGGATGCTATCGAATTGTCTGAACAGCGGCAACCGGATTTTATTAAATCCGATTAAGTGATTGCCCCAGTGCGCACGCCTCGGAAAATCAAAACAAACGTTTTCGGGGACTGATTCGAAACGATTTTTCAAACCGTATGAATATTGCATAGGCGGCGTTTTTTTTCGCCGATGTCGCAAAAAAGCGAAGCAAAAAAAATCCCCCGCAAAGCGGGGGATTTTCATATCCGAGACATGCCGCGGTGCCGCCCGAGGCGGCGGCGGCCCGGGCCGGCCTCAGTGGGCCGTCACCGGCTCGTCGTTCAGCGTGTGCAGGAACGCGATGATGTCCTTGATTTCGGCCTGCGTCATCGCCGGCTGGTCGCCGAACTTGCGGTCGAACGGGGCGTCGGTCACGTCGACGTTGGCCTGGTACTTGGCCGGGATGTCGTCGTATTTCTGCACCTTGCCGTCGGCGCCCTTCGGGTAGAACTTGCCCGGGTTGGTGTTGCGCTCGTTGTAGAAATCCATCACGTGCTGCAGGTCGTGATAGATGCCGTTGTGGAAGAACACCTGGCGCGTCGCCGAGTTGCGCAGCGTCGGCGTCAGGAACATCGAGCAATACTGGGATTGATCCTTCAGGTCGCTGCGGAACGGGCCGCACACGCCGATATCGAAGAACGCCGGATCCTTGTTCTGATCCAGCGCGCGATTGCGCGGCAGGCCGAGCGCCTCGTACTGGTAATCGGTGAACATCGGCGGCAGGCCGTCCGGGCTGGGCTGCGACAGGTGGCAGCCCGCGCAGTTGGCCTTGTTCGGATCGTTGAACAGGCGCAGGCCGTTCAGTTCGGCGTGCGTCAGGCGCGCCTTGCCCTCGAGCCACTGGTCGTACTTGCTGTTGTACGGGTGGAACGACTGATCCTCGAACTGATAGCGCGCGATCGCGAACATCACTTCCGAGATCGCCAGTTGCGGATTGCTGAACAGCGATTCGCCGAACAGTTGCTTGAGCGGCTTCGCGTACCGGCTGACCGCGACGCGCTTGAGCACGTCGTCGGTGTTCGGGTTCGCCATTTCGACCGAGTTCAGCAGCGGGCCGAACGCCTGCTGCTGGAGCGTATCGGCGCGGCCGTCCCAGAACAGGCCGCCCTGCGGCACCATCTGCACCGAGGCGGCGCCGCCGGCCGTCTTCTGGTTCTTGACCACGCCGGCGTTCTGCGCGGCGAGCTGCTGGATGCTCGGGGCCGCGTCGTTCTCGCCGGCGTCCGGGCCGATGCTGAAGTTCGGCTGGCGGTTCAGGTACATCAGCGACGGCGGCGGGCGGTAGCCCTGCAGCTTCATGTCCGCGCCGCCGAGCTGCACGTCGAGCGCGTTCGGCGGGCCGTAGGCGTGCGCCGGGCTATGGCACGAGGCGCACGAGAGCTTGCCCGATGCCGACAGCATCGGGTCGAAGAACAACTGCTTGCCGATCTGCGCCACAGCCGACAGCGGTTGCACCGGCGGGCGTTGCAGCACCACCGGATGCGGATTCGCGCCCGTCAGGTTCTCGACGATCTCGCCCACGGCGTCGGGCACGTCGGCCGGGTAGGCAACGGCATAGCCGGCGTAACCGACCGCGGCGAGCACGGCGGCGCCGACGATCGTCAGCGCGACGTTGCGCAGGGTGCGGCGGCGCGGGGCCGGGGAGGAGGGCGGAACGGCTGGCGTGACGGTGGCGTTCATGCGGGTAGTGTCGTATTCGGGGCGGCCGGAGCCGCACAGGCAAAAAGCCGGCGCTTGCGCGCCGGCCGGTTTCACGGTCGATCAGACCGGGTCGATCAGTTCGCCGGAGCGCCGCTCAGCTGCGTGCCGACCGTCGGGTCGAGGTACAGCGGCGTGGTGTTGGCGGTTGCCGTTGCCGACGTGTTCAGCAGGTCGCTCATGTCGCCAGCCGAGGCGTCGAACGAACCGCCGCCCAGACGTGCACCGCCGAGCCAGTTGTCTTCGATGAAGCGCGTCACCGAAGCTTGCGAGATCGGCTTGTGGCTGACGTAGTTCGTCTTGGCGTACGGCGAGATCACGATGAACGGGATACGCGTGCCCGGGCCGCAGCGGCCGTTGACCGGCTTGCCTGCGACACCGTTCGGTTGCGTGCCGGCGACGCCGCACAGGCCGTTGCCGTTGACTTGGTCGACTGCGTCGAACGAGCCCGACGTCGGTGCCGTGTACAGGTGGTCGTACCAGCCGTCCGAATCGTCATACGTGACGACCACGGCCGTGTTCTTCCAATCCGGCTGCTGCATCAGGAAGTTGACGACCTTCGTGACGAAGAGCTGCTCGTCCAGCGGATCCGAGTAACCAGCGTGCGCGTCTTGCGCGGCCGGCGCCTTCAGGAAGCTGACCGACGGGTAGTTGCCGGCCTTCACTGCCGCGAAGAAGTCGTCCGTGTCGTACTGGTGGTTCGCCGGCTCGGCCGTCTTGCCGTCGGCTTGCAGGCTCGAACCGATCGCTGCCGTCGAGCTCGGACGCGTGTGGTTCGGGTTCGACGTCGAAGCGAAGTACTGGAACCAGTTGTGGTGCGGGATGTAGTCGGCCGTTGCCGCGCCCACTGCCGTCGCGATCGTCGAGCGCTTGCAAGCCGTCGTGCCGTTCGAGTTGGTCGTCGACAGGTTGAAGCCGGCCATGAAGCCGCCCCACGTGATCTTCTGCGCGTTCAGCAGGTCGCCGATGTTCTTGCCCTGCATCATGGCCTGGTCGGTCGTGCTCGAGCACACGTCGTAGCCCGGGTCCACGTCGTTGATCATCGTGTAGCCGGATTGGCCATCGTTGATGTAGTACGTGGAAGCGGCGAGCGTCGAGACAGCCTTCGACGTCTTCACGATCTGCATGCCGTTGGTGTTGCCCGACACGACTTCAAGCGCGCCCGGCGTCGACGGACCGTACGTGTCCGTGAACGCGTTGTCGCTCATGGCGTAGTGCGAGGCGTAGTTCCACAGGGCCGTGACGGTGTTGCCGTCGTAGAAGCCCATGACCTGGCCCTTCGTGCCGAACGAGCCCGAACCGCCGGCCGTCGCCGTACCCGTGTAGAGCGGGAACAGGTCGGCTGCGCCGTTGTCGTAGGCTTGCTGTTCTGCCGTGTAGGCGTGGTTCTGGTCGGCCGATGCGGCTTGCGAACGGTCCAGACGGAACGGGTTCGCGGCGTTCGCGCCGTTCTGCGTGTTCGAGAAGTTGCCGTTGGCGGTGCGCAGCGTGCCCGTTGCGGCGCCGAGGCCTTGAATGTCGGTCTGCGTGCCGGCGGCCGGCGTGAATACCGGTTCGCCTGCCGGGTTGGCCGCGTTCGGGTACGTACCGAAGTAGTGGTCGAACGAAACGTTCTCACCGTAGATCACGACCAAGTGCTTGATCGCGGTTTTGGTCGTCAGGGCGTCCTGCGACGAAACCGTCGTCGTGGCCGGGGGCGTGGTCGACGACGAGGTCGACGAATTGTCATCATTGCCGCCACAGGCAGCCAGCGCGATCGCAGACGCGGCGCAGGCAGTGGCAATCAAGGTTCGACGAAGCAGCATTGTGTGAGACTCCAGTGGAAGGCCGTCTGTTTATTGCGTATTTCCCCGTGCAAGACGGCGCGGACCTTTTTGATAGCGGGCGGGGTCCTCGAAGCGGGCTACCCCCCCTGCTCCGAAGTGCGTGCATTGAAACAGGCCGGTATGAAGCTGGCGGGAAGAGTTACTTTCGTAAGTTTTACGTGCACGTATCGCCTGTATTACGAAAACTTCGAATAGAAAGACAGGCGAAGGCGAGCCTGGGCGCGGTTTCATCCGGCACGGTGCGGGGAGGGCGGAGGCCTGCCCGAAGCCGTGACGCGCCCTTGACTGCCATATGAAAATCGCGGGAAGAATCGATTTCCAATCGATTTCTTTTTGTTATCCAATGGCTTTCAATTCGCGATGCCGGGCCGGCTCGATGTCGGGCAATCTCGCCGCGCCGAACCGCGCTTGTCGGTGCAGGGCCAGATCCGGCAAGGCGCGGCGCGGGTTGGCGCGACGCCGTCATGGCGGGCGCGACGCGCCGAAGCCGCGCGGGAGCCGGTCGCGGCGCGCTCCGCGGCGTGTCGCGATTCATCGGATGAAACTGGAAGTTTCTGTCAGGCAAATAGAAAGCTGATTCGCGGCGGCCGGGGCCGCGCGTGGCGAGATGCCGATCGCATCTATTTCATCGCGCTTTTCGCCTATTTCCGTTTGTTTCCGTGGGGGCGGGCCGGTTGCGCTGGTGCAACCCGCTACAATTGCGGATTTTCGGCGCGAAGCCGGCGCCGTTCCGGACAGGCCGGGGCGGGCCGCGCGACGCCTTGACGGGGGAAGACAGGTGACGCCCGGGGCCGGGCGCACTGCATGGAGACACTATGGTCGACAACACGCACAACAACGAGAACGGCGGGCTGCAGCGAGGGCTCAAGAACCGCCACATCCAACTGATCGCCCTGGGCGGCGCAATCGGCACGGGGCTGTTCCTCGGCATCGCCGAAACGATCCAGGCGGCCGGGCCTTCCGTGCTGCTGGGCTACGCGATCGCGGGCATCGTCGCGTTCTTCATCATGCGGCAGCTCGGCGAGATGGTCGTGGACGAGCCGGTGGCCGGTTCGTTCAGCTACTTCGCCGACAAATACTGCGGGCACTTCACCGGCTTTCTCTCGGGCTGGAACTACTGGGTGCTGTATATCCTCGTCAGCATGGCCGAACTGTCGGCGGTGGGCGTGTACGTTCATTACTGGTGGCCCGACATGCCGAACTGGGTGTCGGCGCTGGTGTTCTACGCGATCATCAACCTGCTGAACTTCGTCAGCGTCAAATCCTACGGCGAAACCGAATTCTGGTTCGCGATCGTCAAGGTCGCGGCCGTGGTCGGCATGATCGTGTTCGGCGGCTGGCTGCTGCTGTCGGGCGGCGCGGGGCCGGAAGCGGGCGTCGCGAACCTCTGGCGCAACGGCGGCTTCTTCCCGAACGGCGTGGGCGGGCTGGCGATGTCGATGGCCGTCATCATGTTCTCGTTCGGCGGGCTCGAGCTGGTGGGCATCACGGCCGCCGAGGCCGACGATCCGTCGCGCAGCATCCCGCGCGCGACCAATCAGGTGCTGTACCGCATCCTGATCTTCTACATCGGCGCGCTCGGCGTGCTGCTGTCGCTGTTCCCGTGGCAGAAGGTGGCGAGCGGCGGCAGCCCGTTCGTGCTGATCTTCCACGCGCTCGGCAGCGACTTGGTGGCGAACGTGCTGAACGTGGTGGTGCTGACCGCCGCGCTGTCGGTCTACAACAGCGGTGTGTACTGCAACAGCCGGATGCTGTTCGGCCTCGCCCGGCAGGGCAACGCGCCGCGCGCGCTGCTCAAGGTGAACCGCCGCGGCATTCCGGTGGCGGCGCTCGGCGTGTCGGCGGTGGCCACCGGCCTGTGCGTGGTGATCAACTATCTGATGCAGGGCAAGGCGTTCGGCTTCCTGATGGGGCTGGTGGTGTCGGCGCTGATCATCAACTGGGGGATGATCAGCTACATCCACCTGCGGTTCCGCCGCGCCAAGCGCGAAGCCGGCCAGCCGACGCAGTTCCGCAGCTTCGGTTACCCGCTGACCAATTACCTGAGCCTGGCGTTTCTCGCGGCGATTCTCGTCGTGATGTACCTGTCGCCGGGCTTGCGCCTGTCTGTCTATCTGATTCCGGTGTGGCTGATCGTGCTCGGAATCGGGTATCGTTTCCGCGGACGCCGCCCGAACGACACGGATCCGGCCCGCGGCGCATCGGCCTGATGCCGGCCGCCACGCATTTCACCGATCGACCAGGAACCACCATGTTCGAACACATCGACGCCTTTCCCGGCGACCCGATCCTCTCGCTGAACGAGAATTTCCAGAAAGATCCGCGCGAGCGGAAAGTCAATCTGAGCATCGGCATCTATTTCGACGAAGCCGGCCGGATTCCGGTGATGGGCGCCGTGCGCGAGGCGGAAAACCGCCTGGCCGCCGCGATCGGCCCGAAGCCGTATCTGCCGATGGCCGGCATCGAGTCGTACCGCGACGCGGTGCAGACGCTCGTGTTCGGCAAGGATTGCGCCGCGCGCGACGAAGGCCGCATCGCCACCGTGCAGACGGTGGGCGGCTCGGGCGCGTTGAAGGTGGGCGCCGATTTCATCAAGCGCTACTTCCCGGACACGCCGATCTGGGTCAGCGATCCGAGCTGGGAAAACCACCGCTTCGTGTTCGAGCGCTCGGGCCTGACGGTCAACACCTACCCGTACTACGACGATGCCACCGGCGGCCTGAAGTTCGACGCCATGCTGGCCGCGCTCGACGCGCTGCCGCCGCGCAGCGCCGTGCTGCTGCACGCGTGCTGCCACAACCCGACGGGCGTGGATCTCGACGACGCGCAATGGCTCAAGGTGATCGACGTGCTGCAGGCGCGCGAGCTGCTGCCGTTCGTCGACATGGCCTACCAGGGCTTCGGCGCGGGCCTCGACGCCGATGCGTTCGCGGTGCGCGAAATCGCACGGCGCGGCATCCCGGCGCTGATCGCCACGTCGTTCTCGAAGAACTTCTCGATCTACGGCGAGCGCTGCGGCAGCCTGTCGGCGATCTGCGAGGATGCGGCCACCGCCGGCCGCGTGCTCGGCCAACTGGCCAGCAACGTGCGCGCGATCTACAGCAACCCGCCGACGCAGGGCGCGAAGCTGGTCACGGCCGTGCTGAGCTCGCCCGAGCTGCGCGCGCAATGGGAAGAGGAACTGGCCGCCATGTGCCGCCGCATCGCGCGCATGCGCACGGCGATCCACGACGGCCTGAAGGCCCACATCCAGGGCGAGGCGCTGTCGCGCTACATCAAGCAGCGCGGCATGTTCACGTACAGCGGGCTGACCGAAACGCAGGTCGACGTGCTGCGCGAAAAGTACGGCGTCTACATCCTGCGTTCGGGCCGCATGTGCGTGGCCGGCCTCAACGAATCGAACGTCGGCATCGTGGCCGACGCGATCGGCGAGGTGATCGCGAGCGGGGTCTGAGCGCGGCGCTTCGGCGCCGTGTCCGGCTGACGCCCTGAACGGGGCCGTCGCCTTGCGTCGCCGATGCGGCGCGGGCGGCGGCCCCGTTTTTCATGGGCGGTGGGCGGTGGGCGGCGCGGCGGCGCGGCTTTGCGCGACGGCACGGTACGCGGCTTGCGACCCCGAGCGCCGCGGATGCCGGGCGCCAAGGCCGCCAGCCTGCGACATGATGTAAGCGATGTTGCGAAGTTGATCGAGCGCAAGCGACGGCCTGTTGCGCCGACTATGCTGAATCGTCGGGCGCATTCGCATTGCCCGTTCAGGAGGTCGTCATGCAAATCTCGTTTCCGCAGGATCCCCCGTTGTTCACGCCGGCCGATCCGGCCATCGCCTTCCCGGTGCTTGTCGATACCACGCGCCTGCGCTGCGAGATCAGCGCCGAGGCGCTGGCCGATTATTTCGGCGCGGCGTCGTCGGGCGAGGGCGATCTGCGCCACGCGTTCGCCGCGCATCGCGACGAAATCGAGGAGGCCGCGCGGCGTCTGATCGAAACGGCGGGCGGCAAGCCCGTCAAGCTGCGCAGCGGGTTCTTCCGCTTCTGCGGCTAGCCGCTGGCCTGCGGCCTGCCGCGATGGGGGCGTCCGTCCGTCAGTCGTCGGGGTCGTCCACCAGCCGGTGCCGCAGCGCATAGCGCACCAGCGCCGCCTCGTGCGGCATCTGCATCTTTTCCAGAATCCGGGTTTTATAGGTGCTGACCGTTTTCGCGCTCACGCATAGCGCGTTGGCGATCTCGGTCAGCGTCTGGCCGGTGGCGATGCGCCGGAACACGTCGAATTCGCGGTCGGAGAGCCGCTGGTGCGGCAGCGTGTCGGCCGGCTCGTTGAGGCTTTGCGCGAACCGCTCGGCCATCGACAGGCTCACGTACACGCCGCCCGACGCCACCTTCGACACCGCGCCCACCAGCTCGGCGCTGGCGCTTTCCTTGGTCAGATAGCCCGACGCGCCGGCGCGGAACGCGCGCAGCGCGTATTGCTGCTCGGCGTGCATGGTCAGCACCAAGATTCGCAGCGCCGGTTTTTCGTCCTTGATCTGCTTGATCAGCTCGACGCCGTTGCGGCCCGGCATCGACAGATCGAGCACCAGCACCTGCGCGGGCGTCTGGCGGATCAGCGAGATCGTCGAGGCGCTGTCGTGCGCCTCGCCCGCCACGTCGAAGCCGGTGGCTTCCTTGAGAATGTGGCGCAAGCCGTCGCGAACGAGGGCGTGATCGTCTGCAATCAGCACATGGATCATGGCAGGTTCGGGTCCTGTTGAATCGACGGAAGGGGAATGGTGATGGTCAGCGCGTAACCCTGGTCGCGCGCCGTTTCGATGCGAACCGCGCCGCCCAGCATGTGGGCGCGCTCGCGGATCCCGAGCAGGCCGAACGATTTGTCGTCGGGCGCGCGGCGCACCTCGGTGTGCTGGGCGCCCACGCCGTCGTCGGCGATGCGCAGCGTGCACTGGTGCGCGTCCACCGTCAGCGACAGTTCCACGCGCGTGGCGTCGGCGTGGCGGGCCACGTTGGTCAGCGCCTCCTGCACGATGCGGAACAGCGCCGTGGCGCTCGCGTTCGAGAATTCCAGCTCGCCGGGCTCGATGCGGCGCTCGACGTCGATGCCGTAGCGGTTCGTGAAATCGTTGACGAGCCAGTCGATGGCCGGCACCAGGCCGAGATCGTCGAGCATCACGGGGCGCAGGTCGGCCGCGATGCGGCGCACCGAGGCCACGGTCGCGTCGATCAGGCGGCGCATCTCGCGCAGCGGTTCGACCACGCTTTCGTGCGTTTCGGGCGAACTGTTGCGCAGCAGCCGGTGCTCCATGGCCGACAGATCCATCTTCAGCGCGGTCAGTTGCTGGCCCAGATCGTCGTGCAGCTCGCGGGCGATGCGGGTCTTTTCCTCCTCGCGCACGCGCTGCAGGTTCGCCGACAGCTCGCGCAGCTCCTCGCGCGAGGCCTTCAGCGCGTTCTCGGCCTGCAGGCGCTCGGTCACGTCGCGCATCATCACCGTGTAGAGCTTGCCGGCGCCGTCGTGGATCTGCGAGATCGAGGCCTCGATCGGGAATTCGTCGCCGTTCGCGCGCAGGCCGTACAGCAGGCGCTGGCTGCCGAGATGGCGCTCGGATTGCCCCGTCACGCCGAAGCGCGCGATGTGCTGGCCGTGGGCGGGGCGAAAGCGCGGCGGAATGAAGCGCGTGAGCGGCGCGTCGATCGCCTCCATGGCCGAGACGCCGAACACCTTTTCCGCCATCGGATTGAAGATCACGACCTTCTGGTTTTCGTCGACCGTGATGATCGCTTCCATCGACGAGCGGATGATGCCCATCATGCGGGCCTCGTTGAGGCGGCTGCCGCTCGGCACGGCGCGTGCGGCG
>NZ_JAAGPF010000095.1 GCF_017104645.1 Burkholderia sp. Ac-20379
CCCCTCGCCGCGCCCGCGCGGCGGGCCGGCGGGCGATTGGATTCAGCAGGACGCGTACCCGCGCGCGGCAGCGCGGCCGGCGGCGTGCCGGCGATGCGCGCATCTCGCTCCGCGCAACAGCGCATTGCATTGTTTGCCGCGCGTTCGGTCCAAATCTTGCGCAGCCGCTTGTAAAAAATGCTGTCCTGGTAGTCCCGATCGTGGCCGCTCGCGGGCCGAGCCCTTGAATATCAAGGTGTTAGCGACCTGGTACGAATGTTGCGAAAGTCGGGACAGGATCAATCAATCGACCAGGAGCACCCGATGTCCACGCTCGCGCTACAGATGCGGCAACACTTGACGCTGACGCCGCGGTTGCAACAGTCGCTTCGGCTGCTTCAACTGTCGTCGCTCGAATTCCAGCAAGAGCTGCGTCAGGCGCTCGACTCCAATCCGTTCCTCGAGGACGTGCAGGTGTCCGGCGACGACGATACGCGCACGCCGTTCGATCAGGCCGAACAGGCCGCCGAATCGGCCGAATCGGCCGATGCGCCGAACCTGGTGACGGCGGAGGAAGCGCCGCGCGACAACGCGTTCTCGTACACGGCCGAAACCGCGCTGCGCGGCAGCGCGATGCGCCGCTCGGGCGACAGCTACGACATGGAGGCGTCGGAGCGCGTCGTGATGGAGCCGTCGCTGCACGAGCATCTGCACGAGTCGCTGTGCCTCTATCCGCTGAACCCGCGCGACCGCGCGGCGGCGCGCACGGTGATCGACGCGCTCGACGACGACGGCTACCTGCGCCAGACGCTCGCCGAGCTGGCCGAGACGGTGGCCGATTCCGACGCCTGCTTCAGCGAGCAGGAACTGACGGTGGCGCTGCGGCTCGTGCAATCGGTCGACAAGCCGGGCCTCGCCGCCCGTTCGTTGTCCGAATGTCTGCTGCTGCAACTGAATGCGATGCCGGCCGGCCGCCCCGACGTCGAGTGCGCCAAGACCATCGCCGAGCATCATCTCGAACGCCTGGCGCGCCGCGAGACGGCTGAAATCCAGCGCCGCATCGGCTGCGACACGCGCACGCTGCGCGCGGCCTGCGCGCTGGTGCGCAAGCTCGATCCGCGCCCCGGCAATCACTACGGCAGCGCGAGCGGCGACTACGTGGTGCCCGACGTGATCGTGCGCCAGGTGAGCGGGCGCTGGGTCGTGACAGTCAACCCGGCCGTGATGCCGCGTGCACGCGTGCACAAGCTCTATGCCGAGCTGTTCGCGAAGTCGAGCGAATCGGCGCAATCGCCGCTCGGCCAGCAGTTGCAGGAAGCGCGCTGGCTGATCCGCAACGCGCAGAAGCGCTTCGACACGATCCAGCGCGTGGGCGAATGCATCGTCGCGCGTCAGCGCGATTTCTTCCGCTACGGCGCGATCGCGTTGAAGCCGCTCGTGCTGCGCGACATCGCCGAGGAGCTCGATCTGCACGAATCGACCATCTCGCGCGCCACGGGCAACAAGTACATGGCCACGCCGCACGGCGTGTTCGAGTTCAAGCACTTCTTCCCGCGCAAGCTCGAGGCGGCGGGGCGCGGCGCGTGCTCGGCCGCGGCGGCGAAGGTGCTGATCCGCGAAATGATCACGGCCGAGGCGGCCGGCGAGCCGCTGTCGGACGTGGCGCTCGCGCATCGGCTGGCGGGGCGCGGCGTGGTGCTCGCGCGCCGCACCGTCACGAAGTACCGGCAGGCGATGAAGATCCTGCCGGCCGAGCTACGCCGCCGCGTGCCGGTCTGAAAAGGGTTCGCGCGCGCGAGGCGGCTTTCCCATCGAATCACCGGTCTGGACGGACGAGGAGGCGGGCATGAAGGCGAAATCGCAAGCGCAACAACACGCGGCCGGCGCGGCATTGTCGGCCAAGCGTGGAGCAACGCAGGTCAAGGACATGAAGGGCGCATCGCGCGACATGTACGACTCGATGAGCGAACGCGAACTCGAGGACATGGCCGCGACGCGCATCAAGAACAAGCCGCAACACAAGAGGACGTCGTGACGGCCTGGCCGATCGCGGCATGAAGTCGTTTTTCAACTGGGAGGTAGTCATGCTTCGCTACGCAGTGATCTTTTTCATCATCGCCATCATCGCGGCGGTCTTCGGTTTCGGCGGTATTGCTGCCGGCGCCGCTGAAATCGCCAAGATCCTGTTCTTCATCTTCGTCATCATCTTCATCGTGACGCTGCTGCTTGGCGTGGTGCGAAGATAACGAAGCATCGGGAAGGGAAGACGAAACGGCCGCCAGGCATGGCGGCCGTTTTTCATGGCGCGCCCGAAACCGCACGGGCGCGCGGGCGGGGCGCTCAGCCGAGCGCGGCGTCGTAGCGGCGCGACACCTCGGCCCAGTTGACCACGTTGTAGAACGCCGCGATGTATTCGGGGCGGCGGTTCTGGTACTTCAGGTAATACGCGTGTTCCCAGACGTCGAGGCCGAGGATCGGCGTGTTGCCCGTCATCAGCGGGCTGTCCTGGTTGCCGCTGCTCTCCACCACGAGCTTCTTGGCCGGCGTCACGCTGAGCCATGCCCAGCCGCTGCCGAAGCGCGTCAGCGCGGCCTTCGTGAACGCGTCCTTGAACGAATCGAAGCTGCCGAGATCGGCGTCGATCGCGGTGGCGAGGCGGCCTTGCGGCGCACCGCCGCCGTCCGGCGCCATCACGCTCCAGAACAGGCTGTGATTGGCGTGGCCGCCGCCGTTGTTGCGCACCGCGCCGCGCACCGATTCCGGCAGCGATTCGATGCCGGACACCAGTTCCTCGATGCTCGGGAACGGCAGGCCCGCGCCCTCGAGCGCCGCGTTGACGTTGTTGACGTAAGCCTGGTGGTGCTTCGAGTAGTGGATCTCCATCGTCTGCGCGTCGATGTGCGGTTCGAGCGCGTCGTAGGCGTAGGGCAGCGGGGGCAGGGTGTAGGGCATGGTGGCTCCGGGTGGTGGTTCGGTGAGTTCAGTGAGTTCGGTGGGTTGGCCCGATCCGATCGGATCGGATCGGGCGGCGGCGGTTCGGTCATTGGCGCGTCAGCGTGTGCACCGGGCCGGCCGCGCCGAGCTGGCAGGCTTCGCGGGCGGCATCGTCGTCGGGATGGCCCGCGACGTAATGCGTCAGTTCGGCATAGGTGCGGCGGCAATGGCGTTGCGCGGCGGTCTGCCAGCGGATCGGCAACGCGGCGCCGTTCATCGTGTCGCACAGGCGCGTGTGCGCGGCGCACAGATGGCGGCATTGATCGCAGTTGCGGCCCAGGCGCGCGTAGGCGTCGGCCAGGTTGTGATGCGCGACGACCCACGCCGCCGTGCCGGCCTCGGCGTCGCCGACGCGGCCGTACATGGCGTCCGCGAGCGATACCGCCGCGTCGTAATGGGCGATCGCGGTGGCGTAGTCGCGCTCGTCGAACGCGCGGTTGCCCCAGGTGATCGAACGCCGCCAGCGCGCGAGCTCGTCGCGGTCGTCTGCGCGGGAGGGGGAAGCAGTGGTGGCGGTGTGCATGGCGTTTCTCTCGGGTTCTCGGATGGCGTGGGCTCGATGCCGATCTATAAACGCGAATGATAATGATTTCTATTTAAATAGTCGAATGGGCGGATGGAATGACCCCACGGCGGGTGGGGTGGCGTGGTGCGGCCAGGCCGGCGCGGCAACCGCTCGGCGCCCCGCGCGCTTGGGCGATCGGGGCGGCTGGGCGAGAATGGCGGGCCGCCGCATGTGCTTGCGCGGCCCGAGCCGTTTCAATCCTATTTCAACGATCCCGCCGGCGCCAGCGGCCCGGCCATCGCGACGAAGGCCGGGTTCGGGCGCGCCGAAGCGGGGCGCATACCAAGGAAGTGATGATCGCCGTACCCGTATGGTCAAACCTGATGTTCGTCATCGTGTTGATCGGCTTTGGCGCGTTGCTGTTCGCGCTGTTGCTGGCGATCGTGCCGCCGTTGCGGCGCCGGATCTGGCGGCATCGCGGCATGCGTATCGGCGTGCTGATCGCCTCGCCGATTCTCGCGCCCGGCGCCGCGATCGCGATCTACGTGCTTTACGTGTTCTGGCAGGTGGATCGCATCCAGTCGGCGCCCGAATCGGCGCGGCATGTGACGCTCGCGAAGGCCACGCGTTTCGGCGTGCTGACGTTTCCCGCCGGAACCCGGCTGGACCTGTACGATGCCTACGTGATGCGGGAGAGCAACATCAGAAAGGCGACGTTTCCGCAGCCGGTGGCGATCCAGGGCTTCGACGCGATGACGCTGCAGCCCGATCTCTACGGCTTCACGATCACGGGCGTGGGCAGCCGGATCGTGGAGGGGTGGCGTTGCGACCTGACGCAGCCGATCTCGTTTCGCACGCGCGACGACGACGACAAACCGATACCGATGCGCCTGACCGCCTGCCGGCTCGCGCCGGGCAACCGCGTGGGCGACATCGCTTTGCCGGGCGGACTGTCGCTGACGGAGAGCCTCGGCGAGCGGAATTACCCGGAGATCCTGGCGTTGGCGCTCGCGCAGGACATCGTGTTCGGCGATTGGCGGGTGCCGCTGAGCCATGCCTGCCTGTATGTCGATCGGACGCACCATGCTTTGGTCAGGATCTACGGTGCGGCGTTGGCGCGGCCGTTTCGCGCGGGTGGGGTGACGTGGCCGCCGGGGACGCGGGTGAGCTGGGATCCCGATTCGGTCGCGCAACCGGCGCAATGGCGTGACAACCGGCGCATTCTGGACATCGGGCCGTGGGAGTTTCAGCCGGCGATTCCGGGTGTGAGTGATGGGGCGTGTTGAACGGGGGGCGCGCCGAGCGGCCTCGTGCCGAACGCTCCGCGCATGCTCGACGCGCTGTGCCAGGCTGCGCGTCGTCCCGCCTCCTGTCATGCTGGCTGGCACAGCGCATTGAAATCCCCTGCGTCGTGGCGCTCGCGCAGCCACGTACCGGGCGCTCCCGACGTGCGGTTGACGACGCGGCCGCGCGCCACGGCCGGGCGCGCCGCGATCGCGTGGTACCAGCGCAGCAGATGCGGGTACTGCTCGATGGCCAGGAACTCGTGCGTGCCGTACACGCCGTACAGGCTGCCCGGGTACCACGGCCACACGGCCATGTCGGCGATCGTGTACTGGCCGCCTGCAAGGAATTCGTGCGAGGCCAGATGCGTGTCGAGCACATGCAGCTGGCGCCGGGTTTCCATCGCGTAGCGGTCGATCGCGTATTCGATCTTGAGCGGCGCATACGCATAGAAGTGGCCGAGGCCACCGCCGACGAACGGCGCGGCGCCCATCTGCCACATCAGCCAGTTGAACGTCTCGGTGCGCGCGCGCGTCTCGGTCGGCAGGAACGCGCCGAAACGCTCGGCGAGGTAGACGAGGATCGAGCCGCTTTCGAAGATCGGCACGGCGGGCTCGATCGAGCGATCGACGAGTGCGGGGATCTTGCCGTTCGGATTGATCGCCACGAAGCCGCTGCCGAACTGGTCGCCCTTGAAGATGTCGATGAGCCACGCGTCGTATTCGGCGCCCGCATGGCCGGCCGCGAGCAGCTCCTCGAGCAGGATCGTGACCTTCTGGCCGTTCGGCGTGCCTTGCGAATACAGCTGGAGCGGATGCTTGCCGACCGGCAGCGGCTGCTCGAAGCGCGCGCCCGAGGTCGGGCGGTTGATGCTGCCGAAAGCGCCGCCGGGGTCGGCCTTCGGGATCCATACCGTCGGCGGCACATAGCCGGCGGGCAGGTTGCGGGCGGCATCGTCGTTCATGGTGGGTTCCTTCTGGTGGTCAAAGGTCCAGCGACACGCCTTCGCGATCGAGCGAGTCGTGCAGATGCGGGCCGGGGTGCGGCGTGGCGCAGCAGAGCAAGGCAGTGCCCGGCGCGATCTCGTGCTCGGGCGGGGCGGCGTAATCGACCGAGCCGCTGACGATGCCGGCCGAGCAGGCGCCGCACATCCCGACGCGGCAGCTCGACAGCGCCGGCACGCCGGCCGCTTCGGCCAGCTCGAGCAGCGAGCCGCACGACGGCCGCCAGCGCGCGGTCTTGCCCGACTTCGCGAACGTGACGACGATCGATTCCTCGGCATCGTCGTCGGCAGGCGCGGGCGCCTGCGTCTTGCGTCGTGCGACCGACGCCGGGCCGAAGCGCTCGAAGTGGATCGACGCGTCCGGCACGCCGAGGCCGGTGAGCCCGTCGTACAGCGACTGCATGAATGCGGCCGGGCCGCACAGATAGAACTGGTAACTGTCGAACGGCAGGATCGATTTCAGCAGCGCGATGTCGATCTGGCCTTCGCTGTCGTGCGTCACGCCGAGCGTGTCCTCGGGGCGCGGCCGGCTGTAGCGCACGTGCGCGTGGAAATTGCCGTGGCGCGCCTGTTTGTCGTTCAGGAACGCGCGGAATGCGTGGTCGCGGCGCGCGCCGTGCACGAACCAGATCGGCGCGTGGTGCAGCGTGCGGCCCTGGTTGACGAGCAGGCTGTCGACCATCGCGATCATCGGCGTGATGCCGACGCCGGCCGAGATCAGCACCACCGGGCTGCGCGGATCTGCCTCGAACGCGAACGCGCCGCGCGGCGCCTTCGCTTCGATCAGGGTGCCGACCGCGGCGCGATCGTGCAGCCAGTCCGATACACCGCCCGCGCCTTCGCGCTTGACGGTGATGCGATAGGTCGCGCCGCCCGGCGCGCTCGACAGCGTGTAGGTGCGGTTCGCGGGCTCGCGCCAGCCTTCGGGTTGCACGCGGATCGGCAGGAACTGCCCCGGCGTGTACGTAGCCAGGCCGAGGCCGTCGGCCGGCGCGAGATGGTACGAGCGGATCTGCGCCGCTTCGTCGACGATGCGCTCGATCCGCAACGGCCGCCAGGCGTTGCGCATGCGCTCCGCTTCGAGCGTCTGCTCGACGTCGCGCCAACTGCCGGTGCGCGCGAGCAACGGCGAGTGTTCGGGCGGCGAGAAGTGCGCGGGCAGGCTCGCCTCCACGTGCACGACCTGCTCGATGCGGTACCGCACGAGCCGCTGCGCGCCGGCGAACGCACGCACTTCCGGGCCGTCCCAGACGATCTCCGCGCGCGCGGCGAGGTAGAGCACGTCGCCGCGCTCGAAATCGATGAACAGCAGCCCGGCGCGATCGTCGAGCTGCCAGTTGCCGAGCGTGTTGAAGATGAAGTTGCCGACGAAGTCGGGCGCGGTCAGCGTGGCGTCGTCGTCGATGCGCACGAAGCCGGGCTGCCCGCCGCGATGCGAGACGTCGGCGCCGCGCGCGGCGCCCGCGCCTTCGCGCAGGTTCGACGACGCGACGAAGTAGGTATCCGCGTTGCCGATGATGTCGCGGGCCCGCGCGTCGAGGCGCGCATGCCGATGCACGGGCGTCGCGACCTCGTGCATAGGATCGCGGTGAAACGCGGGCTCGCGCCCCTGGATGTACTGCGGGCAGATGCCGAGCGTTTGCCGCACGGCTACCGTGAAGGTGCCGTGGCCGACGGCGGAGATCGCGCCGAAGAAGCGGTTGCGCCGTCGCGTGTGAAGCTGCACGCCGAGCATGGCGATCTCCGCGCCGAGGCGCAGGTTGGCGCCGAGCGGATCGCCGTGCAGCGGGCGCGCCTGCACGGCGACCGTGTGCGCGTCCGGCGCGTCGAGAAAGCCGGGCTGGCCGAGCAGGATCGACGCCCACGGCTGTCCGTGGGCATCGACCGAGCCAACGAAGATATACGGCAGCAGTCCGAAGAATTCCCGATGCTGCCCGGTCAGGTATTCGCGCATCACCTGCCGCCCCGTCACCGCCATCTTTTCCCGAACGCCGACGCGCGCCTGCACGCTCAGCTCGCCTTCGTGAAACGGCGATTCATCCAGGCCCCAGCCCGGCGACGATGGGGTATTCGACATGAGCGGCTCGCGGCGATGGTGGCGGGTTGCGCGTCAGGCCGCCGCGCGCAGGCCGACCGCGTTGCGCGCGAACGGCACGAAGCCGGGCAGTGCCTCGACGCGCTTGAGCCAGGCGTTGACGTTCGCGTAGCCGGAGATGTCGACGTTGCCTTCCGGCGCGGCCGTGATGTAGCTGTACAGCGCCACGTCGGCGATGCTCGGCTGCGCGGTGGCGATCCACTGGCGGCCGTCGAGCTCGGCGTCGATCAGCTTCAGGATGTCGTGGGATCGCTTGATGACTTCCTCGGCATCGAGCTTCGCGCCGAACAGCACGATCAGCCGCGCGGCGGACGGGCCGTAGGCGATCTCGCCCGAGGCGACGGACAGCCAGCGGTGCACCTTCGCCGCGCCGAGCGCGTCCTCGGGCAGCCAGCCGGTCTTGCCGAGCTTCTTGGCCAGGTAGACGAGAATCGCGGCGGAATCGGCCACGATCGTGCCGTCGTCGTCCAGAACGGGAAGTTGTCCGAAGCGATTCAGCTTGAGAAATTCGGACTTCTTGTGTTCGCCCGCCGCGAGCGAGACGTTGACGATCTCGACCGGTTCGTCGAGCAGCGAGAGGAACAGCCGGATGCGATGCGCGTGGCCGGACAATGCGTCGTAGTAGAGTTTCATGCGTGCAACCTCGATGGGCCCCGGCGGCCAGTCCGCCCGGATGACTGAAGCCTAAAGAGAGGCGCCGTTCGACAGAACGGCCAATCGGTGGAATGCACTCTTTTGTTTTTTCGAATGGTGCGCGCATCACGGGCCGGCTCGGCCCGGATATCATGCGGCATCCTGAACAATGGCTTTGCGCCGGGCGCGCCCGGAGAGAGGCACATCATCGACCGCTTCCACGCCATGACCGTGTTCGTGAAGGTCGCCGAAGCCGGCGGCTTCGCGGGCGCGGCGCGCCAGCTCAACGCGAGCCCGCCCACCGTCACCCGCACCATCGCGTTGCTGGAGGAGATGCTCGGCGCGCGTCTGTTCGTGCGCACGACGCGCTCGATCAAGCTCACCGACATGGGCGAGCGCTACCTCGACGATTGCCGACGCATCCTCGCGGAAGTGCAGCAGGCCGAGGCTGCCGCCGCCGGTTCGTATTCGGCGCCCACCGGCACGCTGACCGTGTCGGCGCCGGTGCTGTTCGGGCGCATGCACGTGCTGCCGATTCTCAACGCGTTTCTCGAACGGCATCCGAAGGTGATCGGCCATGCGCTGTTCGTCGATCGCATGACGCATCTGGTCGAGGAGGGCATCGACGTGGCCGTGCGCATCGGGCATCTGCCCGATGCGAGCTACGTGGCGCGCCAGGTGGGCGCGGTGCGGCGCGTCGTGTGCGCGTCGCCCGACTATCTGCGCCAGCACGGCGTGCCCGAGCGGCCCGACGAGCTTGCGCGTCACCGGATCGTCGGCGCGACGGCGGGCTGGGCCGCGGGCGAATGGCGGTTCGGCGAAGCGGGCGGGATCGCGGTGCGCGTGAGCCCGGCGCTGGCCTGCAACACCAACGACGCCGCGATCGCCGCCGCCGAGGCGGGCATGGGCGTGACGCGCGTGCCCGCCTACCAGATCGCCGCGCAATTGCGCTCGGGCGCGTTGCAGGCGGTATTGAGCGAGTTCGAAGAGCCGGCCATGCCGGTGCATGTCGTGTACGCCGAGCGGCAGCACACGCCGGCGAAGATCCGGGGCTTCATCGATCTGGCCGTCGAACGCCTGCGCACCGATCTCGGCTTCGACGGGTAGCGCGCGGCGATGCGGGACGATGCGGCGCTCCCGGCCGTTTTCGATTGTTTGCGAACCCCGTTATCTTCATTCGTCTTGATCCGCTTTTTCCGGCGTCTGGCCGCGCGTAGATTTCAGGTCATCCCCGGTGCGCAGCCGTCCTGGTCGCGCCCGGCTTACCGGAAATGAGGATCGGAATGGCCAAGCTCGAAGGAAAAGTGGCGCTCGTCACGGGTGCGTCGAAGGGAATCGGTGCGGCAATCGCCAAGGCGCTGGCCGCCGAAGGCGCGGCGGTGGTGGTCGGTTATGCCAGCAGCCGGGCCGGTGCCGATACGGTGGTGAGCGAGATCACGGGCGCCGGCGGGCGCGCGGTGGCGGCCGGCGGCGACGTGTCGAAGCGTGCTGGCGCAGCCGGCCTCGTGCAGGCGGCCATCGACGCGTACGGCTCGCTCGACATCGTCGTCAACAACTCGGGCGTGTACGCGTTCGGCGCGCTGGAAGACATCACCGAAGACGAATTCCATCGTCAGTTCAACACCAATGTGCTCGGCTTGCTGCTGGTCACGCAGGCCGCCTCGAAGCATCTGGGCGAAGGCGCGAGCGTCATCAACATCAGCTCCGCCGTGACGCGCATCACGCCGCCGGCCACCGCCATCTACACGGGCACCAAGGGCGCGGTGGATGCGATCACCGGCGTGCTGGCGCTCGAACTGGCGTCGCGCAAGATTCGCGTCAACGCGATCAACCCGGGCTATGTCGAAACCGAAGGCACGCATACGGCCGGCATTTCGGGCTCGGGCATGGACACCGAATTCATCGCGAAAACGCCGCTCGGACGCGGCGGCCGCCCCGACGATATTGCCGATATCGCCGTGTTCCTGGCGTCCGACGATGCGCGCTGGCTGACGGGCGAGAACGTGCTGGCGGCGGGCGGGATGCGCTGAAGCGCGTCGAACCGAGCCGCGACGGGCAGGCTGATCCGGCCTGTCCCGCGCCGTCGCGAGCCGCCGGCCGACCGGCTGGCGGTATCGCGGCGCGGTTGTGTCGATCCCGGTGGCGCTTCATCGCCAACCGGGTTTTCCGTCTGTGGCTTCGGCTCGAGACAGGTTGCGTGCGCAACCGATCCGCAACCGATCAGCGCACGCCTATTCCCGGCCGTCCGTGCGGAGCCGATCCAGATACGCGCGGCACATCACGATCACTTGCCCCTGCACGGCGCGCGCCGCGTCGTCGGGTAGATCGCGCTCGCACACGCTGCGCACCGTGCCGAAAATCGTGTTGAGCAGCGTCAGGTTGACGATCGCCAGATCCGGCAGCACGGCATCGGCCGCACTGCCGAACATCGCGGCCGACGCGGCGTCGACGCGCCGGGTGAACGCCTCGATCAGCGGTGCGTTGTCGAGATCCACCACCGAGCGGTACAGCACGCGCGTGATGTCGGGCCGTTCCATCTTGGCATCCCAGTACGTGCCCACCAGCACCTCGATCATCCGGTCGATCGGCGCGCCGCGCAGCGTCTGGCAGGTGCGCTCGATCGTTGCGGCCAGCGCGTCCAGATAGTGCTCGTTCAGGCCGTAGAACAACGCCTGCTTGTGCGGAAAGTATTGATACAGCGTGCCGACCGACACGCCGGCCCGCTCCGCCACCCGGGTGGTGGTCAGTCGCTCGGGGCCGTCGCTCAGCAAAACCTGAATGGTCGCCTCGAAAATGGCGTGCAGCGTGACCGTCGAGCGCGCCTGGCGCGGCTTCCTGCGGGGCGTGAGACGAGTGGGCGTGGCGGACGGCATAAGCGAATTCTCAGGCTGGACGATTCTTTATATCGTGTTCGTGTCTTAACCGAACCGATCGAGGATGGCAGATGACAGACAATAACCGCATTGCGCTGGTGACCGGCGCCAACAAGGGCATCGGCCTGGAAATCGCCCGGCAGCTCGGGCAGGCCGGCGTGTTCGTGATCGTCGGCGCGCGCGACGCCGGCCGCGCGCAGGCCGCGCTCGACGATCTGACCGCGCAGGGCGTGCGCGCCGAATCGGTGGCGATCGACCTGATCGATCGCGCCAGCATCGCGGCGGCCGCCGAAACGATTCGCGCCCGGCACGGGCGGCTCGACATTCTCGTCAACAACGCCGGCATCGTCGACGCCGCCGATGGCCCGTCCACCGCCGCGTCGCCCGATGCGGCCCGCCGCATCATGGAAACCAACTTCATCGGCACGCTGAGCGTGACGCAGGCGATGCTGCCGCTGCTGCGGCAGGCGCCGCGCGCGCGGATCGTCAATCTGTCGAGCTCGCTCGGCTCGCTGACGCTCAACGGCGATCCGTCCTCGCCGTACTACAACGCGCGGCTGATCGGCTACAACGCGTCCAAGGCCGCGCTCAACATGCTGACCGTGCAATTGGCGGAGGAACTGAAGGGCACGCCGATCGTTGTCAATTCGGTGTGCCCCGGCTACGTGAAAACCGATCTCACGGGGCACAACGGCTTTCTGAGCGTGGCGGAGGGCGCGCGGATGCCGGTGAAGTACGCGCTGCTCGGCGACGACGCCGTGTCGGGCACCTTTGTCGAGGCCGACGGCGCGACGCCCTGGTAAGCGCTGGCGGGGCGGGGGAATGCGTCCGGTGCCGGAAACGTCGTCCTCGCAGGCCCGCCGTTCCGGCCCGCTGCCCATGTTGTTTCACTGCTTTCGATGAACGCTGCAGGGTCGCGGCGCCGTCGAGGCTGGCGCGAATCGCCTGCACGCTTCCAAGCGCCGCGGCTGCCAGCGCGAATTCGACGCTCCGACGCTTCGCGGCTCGCCCCCGGCTCCGGGAGAACCCGGATTGCCGCGGCGAGCGTCCGTCATTATCTTTCTAGATCATACGTATGATCTAGAGAGTCATTCATGGCAACCCTGCACCGGCAGGTACTGAACCAGATGGGCGAGCAGATCTGCTCGGGGCAGCTTGCCCCGGGCGAGGTGCTGCCGTCCGAGGACGAGCTTGCCGAGCGCCTCAAGGTGAGCCGCATCACGATCCGCGAGACGGTGAAATCGTTGTCGGCCAAGGGCATGCTGCAGGTGCGGCGGCGCTACGGCACGGTGGTGCTGCCGCGCTCGCAATGGCAACTGTTCGATCCCGACGTCATTCACTGGCGCGCCCGCGCCGGCACGGTGGACGACGCGCTGATTCAGGATCTGATGGAACTTCGCCTGATCATCGAGCCGAACGCGTCCAAGCTCGCCGCGAAGCGCGCCACCGACGCGGATCGCGTCGCGATCCGGCGCGCCTACCAGGCGATGGCGCGCGCGGTGGCCGGCGAGGGCGACTACGTGCCCGCCGACCTGGCGTTCCACGGCGCGATCCTGACCGCCTGCCACAACCAGTTCGTCCAGCAGATGCAGAACGCGCTGTCGTCGATCCTCGAAACAAGCTTCGCGCTTAGTTCGGAGATCGCCGGCGGCCCGGCCCGCTCGCTGCCGATGCACGAGGCGCTGTGCGTCGCGATCGAGAACGGCGACGAGGCGGCCGCGGAAGCCGCGGCGCTCGTGCTCATTCGGCGCGCCGAGCAGGATTTCGAGGATCGCGCGGCGCTGCATCGGGCCGTGGGCGGCAAGCCGGCCTGACGGCTCGGCCGGCTCAACCGACGTTGTTGCATTCACTGCATCGCGGCCGGCAGCGGCTGCGAGGGGCGCACTCGCGCCCGAGATTCGACTATCGAGAGGACACACCCCCATGACTTCATTGTTCGATCTGAGCGGCCGCACGGCGCTCGTCACCGGTTCGGCGCGCGGCATCGGCTTCGCGCTGGCCGAAGGCCTCGCCGCGGCCGGCGCGCGCGTGATCGTGAACGGCACGCAGGCCGACACCGTGGCCGCCGCGGTCGCGCGGCTCGCCGAGCGCGGCTTCGACGCGCAGGGCCGCGCGTTCGACGTGACCGACGAGCACGCCGTGGCCGATGCGTTCGCGCAGTGGGACGCGGACGGCGTGGCGATCGACATCCTCGTCAACAACGCCGGCATCCAGTTTCGCCAGCCGCTCGTCGAGCTCGCGCTCGGCGACTGGCAGCGCGTGATCGACACCAACCTGACGAGCGCGTTCATCGTCGGCCAGCAGGCGGCGCGGCGCATGATCGCGCGCGGCACGGGCGGCAAGATCATCAACATCGGCTCGCTGACGAGCGAGGCGGCGCGCGCCACGGTGGGCGCCTACACGGCGGCCAAGGGCGGCATCAAGATGCTGACGCGCGCGATGAGCGCCGAGTGGGCGCAGTCGAACATCCAGGCCAACGCGATCGGCCCCGGCTACATCCTGACCGACATGAACCGGCCGCTCGTCGAGAACGCCAGCTTCGACGCGTGGGTCAAGAGCAGCAACCCGACGCAGCGCTGGGGCAAGCCCGAGGAACTGGTCGGCACCGCCGTGTACCTGGCTTCGGCCGCGTCGAGCTACGTGAACGGCCAGATCGTCTACGTCGACGGCGGCTGGCTGTCGGTTCTCTGAACTCGGCCTGACAGCAGCACTGAAAGCAGCGCCGAACGCAGTACCCCAACGCCGGCCGCCCCACGCTAACAACATCGACACGGGCGCCGGCCCGCACGCACCTACCGGAGACATCATGGACAGCGTCAAACCCGTGGCACCCCAACGATGGTGGTATCTGATGCCCATCATCTTCATCACCTACAGCCTGGCCTATCTCGACCGCGCGAACTACGGCTTCGCCGCGGCCGCCGGGATCGACAAGGATCTCGGCATCACGCACGGCATGTCGTCGCTGATCGGCTCGCTGTTCTTTCTCGGCTACTGCCTGTTCCAGGTGCCGGGCGCGATCTACGCGCAGCGCAACAGCGTCAAGAAGCTGATCTTCGCGAGCCTGATTCTGTGGGGCCTGTGCGCGGCGGCCACGGGGATGGTCAGCAACATTCCGATGCTGATGGTGCTGCGCTTCGTGCTCGGCGTGGTGGAGGCGGCCGTCATGCCGTCGATGCTGATGTACATCAGCCGCTGGTTCACGCGCTCCGAACGCTCGCGCGCGAACACGTTCCTGATCCTCGGCAATCCGGTTACGGTGCTGTGGATGTCGGTGGTGTCGGGTTATCTGGTGCGCAGCTTCGGGTGGCGCGAGATGTTCGTCATCGAGGGCGTGCCCGCGCTCGCGTGGGCGGTGGTGTGGTGGTTCACCGTCAAGGATCGTCCGGCCGACGCGCCGTGGATGAGCGACGCGGAAAAGACCGAATTCGCCGCGCGCCTGAAGGCCGAGCAGGCCGACATCGCACCGGTGCGCGACTACAAGGCCGCGTTCCGCTCGCCGATCGTGCTGAAGTGCTGCGCGATCCATGCGCTCTGGAGCATCGGCGTGTACGGCTTCATCATGTGGCTGCCGTCGATCCTGAAGGCGGCCGCGACGATCGACATCGTCTCGGTGGGCTGGCTCGCCGCCGTGCCGTATCTCGCCGCCATCGTCCTGATGCTGCTGGCGTCGTGGCTGTCCGACAAGACGCGCAACCGCAAGCTGTTCGTCTGGCCGCTGCTGCTGATCGGCACCGTCGCGCTCGTCGGCTCCTATCTGGTCGGCGGCTCGCATTTCTGGATTTCGTTCGTTCTGCTCGTGATCGCCGGCGCGACGATGTATGCCCCTTACGGGCCGTTCTTCGCGCTGGTGCCGGAACTGATCCCGAGCAACGTGCTGGGCGGCGCGATCGGCATCATCAATTCGAGCGGCGCGCTCGGCGCGTTCCTCGGCTCGTGGATCGTCGGCTACCTGAACGGCGCGACCGGCAGCCCGTCCGCGTCGTACATCTTCATGGCCGCGGCGCTGCTGGCCTCGGTGTTCATCATGATGACCGTGCCGGGCCGCGCCGAACCACGCCCGGCCGCGGCTTCCGCCGGCTCGCTCGGCCGTACCTGATGCGCCCGGCGTTTCGCACCGCCCCCCCTCATTTTCTGGATTTCGGCCTGACTCATGACCACCCTGATTACCGATGTGAAGGTCATCCTGACCGCGCCCGAAGGGATCAACCTGATCGTCGTCAAGATCGAGACCAACCAGCCCGGGCTGGTCGGGCTCGGTTGCGCGACGTTTGCGTACCGGCACCTCGCGGTGCAATGCCTCGTCGAGGACTATCTGCGGCCGCTGCTGATCGGCCGCGATGCCGAGGCCATCGAGGAGCTGTGGCAGTTGATGCATCAGAACGCCTACTGGCGCAACGGCCCGATCGAGAACAATGCGATCTCGGGCGTGGACATGGCGCTGTGGGACATCAAGGGCAAGCTGGCCAACATGCCGCTGTATCAGCTGTTCGGCGGCAAGTGCCGCGAGGGCGTGCCGGTGTACCGGCATGCCGACGGCCGCGATCTCGGCGAGCTGTGCGAGAACATTCAGAAATATCGGGAGCAGGGCATCACGCATATCCGCTGCCAGAGCGGCGGCTACGGCGGCGCCGGCTTCGGCGCGGCGCCCGCCACCGCGCCGCACGGCTCGGCCGACGGCATCTATCTCGACAGCCGCAGGTACATGCGCGAGACGCTGAAGCTGTTCGACGGCATCCGTAGCCGGGTCGGCTTCGACGTCGAGCTGTGCCACGACGTGCACGAGCGGCTCAAGCCCGTCGAGGCGATCCGCTTCGCGTGCGAACTGGAGCCGTACGAACTGTTCTTTCTCGAGGATGCCATCGCGCTGGAGGAGGGCGAGTGGATCCGCCAGTTGCGCGAGAAGACCACCACGCCGCTCGCGCAGGGCGAACTGTTCAACAATCCTTATGAATGGCGTTTTCTGATCACCGAGCGGCTGATCGATTTCATTCGCGTCCACCTGAGCCAGATCGGCGGCATCACGGCCGGGCGCAAGCTGCAGATCTTCGCCGAGCAGTTCGGCGTGAGAACGGCCTGGCACGGCCCCGGCGATATGTCGCCGCTCGCGCATGCGGCCAATATCCATATCGATCTCGCGTCGCGCAATTTCGGCGTGCAGGAGTGGTCGGGCACCGAGCCGCCGAACTTCGTGATCCAGGAATTGAAGGGGCCGCGCGAAGCGTTGCTGGACGTGTTCCCGGGGCTGCCGGCGTTTCGCGACGGGCATGTGTATGCGAACGACAAGCCGGGGCTGGGCGTCGACCTCGACGAGGCCGAGGCGGCGAAATATCCGTGCGAGAACACGGTGACGACGTGGACGCAGACGCGGTTGCGGGATGGGGGGTTGCAGACGCCTTGAGGAGGGGCGCGTTCATTGACCGGCTCGATCTCGGTTGTGTCCCACAGCCGCATGCGCACCGCCTTGGCGAGCATGCACAACGTCAAAGGAACGCGCGGCGGCCTGCGCAAGCGAGCCGAAAACAATCCGCCGGATGCCGGACGTTGTGCGTGTAAGCTGGTTCGATTCGTCGTGCCAAGGTATCCCCAGGTTGAACCCGCTGGGAACCACCGAGCTATCATCATTTCACGATGACAAATCGACACTCGATATGAAGCTTATGTTCTCCTGGCAAGCGCTCCCGAATGGTGACCAATATGCGCATTGCACTTCCGACAGGCTGAATCCCTGGGGGATAAGTCCTCTCGCCGATGCGCTCGGCGATGACGGGGGGCTGGGCATCGAGCACACGATCAAGTGGATCGACGACGCAATAGATAAGGCGAACAGGGCTTTGGCCGGCGCATCGAGCGTCCAGCTTTGGGGGCGGGCGTGCTTCGCTATCGAATTTCAGGGAGACCGCGGATCAGCGTTCAGCCTGAGCGTGCCAGACTGTGCGGAAGCATTACCGACGATAGAGATCCTTGGCGTTTTGCAGCAGTGGAAGACGTTTTTAATGGACGGTCCAGCGGCCGGCTCGCGGGTCTTGGATATTGCTGAAAATTAGCGTGATTTTCATAAGCGATCTTCAAAACATGAAATCGTCGGAGGTCTACGCGATACTTCGCGAAGAGCTGGGGCCGTTTCTCAGGTCCTTGGGATTCAGGCGCGAGAAGGCGCTTTTAAGTTGGTCGCGCCTGCGCGATAGCCGATACACCACGCTGTGGTGCCAAGTCTCTCGTGACGGCTGGGACGATTGCGCCGGATCCAGGTTCGTGATGGAGTTCCAGCGGTCGGAACGCCCCGAGGCTGGCGAGTTATCGACAGCCAGAGCGAGGCTGGCCGCACTCCTGACCGATGCACAGAGGGCCGAAGTCTGGCGGCTGCAACGCCAGGTCATCGCCAGTCTCAGCCAGCCGCCAGGAGGGCATCCGGCGCTGCACGTATCGCCGGATGTCACGCGGTGGTATTTGGCGAAGTTTGAGGCACCGCGGGCGCCCTTCAAGGCGAGCGACGACATCTGGCTGCGATATGCGAAGCCCGAGCATGTGCACATGTGGGCCGAGTTCTTGCGAAACGTACTGCCCGACAGCCTCGCGGCCATCGATGCCATGCACGCCGGATAATCCTGCGCGGACGGTAGGCCGCGCGTGCTGGAGGCACTTTGCGAATCAGCGCAGAGGAAAGGCCGATCAGTTGATCGAACGATCTGGATCGAAGTGGATCTGGAGGACAGGATCGGGTTACATGGTGCTTGCAGGGCCCGGAAACGGAAAAAGGGGTTACCCGCTTGTGGCGGATAACCCCTTCGTGTCTCGTGGTCGGAGCGATAGGATTCGAACCTACGACCCTCTGATCCCAAATCAGATGCGCTACCAGGCTGCGCTACGCTCCGACGAGCCAAAGATTGTGCCTCATTTCGCCACTCGGGTCAATCCCTCCTACAGATGTCATCGAAGGCGCGTTAGCATGGAGGCCCGACCGACTCGCCGAGGTACATCAGGATGCATCTGATTCTATGGCGTCACGCCGAAGCCGAGGACTACGCCGCCAGCGATCTCGCCCGCCAACTGACCGTGCGGGGGCGCCGCGATGCGAACGCCGTCGCGAAGTGGCTGCGGCCGCGTCTCGAAAGCAGCGCCGTGATCCTGTCGAGCCCGGCGGCGCGCACCGTGCAGACGATCGAGACGCTGACGGACCAATACCGCACCGTGCGCGAACTGGCGCCGGGCGGCAGCGTGGCCGACGTGCTGACGGCGGCCGGCTGGCCGGAGGGCATCGCGCCCACGGTGGTGGTGGTCGGCCATCAACCGACGCTCGGTGCGGTGGCGGCGAAGCTGCTGTCGGGTATCGACGACAGTTGGTCGCTGAAAAAAGGCGGCCTGATTTGGCTGCAAAGCCGCTCTCGCGAGAGCACGGGGCAAGCTGTCCTGAAGGCCGCAATTTCGCCGGAATTGGCCTGAATCAGGCCGAATTGAGCGTTCAAATACCTTTCTTCCGACTTTCTGCTAAAGTCAGTTCGACGACATGTCACCGAACTGACACCGATTCGCCATCCAAGCGTCACGGCCGGTTACTACATTGGCGACCATGTCGTTCCATTCCTTACGACCAGGAAAGCCTGATGCGAGATCTGCCGACGCCCACGCTCCCATTCGCTTCGCTGCCGCTTGACCAGTCGCGCCGCCGCTTGCCGCGCGCGGCCGAAACGGTCACGTCCGAGTTTCGTCTGCGCGCCGCATGGGCACGCACCGAAGACGAACTGCGCGAAGCCCAGCGCCTGCGTTACAACGTGTTCGCCGATGAAATGGGCGCCTCGGTCAGCGGTCCCGCTGGCCTCGACGTCGATCCTTTCGACGCCTACTGCGATCACCTTCTGGTCCGCGACCTCGATACGCTCAAGGTCGTCGGCACCTACCGTGTCCTCCCGCCGCACCAGGCCGCCCGTATCGGCCGTCTGTACGCGGAAGGCGAGTTCGACCTGTCCCGCCTCGCGCATCTGCGCTCGAAAATGGTCGAAGTCGGCCGCTCGTGCGTGCATCGCGATTACCGCAGCGGCGCCGTGATCATGGCGCTCTGGGGCGGTCTCGGCACGTACATGATGCAAAACGGCTACGAAACCATGCTCGGCTGCGCGAGCGTGTCGATGGCCGACGGCGGCCACTACGCGGCCAACCTGTACGAGTCGCTCAGCGGCTCGCTCACGGCGCCCGAGTACCACGCCTTCCCGCACACGGCGCTGCCGGTGGACGAGCTGAAGACGGGCACGAAGGTGCTGCCGCCGCCGCTGATCAAGGGGTATCTGCGTCTCGGCGCGAAGATCTGCGGCGCACCGGCCTGGGATCCCGATTTCAACTGCGCCGATTTCCTGACGCTGTTCCGCCTCTCGGACATCAACGCCCGCTACGCCCGCCACTTCCTGGCCGAGCCGATCGCACGCTGATCCGTCACGCGCAAGCTGCAAGCCCAGCCTCATCGAAACGGCACGACGATCCGATCGTCGTGCCGTTTTTTATTGCCTGTGCCGCGAGCCGGGCAGGGGATGCGCCGCGCGCGCGAGCGCAATCCGGAGCGCCGAGCGTCCGACGCTCCGCGCTCCGGTTTCCGCTAGACTGCTGCGTCGCGTGCGCGGTGCGTCGTGCGCCGCGCGGCTTTCCGAATTCGAGGTGAGGATGTTCCGTTTCGTTATCGCCGCGCTCGTCGCGGTCATGTTGAGCGCCTGCGTGGATCAATCGGCGTCGAGCGCGGGTTCGCGCCATCACGGCAAGCCGCCCGAAGATCCGGCCGACTATCACGGCGTGCCGACCGACATGACGCCGCCGTCGATGCTCGATGCGCCGGGCTCGTCGGCTGCGCCGGCAGCGGCCGCTTCGCAGTAAGCGGGCCGGCGCCCGGCTTCAGCCCGCCGCGCTGCCGATCCGGCGCGCGAGCGCGGGCATCCGCAGCGATAGCGTCACGCCGCGCGAGAGCATGAAGATCGACAGCGCGAGCCACAGGCCGTGGTTGCCGAGCGGCCCGGCCAGCGCAAAGCTGGCGGCCAGGAACACGGCCAGCGAGATGGCCATCGCGATCATCAGCGTGCGCGTCTGCGTCGCGCCGATGAACACGCCGTCGAGCAGAAACCCCCACACCGACACCAGCGGCAGCACGGCCGCCCACGGCAGGAAGCGCGCCGCCATCTCGCGCACGGCCGGCTGATCGGTCAGTTGCGCGACGATCCAGTTGCCGCTCGAGGCATACACGAGCGTGAACGCCACCGAGCAGCCCACCGCCCATTGCAGCGTCACGCGCACGGCCGCGCGGAACGTGCCGCGATCGCGCGCGCCGGCGGCGGCGCCCACGAGCGCCTCGGCCGCATGGGCGAAGCCGTCGAGCGCATACGACGTGAACGTCAGGAAGTTGAGCAGCAGCGCGTTGGCCGCGAGCGTCGCGTCGCCTTGCTGCGCGCCCAGATGCGCGAACCAGCCGAACGCTGACAGCAGGCACAACGTGCGCACGAAGATGTCGCGGTTGAGCGCGACGAGCCGCTTGAGCGCCGTGCGTTCGAAGAAGGCGGCGCGGGTCGGCAGGCCGAATCGAAGGCCTTGCCGGTTGCCGTCGCCGCGGCGCGCCAGCAGCGCGATCGCGCCCAAGACGAAACCGGCCAGATCGGCCGTCGCGGTGGCCGCGCCGATGCCGGCCACGCCGCCGTCGAAGCGATATACGTACGCCACCACGGCGACGATGTTCACGACATTGATGAACGTCTGCAGCACGAGCGCCAGCCGCACGCGCTGCACGCCGAGCAGATAGCCGAGGATCGCGTAGTTCGCGAGCGCGAACGGCGCGGCCCAGATGCGCGCGTGGGCATAGGCCTGGGCGTTGGCGCGCACCGCGTCGCTGCCGCCGAGCAGTTGCATGGCGATCGCGATCAGCGGGCTGCTCAGCGCCAGCACGGCCAGGCCGAGCACGGCGGCCAGCGCCAACGCGCGCCACACGGCGAGCCGGATGCCGGCCCGATCGCCCGCGCCGAACGCCTGCGCGACGAGCCCGGTGGTGCCCATCCGCAGGAAGCCGAAGCCCCAGTACACGAAGCTGAAGAACAGGCTACCGAGCGCAACGCCGCCGAGCACTTGCGGGCCGTCGAGGTGGCCGGCCACGGCGGTGTCGACGGCGCCGAGGATCGGCTGCGTCAGGTTGGCCAGGACGATCGGGATCGCGAGGCCGAGCACGCCGCGATGGTCGACCGGCGTGCGGCCGGGCGCGGCGCCGGCCGGAGAAGCGGGGGAGGCGGACATCGGCAGGCGCTCAGGCGCGTTCCTGCACGCAGATCCACGGCGATACGACCACGGCCCACAGTTCGGGCGTGCGCGTGGCGTAATCCTGGGCGACCTCGGCGGGCATCCGCGCCACGTGGCCGGCCGACAGCCAGCGCGTGACCTGCTCGGTGTCGTCGGAGGCAACGGCTTCGGCCACGCTGACGAGATCGAGGTCGCGCGCCACCGACAGCAGCTTGCCCTGCGCGAAGAAGCGTTCGAGGTCGCACCAGTCGATCTTGGCGGTTTCGCCGAGCAGTTGACGGTAGAGCGGGCTGGGCGTGTCGCCGGCGGGCGAGGGAGTCGATGCGGTCATGGTCTTGAACGGGAGCGCGCGGCCGCGATGGCGGCCGGGTGCGGATTGCAATGCGGGGTGAGCCGCGATTTTAGCCGATCCGCCGGGGCGCCCGTTCGGCTGGCGCAAACGCGGCCATCGCCGCGGCCACGCTTACAGGTCCCGCAGCGCGCGCCGGATGATCTTCCCGGTGGCCGTCAGCGGCAGCCCGTCGACGAACGCGATCGCGCGCGGGTATTCGTGCGCGGCCAGACGTGTGCGCACGTGCTGCTGCAACGCGCGCACCAGCGCCTCGTCGGCCGTCACGCCGGGCTGGACGACCACGAACGCCTTCACGATCTCGGTGCGGGTCGGATCGGGCACGCCGATCACGGCCGCCATCCGCACGGCCGGGTGGCGCAGCAGGCAATCCTCGATCGGCCCCGGGCCGATCCGGTAGCCGGCGCTCGTGATCACGTCGTCGTCGCGGCCGACGAAGCGGATGAAGCCGTCCTCGTCGGCGACGCCGCGGTCGCCCGTCAGCAGGTAGTCGCCCGCGAACTTCTCGCGCGTCGCCTCGGGGTTGCGCCAGTAGCCGAGGAACATCACCGGGTCGGGCGCGCGGATGCCGATCGTGCCTTCGGTGCCGGGCGGCACCGGCTGGCCGGCCGCATCGACGATCTCGACGCGATGCCCCGGCGCGGCCTTGCCGATCGCGCCCGGGCGCGGCGCGAACAGCGCGCTGCACGAGGCCAGCACGACGTTGCATTCGGTCTGCCCGTAGAACTCGTTGATGGTCACGCCGAACACCTCGCGGCCCCAGTCGAGCAGCTCGGTGCCGAGCGATTCGCCGCCGCTCGCCACCGATTCGATCGCGAGCGCGTGCCGCTCTTGCGGCCGGGCCACCCCGCGCATCAGCTTCAACGCGGTCGGCGGCAGGAACGCATGGGTGACGCCGTGGCGGGCCAGCAGGGCGAACGCGGCCTCGCCGTCGAACTTCTCGAAACGGCGCGCCACGACCGTCACGCCGTGATGCCAGGCCGGCAGCAGCACGTCGAGCAGGCCGCCGATCCAGGCCCAGTCGGCCGGCGTCCAGAACACGCGAGCGCCGCGCGGAAAGCCGTTCTGCGACATCTCCACGCCGGGCAGATGGCCGAGCAGCACGCGGTGCGCGTGCAGCGCGCCCTTCGGCTTGCCGGTCGTGCCGGAGGTGTAGATGATCACGGCCGGATCGTCGGCGGCGGTGTCGGCGGGCGAGTAGGCGTCCGATTCGCCGGCGAGCGCCGCCTCGAACGACAGCGTGCCGCCGGGTTCGCCGTCGGTGCAGTAGATGGTGCGCAGAGCCGGCAGGGCGGCGCGCAGCGGCGCGATCTTGGCCGCGCCCGCGCAATCGGTGACGAGCGCCGCGGCGCCGCTGTCGGCCAGCCGGAATTCGAGCGCGTCGGCGCCGAACAGCGCGAACAGCGGCACCGCGATCAGGCCGGCCTTGTAGGCGGCCAGATGCGCGATCGCCGTCTGCGGGCCTTGCGCGATGAAGATGCCGACGCGATCCCCGCGCACCAGGCCGGCGCGCGCGAAGTGGTTGGCGAGGCGATTGGAGGCCGCCTTCAACGCGTCGAACGTATAGTGCGTGACGGTGCCGTCCTCGCGCTCGTCGATCAACGCGAGCCGGCCGCTGCCGTCGGCCCAGCGGTCGCACACGTCCACGCCGATGTTGTAGCGCTGCGGAATATGCCACGCGAACGCGGCGAGCAATGAAGGGTAATTGTCGGCTTCAGGCAGCATCGGTGCTCCGGGCGACATCGCGAAGGGCGGATGTTCGAGCGTACACCGTATCGTCACGACCTTTGCGAGATAGTCGCACCTCACGTAGCGATGATTCGCGTGACGGCGGCCTCGCCGGTTCGCGCGTACTATCGCTCGTTCAACGAATTGAAGTGAAACATGGTCTGGCTTTGGATTGCCACGGGGATCAGCCTGCTCGGCATTGCTGCCGTCGTGTGGTTCGCGACGCGCGTCGATCCGTTGTCCGGCCGCGTCAGCGGCCGGTATCGCAAGCGCTGAGCGGTCTCGTTCGTCAGCAGGGGCCCGGCTGCCGCCGGAAGCCCGGAATGCGCGCCGCGCGATGCGGCGCGTGCGTCAGCGCGCGGGCAGGTAGCGCGCCGGATCGATCGAGCGGCCGCCGTAGCGCAGCTCGAAATGCAGCGCGACGCGATCGTTGTCGGTGTCGCCCATCTCCGCGATCTTCTGGCCTTGCGTCACGGCATCGCCTTCCTTCACGAGCAGCACGCGATTGTGCGCGTAGGCGGTCAGGAAATCGGCGTCGTGCTTGATGATCAGCATGTTGCCGTAGCCGCGCAGCCCGTTGCCCGCATACACCACGCGCCCGCCCGCCGCTGCCACCACCGGCGTGCCGGCCGTGTTCGCGATGTCGATCCCCTTCGAATTGCCGCCGTCGAACGAG
>NZ_JAAGPF010000096.1 GCF_017104645.1 Burkholderia sp. Ac-20379
TCCGCCACCGACGAAGCCGTGAACCGCACCATGAAGGGCTTCCACGCCGATCAGCAAGCGGTGATCGCCACCGCGGCCGGCGGCCTCGCGGTCGGTCAGGCCGCCCCATGGAAGGTCAAGCACCGCCTGCCGATCGACAACGGCGAGGGCGAGGTGCGCGTGACGCGTGCGTTCTCCACGCCGCTCGCGCTGTGCAAGGAATTCGCGTTCTCGGTGAAGGACGGCGAGCACGCCGCCTGGTACATCGCCAGCGCCTGCCAGACGCCGCAGGGCGGCGCCTGGACATGGGCCTCGGCCGAGCCGGCCGTCGCGCGCTGGGGCGCGCTGCAATAAGCGTCGGCCCAAAAACGAATGCGCGCGGGTCGCAAAACCTCGCGCGCATCGCGCACGGCTCAATTCATACGCCCGAACCCGCAGCGATCAGGACTCCACGTCCTCGAGACTGAAGATTTCGGTCTGGTCGTTGTACGAGAAGATCTCGCCATAACGGCCCCAGTCGATCACCGCGTCGAGCGTTTCCTCGGCCGCGCTGTCGGACAGGAAATCCTCCAGCTCCTGCTCGAAGCGCACGCGCGGCGCGCGATGGCCCGGGCGCTCGTTCAGCACCTTCTTGATCCGCGCCGCGAGCGGCACGTGGCGCAGCAGGTGATCGGCGAACATCATCTTGCGTTCCTGCGTGCCGAACTCGGCGAACACGCGCGCCGGCGGCGTCAGGAACACGTCGCCCTCGCGCACGTCGGCGAACCCGAGGTGCTGCAGCACTTCGGCGATCGGGAACAGATCGTCCACCTCCAGATGCAGCGAGCGCGCGATTTCGGGCATGTCGGCGCGGCCGTGATACGGCGCGGCGGCCAGCGTCTCGATCAGGCCGGCCATCAGGTTGGTCGACACGCGCGGCAGCCAGCTGCTGGCCTCCAGCCCCTTCTTGGTGGCTTCGCCCGTCTGGCGCGCCGTCATCTTCGCGTAGATGTCGTCCACCAGCTTGCGGAACGCCGGGTCGAGCCGGTTGCGCGGATGCTTGAACGGCACCTTGATCTCGGCGATCACGCGGCCCGGGTTCGACGACAGCACCAGGATGCGGTCGCACATGAACACCGCTTCCTCGATGTTGTGCGTGACGATCAGCACCGATTTGATCGGCATGCGGCCCTGCGTCCACAGGTCGAGCAGGTCGGTACGCAGCGTTTCGGCGGTCAGCACGTCGAGCGCCGAGAACGGCTCGTCCATCAGCAGGATGGTCGGGTCGACCACCAGCGCGCGCGCGAAGCCGACGCGCTGGCGCATCCCGCCCGACAGCTCGCGCGGGTAGGCATTCTCGAAGCCGTCGAGACCGATCAGGTCGATCGCGGCCAGCGCACGCTCGCGACGCTCGCGGGCGCCCACGCCGAGCGCCTCGAGGCCCGCTTCCACGTTCTGCAGCACGGTCAGCCAGGGGAACAGCGCGAAGGTCTGGAACACCATCGCCACGCCTTCGGCCGGGCCGCTCAGCGGCTTGCCGAGATAGGTGACCTCACCGCCGGTCGGCTCGATCAGGCCGGCGATGATGCGCAGGAGCGTGGATTTGCCGGAGCCCGAACGGCCCAGCAGGCCGACGATCTCGCCTTCGCGCAGCGACAGGTTCGCGCCGTCGAGCACCAGCAGTTCGCCCTGGGTCTTGTTGAAGCCACGGCTGACGTCCTTGACGTTCAGGATCTCGTCGCCGAGGCGCGGCGGCACGGGCGGCGTCGGGGCAGCATTCGGATTTTGCATCGCGTTTCGCTCTCAATGAGTCTCAGTCGAGCCGCAGCTTGGCTTCGGCATAGGCGTACAGCGGACGCCACAACAGGCGGTTGAACAAGGTCACGAACAGGGACATGACCGTGATGCCCATGATGATCTTCGGGTAGTCGCCCGCGGCCGTCATCTGCGAGATGTACGCGCCGAGCCCGTGCGCCTGGATCTTCGTGTCGCCCCACTGCACCAGCTCGGAGACGATACTCGCGTTCCACGCGCCGCCCGAGGCGGTGATCGCGCCGGTGACGTAGTACGGGAAGATGCCGGGCAGGATCGCCTGGCGCCACCATTGCCAGCCGCGAATGCGGAAATTGGCGGTGGCCTCGCGATAGTCGTTCGGGTAGGACATCGCCCCGGCGATCACGTTGAAGAGGATATACCACTGGGTGCCGAGCACGATCAGCGGCGACAGCCAGATGTCCGGGTTCAGATGGAAGCGTGCGATGACGATCACGAACACCGGGAACAGCAGGTTGGCCGGGAACGCGGCAAGGAACTGCGCGATCGGCTGGACCTTCTCGGCCAGCGCCGGGCGCAGGCCGATCCAGACGCCGATCGGCACCCAGATCACCGACGCCACCGCGATCAGCAGCACCACGCGCAGCAGCGTCGCGAGGCCGAGCAGGAACACGTGGCCGACCTCGCCCCAGGTCACGCCGGTCGCGACGAACGACACCACGCGCCAGATCACGTAGGCCGTGCCGATCAGCACCAGGATCGACCAGCCGATGTCGGCCGCGCGCGAGGCCTGGCGCTCGACGCGCGGCAGCGCGAAACGCGACGCGTCGAACGACGGCAGCCGGAACGGGATGCGCGCCGTGCGGGCCAGCAGCCAGCCGGCCGGCACCAGCAGCTGGTGGATCAGGCGGGTGCGGCGCACGAGGTCGAGCAGCCAGGATTCGGGCGCGTCGCCCGAGCTGGTGTTCTCCATACGGAACTTGTCGGCCCAGGCCACCAGCGGGCGGAACAGGAACTGGTCGTAGGCGAGGATCACCACCGTCATGGCCAGGATCACCCAGCCGATCGCGCCCATGTTCTTCTCGGTGATGGCCTGCGCCAGATACGCGCCGACGCCCGGCAGCGTGATCGTGTGGTTGCCCACCGTGATCGCCTCGGAGGCCACCACGAAGAACCAGCCGCCCGACATCGACATCATCATGTTCCAGACCAGGCCCGGCATCGAGAACGGCACCTCGAGCTTCCAGAAGCGCTGCCAGGTGGTCAGGTGAAAGCCGCGCGAGACTTCGTCCAGATCGCGCGGCACCGTGCGCAGCGACTGGTAGAAGCTGAACGTCATGTTCCAGGCCTGGCTCGTGAAGATCGCGAAGATCGCGGCCAGCTCGGCGCCCGCCACGCGGCTCGGGATCAGCGCGAGGAAGAACGTGACCGTGAACGAGATATAGCCGAGCACCGGCACCGACTGCAGGATGTCGAGGATCGGCACCAGCACCATGCCCGCGCGGCGGCTCTTGGCCGCCAGCGTGCCGTAGACGAGCGTGAAGACGAGCGAGGCGACCATCGCCGCCAGCATGCGCAGCGTGGTGCGCAACGCGTATTCGGGCAGGTTCGCCGGGTCAAGCGAGATTTTCTGGGTGGAGAGCGTGCCGATCGGCGCCATCGTTTCATGGAAACCGACGGCGGCCATCGCGATGACGCAGAGGATCAGCGGGAAGGCGATGAAATCCCAGCGGTTCGGCAGCACGCGCCACGCCGAGGCATTCGCGTTCGCGATCCGGTTCGGATTGAAACCAAAATCCATCAGCACCCTCCCCGGCATGGCCGTGCTAAGCGAAATATGAGGCCATCATGCGTGCCGGGCCGGCGCGCACGTGCGGCGATTCTTTATGACCGACACCCGGGCGTGGGCTACCGCCGCCCCGCCCGCCCCCCGCCGTGCAACGGGCCGCGGGATTTCCCACGGGCCGGCGAACGACGGCAGACACTACACCACACCGAATGACAGGCACAAGCGCGCGGCACGCAACGTGCGCACATCCCGCGTCAACGGCGGACGAACCTCACGCAAAACGGCTGGAATGCGAGCTGACTGAAAGAAGCTGCAAGCGGGTTGCAACGTGTCGGGTGCGATGCAGGCCGAATTATGCCGTGATACGGGACGCGGGGAAACCCGCCCGGGCAAGGAAGCAACAGGCGCCGCATCGGCCGTTCGGCATGCCGCTTCCGAGTGTGCGCGGCGAAGCAGGTATGATCGGGTTTGCTTCGCAAGATCGAACGTCACAAGCAGGAGGGCTGAATGGCAGGAAATCTGGTTATCGTATGCCGCGATCAGGACGCCGATGCGTTCTATACGCTGATGCAGGAATACGGCGCGTTCCAGGCGCGGCTGTCGTCGACGGCGTGGTATCTGAATATGAACATCGTGCCGGAATCGTTGCAGGACGAAATCCTGGAACGGCTCGGCAAATACACCACGCTGTATATCTTCGAGGCGACCAGCGTCACCTACAACACCATCGACAGCCACGCCGCGGAAACGCTCGGCACGCTGTTCGGCGAGTAGGCGCGCCCGGGGCGGCATCGGGCAAGCGGCCAGGCCGCCTGCCCGGCGCCGGCCGGCTGGTTTGCCGTATTCCGCGGATTCTGCGTGATTCCGCGTCGTATTTCCGCCGTAGTTCACTTCCCGCCACGCCGCGTCAGGCGTCCGCCGGCTCCCGCTCCGGTTTCGGCATTGCACCGAACGGAAACGCCATCGCCACCCGCAAGCCGCCCTGCTCCTGATTGCCGATCCGGCACTGGCCGCCCACGCGCTGCACGAGCCGCTCGACGATCGCGAGGCCCAGCCCGCTGTGGCCGTTGCCGCCGCGCGCCGGGTCGAGCCGCACGAACGGCCGCGTGGCGTCCGCCAGATCGCGCGGCGCGATGCCCTTGCCGTGATCGCTGACCGTCAGCACATAGCCTTCGGCGGTGCGCTCGGTGGCGATCCGCACGGGCGGTGCGCCGTAGGCGTGCGCGTTGTCGAGCAGGTTCGAGAGAATCCGGTCCAGCGTGGCGGTGGGCAGCCGGAAGCCCGGCCCGGCCGCCAGCGCGATTTCCACCGGCGCCGCGTTGGGCGCAACCGCACGATAGGTGCGCGCCATCCGTTCGCAGGCCTGATCGACCGCCACCACCTCGCTGCGATCCTCGCCGCCGTGCGCGAACACGAGGAACTGATCGACGATGTGCGACATGGAATCGACGTCGCGCACCACGCCGTCGCGCAAGCGCGCATCGTCCATCATCTCGGCGCGCAGGCGCATCCGCGCGAGCGGCGTGCGCAGGTCGTGCGCCACGCCGGCCAGCATCACGGCCCGGTCGTTCTCGGCCCGCGACACCTGCTCCACCATGTGATTGAAACCGCGCGTGAGCTGCCGCAGCTCGCGCGGCCCCTTCTCGCGCACGGGCGGCACGGGCAGGCCGCGCCCGAAGCGCGCCACCGCGCGCGCCAGCGACCGCAGCGGCTGCTGAAGCTGCCAGGCCGCGAACAACGCGGCCATCACCGCCGCCGCGAAGATCATGCCGAGCCACAGCATCATGCGGTCGCGCGAGCGGCGCGGATGCAGCGGCTGCGCCGGCACCACGATCCAGTTCTTGTCGGTCGGCTCCTTGACCCACAGCATCGGCGGCTTGCCGGGCGGGCCGATGCGCACCTCGGTGCCCGGCGTCATGCGCTCACGCAGATCCTCGATGAAGTGCCGCAGCGGCGGCGGCATGTCCGGTTCGCTCTGCGGCACGTCGGCGGCGCCGGGCGGCACGAGTCGCACGCGCGACGGCAGCGGCAGGTCGGGCGTGCGCTCGACGTGCTGGCGCACGGCGTCGACGAGGAACGCGGCCTCCTCGACCGCGTAGCGCGTCTGCGCCTCGCTGCGGTCGAGACGGATCGCCAGGAACCAGGCGAAATGCGACAGCAGCAGGACGCCGACCACGAGGAGCGCAAGCCGCCCGAACAGCGAATCAATGGGTCTGCGCATGAGCCTCGCCGTTGGGCACGAACACGTAGCCGCGCCCGCGCACCGTCTGGATGAAACGCGGCGTGGACGGATCGCTTTCGAGGATCCGCCGCAGACGCCAGACCTGCACGTCGATGCCGCGGTCGGTACCGTCGTATTCGGGGCCGTGCAGCAGTTCGAGCAGGCGCTCGCGCGTCAGCGTGCGCAGCGCGTTGTTGACGAAAATCTTCAGCAGCGCGAATTCGCTGCTCGACAGCGTGGCCGGCTTGCCGTCCACCGACAGCGTGCGCGCCTGGAAATCGAGCACGAAGCGGCCGAACCCATAGGGCTCGCGCTGCTCGGGCGCGGCCGCCGACGGCGTGGCGCGGCGGCGGCGCAGCACCGCCTGGGCGCGCGCCAGCAGCTCGCGCGGGTTGAACGGCTTGCCGAGGTAATCGTCGGCGCCGAGTTCGAGGCCGACGATGCGGTCCACGTCGTCGGCGCGCGCCGTCAGCATGATCACGGGGATGTCGTCGCCGGCCGCGCGCAACTGGCGCAGCGCGGTCAGGCCATCGACGCCGGGCATCATCAGGTCCAGCACGATCAGATCGGGGCGTTCGCGCTCGAGGCGCTTTTCGAGCGAGGCGGCGTCGTGCAGCACCGACACCTCCATGCCCTGGCGCACGAGGTAGTCGCGCAGCAGGTCGCGCAGTTCTTGGTCGTCGTCGACGATGAGGATCTGGGTAGTCATGGCGTGAAGTTTACCGTGCGGGTTGGGGAAGGCGGCTGAAACATCTTCGCGAATGGGTTACTGCGAATTACCACGCAAGGCAGATGTAATGCGCGGTAAACGCGGGCAGGCCGGAGGTAACACGGTATCGGAGGCGCTTGGCTACGCTGCGTCTTACCCGATGCGGCAACAGGCGGCGCCAGCCGGCCCGCCGCCGTGTCGACGATCCCATTCGACCAGGAGTCATCGCAATGTATAAGAAGACGTCCCGTGTGGCTATCGCCGCCGCTTCCGTTCTGGCCCTCGCCTTCGGCGCCGCCGCATACGCGGCCGACTCGGCCCCGCCGCCGCCCGACGGCCCGCACGGCGGCCCGGGCATGCACCACCATGGCCATCACGGCGGCCCGCTGGAAGTGTTCAAGCGCCTGCACGCGCAACTGAAGCTGACGCCGGCGCAGGAGCAGCAATACCAGGCGGCCGAGGCCACCACCAAGCAGAACCGCGATGCGATGCGCAAGAACTTCGAGCAGTCGCGCTCGCAGTTCGACGCCGCGCAAAGCCAGCCGATCCTCGATCTCGACGCGATGCAGGCCGCGCGCGATCAGGTGTTCCAGCAGAACGCGCAACTGCATCAGCAGACGGAAAAGGCCTGGCTGGCGTTCTACGACGGCCTGACCGACGCGCAGAAGACGCAGGTCAGCACGGCGCTGAAGGCCGATTTCGCCAAGATGAAGGCGCGCCACGAGAAGATGAAGGCGCACTGGGCGCATCGCCACGCCGAGAAGGCGGCCGCCGCTTCGGCGCCGGCGCAGTAAGCCTGCCGCGGCCGGCGCGGGATCGAACCCGCGCCGGCCGAACCCTGGAACGGGGCGGTCCGCGCGCGCGGCCGCCCCGTTCCGTTGTTTTTGCGCGTCCCGCGCGAGCGCGGCCGGTTTCCGTCCATGTCCGCGCATTACCTCGCCAACACGTTGCATCGTCCGGCATTCCGGCCGATTCGCACCGCTGCCCCGCCCGCCGCCTCCCGCCCCGCGCCGCCTTGCGGCACCCCGGCACATTCCCGAGCACCGATTCGACCTTGCGCGCCGCCGGCTCGGGTAAAATGCTGCGCTTTTGGCCGGCCGGGCCTCGCCCGACCGCGCGCCGAAGCCGCCGTCACCGAATTTTGGCTGTCTAGAATACGGCCGGCGAGCGACCGGCCGCAGCCGGCCTGTCAGCGTCGCAAGAGGAAACAGATGAAGAAGCTCGCCCTGTGCGCAGCGCTCGCCCTGATGGCGGGCAGCGCCTTCGCGAAGGAATGGAAGACGGTCCGCATCGGCGTCGACGCCAGCTACCCGCCGTTCGAATCGGTGGCGAAGAACGGCGACATCGTCGGCTTCGACGTGGATCTGACGAAGGAAATCTGCACGCGCATCGCGGTGCGCTGCAAGTGGGTCGCGCAGGATCTCGACGGCATCATCCCGGCGCTGAAGGCACGCAAGTTCGACGTCATCGTGTCGTCGCTGACCGTGACCGACAAGCGCCGCGAGCAGATCGACTTCTCCGACAAGCTGTACGACGCGCCCGCGCGGATGATCGCCAAGGCCGGTTCGCCGCTGCGGCCGACCGTGGCGTCGCTGAAGGGCAAGCGCGTCGGCGTCGAGCAGGGTTCCACGCAGGAAACCTACGCGAAGACGTATTGGGAAACGCAAGGCGTGACGATCGTGCCGTACCAGAACCAGGATCAGGTCTACGCCGATCTGGGAACGGGCCGGCTCGACGCCGCGCTGCAGGACGAATTGCAGGCCGACTACGGCTTTCTGCGCACGCCGCGCGGCAAGGGCTTCGCGTGGGCCGGCCCGGAAGTGACGGATCCGAAGACGATCGGCGACGGGACGGCGATCGGCCTGCGCAAGGAGGACACGGATCTGAAGGCGAAGATCAACGCCGCCCTCGCCGCGATGCATAAGGACGGGACGTACGACAGGCTGTCGCACCAGTACTTCTCGTTCAGCGTGTATTCGGCGAAGTAACCACGTTTCGGCCGGAGCGGCCGCCGCGCTACGAGGCGCGGCCCGCCCGGCACGAGGAAGTCGAACGCCGCCCGGCGGAATCACCGGACGGCCCGACACACAAGCACGGGGCGTGCCGCCGACCTGCGGCACGCGTCTTTCGCGGCGCACACGATGCGCCGTCAAGGACCTCATATGTTTCTTTCCGGCTACGGCCCGCTGATACTTTCGGGCACCTGGCAAACCGTCAAGCTGGCGGTGCTGTCGCTGGCGCTGTCGTTCGTGCTGGGGCTGCTCGGCGCGGGCGCCAAGCTCTCGCGCAACCGCCTCACGAACGGCATCGGCACGCTCTACACCACGCTGATTCGCGGCGTGCCCGACCTGGTGCTGATGCTGCTGCTGTTCTACAGCATCCAGATCTGGCTGAATCAGCTCACCGACCTGATGAACTGGGACCAGATCGACATCGACCCGTTCGCGGCCGGCGTCCTGGTGCTCGGCTTCATCTACGGCGCCTACTTCACCGAAACCTTCCGCGGCGCGTTCCTCTCGGTGCCGCGCGGCCAGCTCGAGGCGGGCGCGGCCTACGGCATGTCGAGCTGGCAGGTGTTCACGCGCGTGATGTTCCCGCAGATGATGCGCTTCGCGCTGCCCGGCATCGGCAACAACTGGCAGGTGCTCGTCAAATCCACCGCGCTCGTCTCGATCATCGGCCTGGCCGACGTGGTCAAGGCATCGCAGGACGCGGGCAAGGGCACGCTGCGTTTCTTCTTCTTCACGCTGCTCGCGGGGGCGATCTACCTCGCGATCACGACGATCTCGAACTTCGTGCTGATGTGGCTGGAAAAGCGCTACTCCGCCGGCGTCCGCAAGGCTGACCTATGATCGAACTGATTCAGGAATACTGGCGCAACTACCTGTATACGGACGGGTATCGCTTCACGGGCGTGGCCATCACGCTGTGGCTGCTGGTGGTGTCGATCGGGCTGGGCTTCTGCCTGTCGGTGCCGCTCGCCTGCGCGCGCGTATCGAAGCGCAAGTGGCTGTCGGGCGCGGTGTGGCTCTACACGTACATCTTCCGCGGCACGCCGCTCTACGTGCAACTGCTGCTCTGCTACACGGGCCTCTACAGCCTGCACGCGGTGCGCGACACGGCCATGCTCAACGCGTTCTTCCGCGACGGCATGCACTGCACGCTGCTCGCGTTCACGCTGAACACCTGCGCGTACACCACCGAAATCTTCGCGGGCGCGATCAAGGCGACCAACTACGGCGAGATCGAGGCCGCGCGTGCGTACGGCATGTCGACCTTCACGCTGTACCGCCGCGTGATCCTGCCGTCGGCGCTGCGCCGCGCGCTGCCGCTGTACAGCAACGAAGTGATCCTGATGCTGCACGCGACCACCGTGGCCTTCACCGCCACTGTGCCGGACATCCTCAAGATCGCGCGCGACGTCAATTCGGCCACCTACATGTCCTTCCACGCGTTCGGCATCGCCGCGCTCCTCTATCTCGCGATCTCGTTCACGCTCGTGTGGCTGTTCCGCTGCGCCGAGCGACGCTGGCTCGCCTACCTGCGCCCGCAAGGCAAATAAAGGCGCGAGGACTCCTGATGAATTCCAAGATGCACAAGCTTTTCGTCGACGATCTGCACAAGCAGTACGGTAGCAACGAAGTCCTGAAGGGCGTTTCGCTGAAGGCGAACGCCGGCGACGTGATCAGCGTGATCGGCTCCTCCGGCTCGGGCAAGAGCACGATGCTGCGCTGTATCAACTTCCTCGAACAGCCGAACGCCGGCCGCATCTTCGTCGACGGCGAAGAGGTGCGCACCGCGAAGGACAAGAGCGGCGCGCTGAAGGCGGCCGACACGAAGCAGTTGCAGCGCGTGCGCACCAAGCTCGCGATGGTGTTCCAGCACTTCAATTTGTGGTCGCACATGAACGTGCTGGAAAACGTCATGGAAGCGCCGGTCAACGTGCTCGGGCTGTCGAAGCGCGAAGCAGAAGAACGCGCCCGCGAATACCTCGAGAAGGTGGGTCTGCAGCCGCGCGTCGAGAAGCAATATCCGTCGCATCTGTCGGGCGGCCAGCAGCAGCGCGTGGCGATCGCGCGCGCGCTGGCGATGCACCCCGACGTGATGCTGTTCGACGAGCCGACCTCGGCGCTCGATCCGGAGCTGGTGGGCGAAGTGCTGAAGGTCATGCAGAAGCTGGCGGAAGAAGGCCGCACGATGATCGTCGTCACGCACGAGATGGGCTTCGCGCGCAACGTGTCGAACCACGTGATGTTCCTGCATCAGGGCCGCGTGGAAGAAGAAGGCGCACCGGCCGACGTGTTCGGCAACACCCGCAGCGAACGCCTCAAGCAGTTCCTGTCCGGCAGCCTCAAGTAAGCCGTTTTTCCCGAGCGCCCGCTCACGCCGGCCGCGCGCGCGACACGCTTCGCGCCGCGCCGCCGGCGCTCCCCGCCCCACCCGCCTCCCCCGTTTCTCCCGTTCCCCCCGCGCTTTCGCATCGCGTTGCCGACGCATGTCTGCATGCCGTCACGCACGAATCCACCCGTTCGTTTATTAAAAACTACTAAACATTTTCATGCGCGGCGTGAATCCGTCGTCATTTCTTTACGGATCGCTAACGATTTCCAGTCCTGAACGAGGTACGCCCGCCGTATTCGGGCGTCAATAGTGGCAATCCTTGACCCACCTCTGAGGAATCCGTGAACGCCTTGCCCGGCAAGGACTTGTCTTATTTTTGGGCGGCGTTTAGGCGGCTTCCCGGGCAGCGTTTATGGCAATTTGGCGACATGAGCTAGTCAAACAACGATTTTCGTCGCCACCAAAGTGTATTTTTGCTAAATTAGTAACCAAAGTAGCAAAACGAAAGTCGTGAAATGTAGTTTAGCTTCATGACAACAGGAGACCCCGGCTTTGCCCAATCGGCAAAACGGCCTGCAAAGAGGTAAGTCCGCACGCCTGGCAATGCCTACCCGGCATCGCACGCGGTCTCTCTGGTTATCCCATGTTGACCGGATGCATCCCAAACATCCGGCATGTGCGCAGTTGGTGGGTTGACTTTTTGACAGGGTATGGAGGAGATGATGAAGAAAGCATTGCTCGCGGCAGCACTGATGACTGCCGGAGTAGCGGCACATGCGCAAAGCAGCGTGACGCTGTACGGTCGTCTGGACGCAGGGCTCGAATACCTGAACGGCGGCCAGGCCGGCCACTCGGTTCGCGCGGAAAGCGGCGACTGGGGTACCAGCCTCTGGGGTATCAAGGGCACCGAAGATATCGGCGGCGGCTACAAGGTCCTGTTCCACCTGGAAGGCGCGTTCAACACGATGAACGGCAACATGGGTACCAGCGGCACGATCTGGGATCGTTTCGCGACGGTCGGGATCTCGAACGACGCGCTCGGTACGCTGCTGCTGGGTCGCGAACTCGCGATCGCCAACGGCGTGTGGGACTTCGATCCGTTCGGTCAATCGAACTGGTCGACGGCATCGCTGGTGCGCGGCCGTAACTGGAACAAGACCAGCAACAACATTTCGTACCAATCGCCGAACCTGTACGGTTTCGACGCCTACGGCCAATACTCGCTGTCGAACCAGACCACCTTCAACGGCGGCACGGGCGCAACCGGCAGCCAAGGCCGCAGCGACGGCCTGCAGGTCACCTACACGAATTCGCTGTTCCAGATCCGCGGCCTGTTCGACGAAACGCGCGACGGCGTGAACGGCAAGTTCGACGACGTGTTCAACAACTCGCGCGAATACTTCATCGGCGCGAACGTGTTCCTCGGCGCATTCAAGCTGCAAGCGGCCTATCAGACGTCGCACGCCGACAGCGCCGGCCCGGCAGGCAACGCCGGCATCACGTCGACGCAACAGGCGTGGGGCGGTGTGACGTGGCAAGCCACGCCGGCTGCGGCGATCATCGCGGCGGTGTATCACGTGAACGCGAACAACGGCGGCGGCAACGCGACGATCTACACGATCGGCGGCTCGTACAACCTGTCCAAGCGCACGCTGCTCGACATCCAGGCGGCCACGCTGCGCAACAGCAAGACGGCGAACTTCGGCCTGAACGCGAACCCGTCGGGCACGGCCGTGGCAACCGGCAACCCGCATCCGGGCGGCTCGCAAACGGGCGTGTACGCAGGCATTCAGCACCTGTTCTGATCGCCGGCGCCTAACGGCGACCCGCGACATACCAAGATCCTCAGTTTCACGCTGCTGCGAGAGGCGCGTATCGGTGCGGTACCCCAACGGGTATCGCACCGTTTTTTATTGGGCGCCGGTTTTCCGCGCAGCCCGCGCGGAAACAGAAACGCCAACGGCCCGGATCGACCGGGCCGTTGGCGTTGACGGGACGAACGCTGCCGCCGCAGCGGCAGCGGCGCTCAGACCGCCGCTTCGTTTTCCTCGCCGGTGCGGATGCGGATCACGCGCTCCACGTCGGACACGAAGATCTTGCCGTCGCCGATCTTGCCGGTGCGCGCGGCGCCGATCACGGCATCGATCACCTGGTCGACCTGATCGGCCGCGACCACCACTTCGATCTTCATCTTCGGCAGGAAATCGACCACGTACTCGGCGCCGCGATACAGCTCGGTGTGGCCTTTCTGACGGCCGAAGCCCTTCACTTCCGTCACGGTGAGGCCCGTGAGGCCGACTTCGGCCAGCGCCTCGCGCACTTCGTCGAGCTTGAACGGTTTGATGATGGCGGTAATGCGTTTCATGATGATGCTCCGGATAAGGGGACGACTGAGACGGATTCTACGCGCGGCGCCCCGTCAGTCGAGTCGCTCGATAAAGCGCGACGTGATCGGATAGCGCCAGTCGCGGCCGAAAGCCCGGTGCGTGACGCGAATCCCGATCGGCGCCTGGCGCCGCTTGTATTCGTTGATCTTGATGAGGCGCGTGACGCGCAGCACGTCCGCCTCCCGGTAGCCGGCCGCGACGATCTGCGCGAGCGGCCGGTCTTCCTCCATGTACATGCGCATGATCGCATCGAGCGCATCGTACGGGGGCAGGCTGTCCTGGTCAGTCTGGTTCTCGCGCAGCTCGGCCGACGGCGCGCGCGTGAGGATCCGCTCCGGGATCACGTCGGTCTTGCCGAACTCGGCCGCGCCGTTGCGGTAATGGCAGAGGCGGTAAACGAGTGTTTTCGCGATGTCCTTGATCACGGCGAAGCCGCCGGCCATGTCGCCGTACAGCGTGCAATAGCCGACCGCCATCTCGCTCTTGTTGCCGGTGGTCAGCACGATCGAACCGAACTTGTTCGACAGCGCCATCAGCAGCGTGCCGCGAATCCGCGCCTGGATGTTCTCCTCGGTGGCGTCTTCCTCGCGGCCGGCAAAATCGGCGGCCAGCGCGCCGCGAAACGCATCGAACATCGGCGCGATCGCGATCTCGTCGTAGCGCACGCCCACGCGGCGCGCCATGTCGGCGGCATCGGTGGTGGAGATGCCGGCCGTGTAGCGCGACGGCATCATCACGGCGCGCACGCGATCGGCGCCGAGCGCGTCGCAGGCCACGGCCAGCACCAGCGCCGAATCGACGCCGCCCGACAGGCCGATCAGCGCGCCCGGAAAGCCGTTCTTGCCGATATAGTCGCGCACGCCGAGCACCAGCGCGCGGTAGACCTGCGCCTCGGTGGCAAGCGCCGGCGCGATCCGCGCCGTTTCCGCCACGGGCCGCGCGCCGTCGAATTCGACGATCGCGTGCCCTTCCTCGAACTGCGCCATGCGCGCGACCATGTCGCCCGCGCCGTCGAGCACGAACGAGCCGCCGTCGAACACGAGCTCGTCCTGGCCGCCGACGAGGTTGACGTAGACCATCGGCAGGCCCGTCTCGCGAATCCGCGCGCGCAGGATGTCGACGCGCACCGCGTCCTTGTTCATGTGATAGGGCGAGCCGTTCGGCACCAGCAGCACCTCGGCGCCGGCCGCCTTGGCCAGTTGCGACGCCGCCGCGTGCCAGGCGTCCTCGCAGATCACCACGCCGAACCGCGTGCCGTTCAGCTCGAACACGCACGGCTGCGGATCGCTCGCGAAATAACGCTTCTCGTCGAACACCTCGGTGTTCGGCAACTCGTACTTGCGGTAGGTGGCGCGGATCTGGCCGCCGGCGATCAGCGACGCGGCGTTCCAGCAATCCACCGGGTTCGCGCCGCGCTCGATCGGGCCGTTTGCTTTACCATCGGCGCTGGCGGTGCGCAGCGGATGGCCGACCAGCACGGCCAGGCCGTCGAGCGGCGCGAGGCGCGCGGCCAGTTCCGCCAGCGCCTCGGCCGCCGCCGCGTAGAACGCGGGCCGCAACAGCAGGTCTTCCGGCGGATAGCCCGACAGCGCCAGTTCCGGCGCAACCAGCAGATGCGCACCATCCTTGTGCGCGGCGCGGGCGGCATCGACGATCCGGGCGACGTTACCGGCGAAATCGCCGACGGTGACGTTGAGTTGGGCGAGAGCGATACGGGTTTTCATGACGGAATCTGCGCGGCCTCGCGGGCCGCGTGACAAGCGCCTTGCCGGCGCATCACCGGCGCGCCGCGCAGGTTGCGCGCACGCCGAACGAAACGGATGTCAGACGGTTGAAACACGAACGCAACGATTATCGCATGGGGCTCCTGCGCTCTCCGCTCGAAACGGACGCCACCGAATGGAACGCCCTGCTCGAGCAACAGGCGCACCCGACGCCGTTCCTGCGCCACGAATTCCTGGCCGCGCTGCACGCCACCGGCTGCGCCGTCGACGAATCGGGCTGGGCGCCGAACTTCCTGGTGCTGACCGACGAGACGAGCGGCGCGCTGGCGGCCGCCGCGCCCGTCTACGCCAAGCATCACTCGTACGGCGAATACGTGTTCGACTGGGCCTGGGCCGACGCCTACCAACGCAACAACGTGCCGTATTACCCGAAGCTGCTGTGCGCCGTGCCGTTCACGCCGGTGCAGGGCACGCGCCTGATCGCCGCCAACGACGCCGCGCGCCGCCAGCTCGCCGCCACGCTGGTGGCGTTGGCCGAGCAGAGCGAGGTGTCGTCGCTGCACGTGCTGTTTCCGACCGCCGGCGAAGCCAAGCTGCTGGCCGAAATGGGCATGATGCTGCGCGAGGGCGTGCAGTTCCACTGGCTCAACCAGGGCTACCGGCACTTCGACGATTTCCTCGCCACGCTCGAACAGAAAAAGCGCAAGAACATCCGCGCCGAGCGGCGCAAGGTGGCCGAGGCCGGCGTCACGTTCCGGCGCGTGCGCGGCGAGGACGCCACCGACGACGACTGGCGCTTCTTCTCGCGCTGCTACCGGCAAACCTACCGCGAGCATCATTCGAGCCCGTACCTGAACCTCGATTTCTTCCGGCGCATCGGCGAGACGATGCCCGAGAACCTGCTGCTGGTGATCGCCGAGGCCGACGGCAAGCCGATCGCCAGCGCGCTGGCCGTGTACCGGCGCGATCCGGCCGGCGGCGGCACGCTGTACGGCCGCTACTGGGGCGCGCTCGAACACGTGCCGTGCCTGCACTTCGAAACGGCCTATTACCAGTTGCTCGAATTCTGCATCGACGAAAAGCTGACGGCTTTCGAGGGCGGCGCGCAGGGCCAGCACAAGCTCGCGCGCGGCTTCATGCCGACCGTCACGCACTCGGCGCACTGGCTCGCGCACCCGGCCTTCGCCGATGCGGTGGGCGAATTTCTCAAGCGCGAGACGGGTCAGATCCACGCCTACGTCGACGAACTGCGCGAGCACAACCCGTTCAAGGACGGCGGCGGCGCATGAACGGCGCGGCTTTTCTGAGACACTGACGGCTTCGCGTCCCCCGCTCCGCCATGTCCTGGTTTCTCTATCTGATCGAATGCGAGGACGGCAGCGTCTACACCGGCATCACGACCGATGTCGACGCCCGCTTCGCGCAGCACGCCAACGGCACCGGCGCGCGCTACACGCGTGCGCGCAAGCCGCGCGCCGTGCTGGCGTGGTTTCCGCTGGCCGACCGCTCGAGCGCCTCGCGCGCCGAATACTGGGTCAAGCGGCTCACGCCGGTGCAGAAGCGCGCGCTGGCGAGCGGGCAGCGCACGCTGGAATCGGTGTTGCCGGTGGTGGCGGTCGAAGCCGAGGCGGCGGATGACGCGGCCGATACGGCGACGGCGGCGGAGATTGTCGCTGCGGAGATCGCCGCTGCGGCGGTCGAGCCGGCCGAATCGGCCGTTGCCGGAACCGCCGCCATCGTGTCGGCAGCGCCCGTCGACGCCCTGCCTCCCGTCAGCGCAACACGCCGCGCCGCCCGTCGCCCTCGAACGTCGTCCTGACTCCCCGCGTCCACGCGCCCATGAAAAAACCGCGCGGCCCCGATAACGAGGCTCGCGCGGTTTCGCACGGCGGGCCGGCGCGCTCGCGCGCCCGGCCGGGCAAGCTTACTTGGCCGCGTTCGCGACGCCTTCCGTGATTTCCTTGTGGGCGGCGTCGATGTCGGCCCAGCCTTCGACCTTCACCCACTTGCCCTTCTCGAGCGCCTTGTATTGCTCGAAGAAGTGCTTGATCTGATCCTTCAGGTAGGCCGGCACGTCGTCGAGCGACTTGATGTTGGCCGTCATCGGGCAGACCTTGTCGTGCGGGACGGCGATCAGCTTCGCGTCGACGCCCGATTCGTCGGTCATCTGCAGCATGCCCAGCGCGCGCGAACGCACGACCGAGCCGGCCAGCAGCGGGAACGGCGTGATGACCAGCACGTCGACCGGATCGCCGTCGCCCGACAGCGTCTGCGGGATGAAACCGTAGTTGACCGGGTAGCGCATGCCGGTGCCGACGAAACGGTCGACCACGAGCAGGCCGAGATCCTTGTCGGCCTCGTACTTGACCGGATCGCTTTGCGCCGGAATTTCGATGATCACGTTGAAATCGTGCGGCAGATCCTTGCCGGCCGGAACATTGCTGAAGCTCATGAGCGCTCTCTGCATGACGATGGGAAATCGGGACGGGGCGCGGCAACCGCCGGGCGGGCACGCCTCCGCGAGGAGCCGCCATTATAGCCAATCACCCGATGGCGCTCGGACGAAGTTCGGCGCACACTTGCCCGGCGCGCGATCAAATGGACCGTGCGCGGCCGTAGCCGCACGCATCGTCCGCAGCACCTGAATCACGCATCGATACCAACGAGCCGGGAGCAGGCATGGAAGAGGCAAGGCATTTCATCGCGGGCGAATGGGTCGCGCCCGCGAACGGCGAGACGCTCGCCGTCATCGATCCGTCCGACGGCGCGCCGTTCGCGCGCCTGGCGCGCGGCAACGCCGCCGACATCGACGCCGCGGTGCACGCCGCCCGCGCCGCCTACGAAGGCGCCTGGGGCGCCACCAGCGCCGCCGAGCGCGGCCGGCTGCTGTACCGGCTCTCGCAGCGTGTGGCCGAACACCAGGAAGCGCTCGCGCAACTCGAATGCCGCGATACCGGCAAGCCGCTCAAGCAGGCCCGCGCCGACGCCGCCGCGCTCGCGCGCTATTTCGAGTTCTACGCCGGCGCGGCCGACAAGCTGCACGGCGAAACGCTGCCCTACCAAGCCGGCTACACCGTGCTGACCGTGCGCGAACCGCACGGCGTGACGGGCCACATCGTGCCGTGGAACTACCCGATGCAGATCTTCGGGCGCAGCGTGGGCGCGGCGCTCGCCACCGGCAACGCCTGTGTGGTCAAGCCGGCCGAGGATGCCTGCCTGTCGCTGCTCTGCGTGGCGCAGCTCGCCGCCGAGGCCGGGCTGCCGGCCGGCGCGCTGAACCTCGTCACCGGTTACGGCCACGAGGCCGGCGCCGCGCTGTCGGCCCATCCGGGCATCGATCACATCTCGTTTACGGGCTCGCCCGACACCGGCCGGCTCGTCGCGCTGGCCGCGGCCGAGCGGCACGTGCCGGTCACGCTAGAACTGGGCGGCAAGTCGCCGCAAATCGTGTTCGCCGACGCCGATCTCGACGCGGCGCTGCCGGTGCTGGTTTCCGCGATCGTCCAGAACGGCGGGCAGACGTGCTCGGCCGGCAGCCGCGTGCTGATCGAGCGCAGCGTCTACGAGCCTTTGCTCGACCGGCTCGCGGGCGCGTTCGCCGCGCTGCGCGTCGGCCCCGGCCGCGCCGATCTCGATTGCGGGCCGCTGATCAACGCGAAGCAGCAGCAGCGCGTGTGGGATTTCCTGTCCGACGCGCAGCACGACGGCATCGCGATGGCCGCGCACGGCGAGGTGGTGCCCGAGGCGCCCGAAAGCGGCTTCTATCAGGCGCCCACGCTGCTGCGCGACGTGCCGCCCGAGCACCGCCTCGCGCAGGAAGAAGTGTTCGGGCCGGTGCTGGCCGCGATGCGCTTCCAAGACGAGGACGAGGCGCTCGCGCTCGCCAACGGCACCGCCTACGGGCTGGTGGCCGGCGTCTGGACCCGCGACGGCGCGCGCCAGATGCGGCTCGCGCGGCGCGTGCGGGCCGGCCAGGTATTCGTCAACAACTACGGCGCGGGCGGCGGCGTCGAGCTGCCGTTCGGCGGCAGCGGCCGCTCGGGGCATGGCCGCGAGAAGGGCTTCGAGGCGCTGTACGGCTTCACGGTGCTCAAGACCATCGCGCTCAGGCACGGCTAGCCGGCCCCGCTTCAAGACAGCAACCACGCGGCGCGCGGGCCGGGTTCGCGCGCCGTCCGCAGGACTCACCCAACATCGGAGACACTTCATGCGGCTTGCAGGCAAGACAGCGATCGTCACGGGCGGCGGTTCGGGATTCGGCGAAGGCATCGCGAAAACCTACGCGCGCGAGGGCGCGAACGTGGTCGTCAACGATCTGAACGGCGCGGCGGCCGAGCGCGTGGCCAGCGAGATCGCGGTGGCCGGCGGCAAGGCGATCGCGATCGCCGGCGACGTATCGAAGGGCGGCGACTGGCAGGCGCTGCTGGCCGCGGCGCTGGAAGATTTCCATCGCGTCCATGTCGTCGTCAACAACGCCGGCACCACGCACCGCAACAAGCCGGTGCTGGAAGTGACCGAGGCCGAGTACGACCGCGTCTACGCCGTCAACATGAAGAGCCTGTTCTGGAGCGTGCAGACGTTCGTGCCGTATTTCCGCCAGGCCGGCGGCGGCGTGTTCGTCAATATCGCGTCGACGGCCGGCGTGCGGCCGCGCCCGGGGCTCGTCTGGTACAACAGCACGAAGGGCGCGATGATCACCGCCAGCAAGACGCTGGCCGCCGAACTCGGCGCCGATCGCATCCGCGTGAACTGCATCAACCCGGTGCTCGGCGAAACCGGCCTGATGACCGAATTCATGGGCGTGGCCGACACGCCCGAAAACCGCCAGCGCTTTCTCGCGACGATCCCGCTCGGCCGGCTCTCGACGCCGCAGGACATCGCCAACGCGGCGCTCTGTCTCGCTTCCGACGACGCCGAATTCATCACCGGCGTGTGCCTGGAAGTGGACGGCGGCCGCTGCATCTGAGCGCCGGCCCCTCCGCAATCGGCAGTAAGCAATAAGCAGTAGGCAACACGCAACACCGTCGACGAAAAAAGACCGGCCCCGCAGCAGGCAGAACCCGCGCCGCCGCCCAATGCAATACGCAAGACGCCGGCGGCGCGGCAACGACACAGTGCGCAGGCAGCGCACGAACAGGAAACAGGAGACAAACCCTCATGGCAAGCACCGCTCCGGCCTACCCCGGCCAGCCGTCCGATTTCGAGACGGCCACCTATCGCAAGGTCACCTGGCGGCTCGCGCCGCTGTTGATGCTCTGCTACGTGGTGGCATATCTCGACCGCGTCAACGTCGGCTTCGCCAAGCTGCAGATGGCGACCGACCTGAACCTGTCGGACACCGTCTACGGCCTCGGCGCCGGGATCTTCTTCTTCGGCTATTTCCTGTTCGAGGTGCCGAGCAACATCATCCTGCACCGGGTGGGCGCACGGGTCTGGATCGCGCGGATCATGATCACGTGGGGGCTGATCTCGGCGGCGATGATGTTCGTCACCACGCCCGCGATGTTCTACGTGATGCGCTTCCTGCTCGGCATCGCCGAAGCGGGCTTCTTCCCCGGCGTGATCCTGTACCTGACCTACTGGTATCCGGCCAACCGGCGCGGGCGCATGACCACCTTCTTCATGACGGCGATCGCGCTGTCGGGCGTGATCGGCGGCCCGGTGTCGGGCTACATCCTCAAGAGCTTCCACGGCGTGAACGGCTGGGCCGGCTGGCAGTGGCTGTTCCTGATCGAGGGGATTCCGTCGATCATCGTCGGCGTGCTGGTGCTGATCTGGCTCGAAGATCGCATTGCCGGCGCGAGCTGGCTGACCGACGAGGAGAAGGCGCTGCTCGCGCGCAACGTGCAGGCCGAGGAGGCGCTCAAGGACGACGCGCCGGTGGGCCGCGTGCTGGCCAGCCCGCGCGTCTGGCTGATGGCGCTGATCTACTTCTCGTTCGTGATGGGACTGTACGGCGTGGGCTTCTGGCTGCCGACCATCATCAAATCCACCGGCGTGACCGATTCGTTTGCGATCGGGCTGCTGTCGGCGATTCCGTATGCGGCGGCCGTGGTCGGCATGATCCTGATCGCGCGCAGCGCCGACCGCCGCCGCGAGCGCCGCTGGCACGTCGCGATTCCGGCCGCGCTCGGCGCGATCGGGCTGCTGCTGTCGGTGGCCTGGGCGAACCAGACGGCGCTTGCGATGGTGGGCCTCACGCTCGCGACGATCGGCATCCTGACCACGCTGCCGCTGTTCTGGAGCTTGCCTACCGCGTTCCTCGGCGGCACCGCGGCCGCGGCCGGCATCGCGCTGGTCAATTCGATCGGCAATCTGGCCGGCTTCCTGAGCCCGTACATGATCGGCTGGCTCAAGCAGGCCACGGGCAGCAACAGCGCGGGCATGGTCATGCTCGCCGCATTTCTCGTGCTCGGCGGCCTGCTGGCGCTGTCGGTGCCGAAGTCGCTCGTCAACCGCTGATTCGCGTGCCGTACTAATGAAAAACGGCAGCCCGAGGGCTGCCGTTTTGCTTGATGCGAGGCCGCGAAGCGCCGCGCGTCAACCGACCTGCATCGCCAGCGCGCTTTCGCGGTAGTGGCGCGCGGCCTTTTCCTCGTCGCCGAGGCTTTCGAACAGGCGCGCCAGCGCGCGATGGGCGCGCACCTTCAGCGCGTCGTTGTCGGACAGCTTGAGCGCCGCTTCGAGGAACGACTGCGACTTGCCCCACAGCTGCTGCTTCTCGCAAAGCCGGCCCAGCGCGACGAGCAGATCGGCGTCGTCCGGATGATCGCGCTTCCAGCCTTCGGCCTTCTGGATCAGCGGCAGCGCATCCACGCCGGCCGTGTCGGGATAGCGGCGCAGCAGGCGCGCATCCCAGTGATGCGCCAGCGCATCCTCGACGATGCGGCGCGCCTCGGGCTGGCGCTCCAGCGCCACCAGCAATTCGGCGGCCAGATCGGCCAGACGCGGCGACTGGCGCTCGACGGCCGACAGCGATTGCCAGACCTCGAGCAGCGCATCGGCGTCGTGGCGGCGGTCGCGCAGCAGATGTTCGGCGGCCTGCTGACGCATGCGCACCGCGGCGGCCGGATGCAGCGCGTCGCGCTTTTCGAGCAGCTTGGCGAGCTTCAGCACCTCGGCCCAGTTCTTCAACTGCTGCTGGGCGCGCAGCGCGACCTGCTGCGCATGAATGCGCTTGCCGCCCGACGCCTGCATTTCGGCCAGCGCGGCCAGCGCGCCCTCGGCGTCGCGCGCCTCGGCGCGCATGTCGGCGGTGGCCAGCAGACGCGCTTCCTGCCATTCGTTCGCATCGACCTTGGCGAGCCATTCGTCGCGGCGCGCGTACTCGTGCATGCGGTGCGCGGCCACGGCGCCGACCAGGCCGGCGGCGTTCCGGTTCGTATCGACGGCCAGCGCATCGCGCGCGGCCTTCTCGGCGCGCGAGAAGCGGCCCGCGTACAGGTTGCCGATCGCGTCGCGCAGCGAGCCCTGCGCCTTCTCGTTGCGCATCCGCGCACGGTAGGCGGCCACGCGATGCGGCATGCGCCAGATGTTGCGCACGATGCGCAGCACGGCGTAGATCACGATGAACAGCACGACGATCGCGACGATGAACAGGTTCAGCGATACATCCACGCGATACGGCGGATAGACGATCAGCACCTGCCCGCCGTCGAAGCGGCCGACCGTGGCCAGCGCCACCGCGATCGCGAACAGCACGGCCAGCCAGAGGATTCCTCGCAGCGTCATGTCACCCCCGGCTCTTGAACTGTTGGATCGCGGACAGGCTGCCGTTCAGGTTCGGCACCGGCACCGCGATCGAGGCCGCGTCGACCTGCTTGAGCAGATCCTCGACCGTGCGCGTGTCCTTCGACGACGCGTCGAAGTAGCGCGCGAGCGCCGCTTGCGCCGCGTGCAGATCCGACTTCATGGCCGGCTCGTTGCGCGCGAGCAGCGACAGGCGCGCGGTCAGCAGACGCAGCTTGACGTTCTCGCGCACGAAGTAGCCCTGTTCGGGCGAATTGAGCATCGCGTCGGCGTTGTCGATGCGGCGCACCTGCACGAGGCTCGTCAGTTGCGCGCCGATGCCTGCCGTGATGTCGCGCCACCAGATCTTCCAGCTCGGCTGGCCGGTGGCGGCGGCTTCGCTCGCCACGTCGCCCGGATGCGCGGTGCGCGGCGCGGCGCGCGCGATCGGCGCTTCGCCCGACAGCGGCAGCGCGTCGATGCGCCCGATCGCGTCGTCGAGCTTGATCGCCATGCCGGTCAGATCGACGGACGGCGCGGCCTTGAGCTTGTCCATGTCCTGCGCGATCGCCTTGCGCACGGCGATCGCCTGCGCACCCTGCGAGGTCGCCAGTTGCGAATCGGCGTTCTGCAGCGCCACCAGCGCGAGCTGCGTGTCGCCCGTCAATTGCAGTTGCTGGCTCGCGCCCTGCAGCGTTTGCTCGGCCTGATCGAGCAGCCAGGCGTCGCGGTTGCGTGACAGATCCTGGTATTGCTGCTGCAGCGCTTCCTGGTGCGCCTGCGCGTCGGCGAGCTTGCCCGCGAACTGCGCGACCTGCTCGTCCATCTGATGCGCCTGCGCGAGCGCCTGGGCCGACTGCGTGCGCACGTCGGCGGTGGCGGCGTCGGCGGCCTTCTGGCGCGCCAGCGTGGCCTGGTCGAGCTTCTCGATCTTGCGGTTCAGCACGAAGCCGCCCGCGCCGGCGCCGCAGGCGAGCACCACCACGAGGCACCACAGCAGCACGCCGGCGGTACCGCCGGAACGGCGCGGCTGCTTGGCCTCGAACGGCGTGAACGGTTGATTGGGGGGCGTGGCCGGTGCGGCAGGACGCGCGGCGGCGCTGCCGGTACCCGGCGTGGAAGCCTTGCTGGAATCGTTGGTATCTGTCATGCGGGAGGGCACCGATGCGGCTTGCGCCGCGTGAGCGGCCGAGTCGGCCAACGTTCGGAATGCGCGGACGATGCGTTCGTCGCCCGCGCCGGACAGCGTAATCGTATCAAACCCGAGTGCCCGCGCCGTGTCCGCGATACGGGGGTGCGGCGTCACGACCGGGGCGTGCTTGAGCGCTGCGGTTTCGGCGGAAGTCAGGTGATCGGCGGCCAATTCGTGCAGATTGCGCACGCCCTCGGAGCTCGTGACGAGCCACGCGTGCGGCGCGCCGGCCAGCAGCGCG
>NZ_JAAGPF010000097.1 GCF_017104645.1 Burkholderia sp. Ac-20379
TACTGCCTTCGTTCGTGCCTCGCCCGCAGCCCCACTCACACTCACCCACCCCCCACACCCCTTCCCCACCCGACGCTCTGCCGACCGCTGGTTCGCGCTGCGCGTCGCCACCACGCGCGACGAGGCGCCCGGCATCCGTTCGTTCCATTTCGAACGCGCCGACGGCGCGCCGCTGCCGCGTCACGACGGCGGCCAGCACCTGACGCTGCGCATCCCGATGCCGGGCGAGGCGCCGCCGCTGGTGCGCAGCTACACGCTGTCCGACGCGGCCGGCGGCCCGACCTGGCGCATCAGCGTGAAGCGCGACGGCCAGGGCTCGTCGCGGCTGCACGACACCTTGCAAGTGGGCAGCCGGATCGAGGCGCGCGGGCCGGGCGGTAACTTCCGGCTCGACCGCGACGGTGCGCGGCCGGTCGTGATGCTGTCGGCCGGGATCGGCATCACGCCGATGCTGGCGATGCTGCGCGAACGTGCGGCGTCGTCGCAACATCGTGCGCCGCGCGTGGTGTTCTTTCACGGCGCGCGTCATGCGGCCGACCGGCCGTTCGTCGACGAGCTGGCCGATTGCGCGCGCCGCGATCCCACACTGACCGTGCATCTGTTCGACAGCCAGCCGTCGCCTTCCGGCGACGATGGCCATCATGCCGGCCGTCTCGGCATCGACGCGCTGCGCCGTCTGCTGCCGTTCGATACCTACGATTTCCATATTTGCGGCCCATCGGCATTCATGACCGAGATGGTCGAAGGCTTGCGCGCGCTCGAGGTGCCCGAGGCGCGGATTCATTACGAGGCGTTCGGGCCGTCGAGCGTGCCGCGCCGCGCCCGCACGCCGGTCGCGGCCGGGGCGCCGGCGACCGCTGCGGTTGCTGTTGTGCAGGAGCCCGAAGCGAAGGTTGAATCGGCCACCTCGGCTACCGTCGAATTCCGCCGCAGCGGCGTGACGGCGGATTGGTCGCCGTCGGACGGTTCCCTGCTCGAACTGGCCGAGGCGCAGGGCATCGACGCGTTGTCGAGCTGCCGCGCCGGCGCGTGCGGCACCTGCACGGTGCGCGTGCTCGAGGGCGGCGTGTGCTATCCGCAGCCGCCCGGCGCCGATGTCGGGCCGGGCGAAGCGCTGGCCTGCGTGGCCCAGCCGGCCTGCGCCGCAGGCGGCGCCTCGGCGCGCGTGGTGCTCGACCTTTAGCCTGCCGTGTTGCCGAGCGGCGTGCGTGCGCCCATCGAAGCCGTTACGATGCGTGGCACACGACACGAGAGGCAATCAAGATGGATCACCGGACCCTGATCGACGCCGCCACGCAGGCGCGCGAGCACGCCTACGCGCCTTATTCGGGGTTTCGCGTCGGCGCGGCGCTCGCCACGCGCGACGGACGGATCTTCCAAGGCTGCAACGTGGAAAACGCATCCTACGGGCTGTGCAATTGCGCCGAGCGCACGGCCTTGTTCGCGGCGATCGCGGCCGGGTTTCGGCCCGGCGATTTCGCGGCGCTGGCGGTGGTGGGGGAGACCGAGGCGCCGATCGCGCCGTGCGGCGCCTGTCGGCAAGTGATGATGGAACTGGGCGGCCCCGCGTTGCCGGTGGTGCTGGCGAACCTGCGCGGGGACGTGCGGGAAACGACGGCGCAGGCGTTGCTGCCCGGCGCGTTTTCGCTCTGACGCGAACGCCGTGCAGCGCGCCGGGGCGGCGGTCAGACCTGCACGAGCCCCTGCGCGTCGTGGATCCGGATTTGCCGGCCGCGCGAATCGATCAGGCCATTGCGCTGAAACTTCGACAACATGCGGCTGACCGTTTCGAGCGTCACGCCGAGATAGCAGCCGATTTCCTCGCGCGTCATGCGCAGGTTGAACTCGGCCGCCGAATAGCCGCGCGCCTTGAAGCGCGCCGACAGGTTGAGCAGGAACGACGCCACGCGCTGTTCGGCCGTCATCGTGCCGAGCAGCATCATGACGCGCGATTCGCGCACGATCTCGCGGCTCATCATTTGATAGACGTGTTGCTGAAGCAGCCGCATTTCGCGGCAGGCCGCTTCGAGCTGGGCGAACGGAATCACGCAGACGGTGCTGTCTTCGAGCGCGATCGCGTTGCACTGGTGCTCGCCTTCGCTCACGCCATCGAGGCCGAGCGTTTCGCCGGTGATCTGGAAGCCGGTGACCTGCTCCCGCCCGTCGCGATGCGTGACGAGGGTTTTGAACGAACCGGTGCGCACGGCGTAGAGGCTCGCGAACGGATCGCCGGCGCGGAACAGCACATCGCCGCGCTTGACGTGGCGAGTGGTGCAGATCATGGCGTCGAGCCGGCGGTATTCGGCGTGCGTGAGCGCCGCCGGCATGCAGACGTTGCGAGTCGCGCAATTCGAGCACCGTGCGCCGGGCTGCTTCGGCGCGTCGAACTGAACGGGCGCGTCATGGGCGATCGTAGCGGGCATCGTGGCAGTCGGCATAGTTGGCTCGGTAAAGAGGTGGAGGGCGGCGTGTGCGGGCGAGCGTGTCGATGGTGCGACAGGCCAGCTCGAACTCGGTGGTTTTGTCGAAGAAGTAATGAGCGCCGGCTTTCTGGCTTGCGGCCCGAAAGGCCGGGCAGGACAGATTGGTGAGAATGACCGTGATCACGTTCGGCGCGAAACGCGCGAGCGTGCCGAGCAGTTCGAGCCCGCTGCCGGACGGCAGGCGCAGCTCGATGACGGCGACGTGAGCGCGGCTCGACACAATGCCGGCAAACGCCACCGCGTGATCTTCGGATTCGCCGACGACGGCGACGCCGGCCAGCGGTTCGAGCAGGGCAGCGATCCGCCGGCGAATCGCAACGGCCGGCTCGACGACATATACGCGGAGGAGGTGGGCATCCATCCAAGCAGTATGCCGAGCGGTGTGCGCCGGTGAAATCGGCGTCAGACGAAAGATCAGTAAGTGATTCGCTGAAATGTGTAGGCGAAATCCTACATTCTTACAAATGCGTGACGATACGGCGGCATGCCGCCCGGGCTTACTTGGCGTCGTTGTAGACGGTCGCCCGCGATACGCCCAGGTGCTGCGCGATGATTTCCATGGCGCGCCGCACCTCCAGGTAGCCGTCTTCCTTCAGCACCTGCATCAGCGCGCGGCGCTGCTCGGTTTTCAGCGAGCGCGGCGTGGTGGCGAGCGTCATCGCGAACCGGTCGATCCGCTCGCGGATCGCATCGGCGTTGGCCGGGTCGAGCGTTTCGCCCACCGCGTCGGCGCCCGTCTGGCAGAACTGGTTCAGCACGCCCTGGATGCCGCGGAACAGCGTGACGTCGACGTTCAGGCACAGCGCCGCGACGTAGTGGCCGTTGGTGTCCTTGATGCCGATCGAGGTGCTCTTTGCGGTGCGGCCGTCGGCGAAACGGTTCGCGTAGTTCGCCAGCACCGACGGGTAATCGTCGTCGGCGATGCGCGCGAGGCCCAGCTCGGTGGTCGGATCGCCGACCGCGCGCCCCGACAGGTTGTTGTGGATCGCGACGATCGAGTTCTCGGGCGTGCGCAGATCGTGCACGACCACTTCGGTGAACGGCGCGAACATCTCGCCAAGCCCCTGCGCGATCGTGCTGATCTGCTCGATCAGCGATGCCTGTTCGGACGGGGAGGACTTTCGGGTCATATTGGACGTTTCATCCGGGATTGGACGAGTATTGTAACCACGCGGGACGCGACGGCAAGGCGGGGCGGCCCGCGCGGCGATTCGGGTAGAATCCGACCCGCGCGCGAGCCGCGCCGGCGCCCGCCGGCGGCCCGGCCGCCCCATCCGGGCGGCTGCGGGCGGCCAGGCGGGGCGCCGTCCGCCTGCCCCTTGCCAGTTCGATATGTCACTACCCGCACCGCACTCCGCCTCGCCTTCCGCTTCCACTCCCCAGCTCAAGCGCAGCCTCAAGGCGCGCCACCTCACGATGATCGCGATCGGCGGTTCGATCGGCACCGGCCTGTTCGTCGCGTCCGGCGCGTCGATCTCGCAGGCCGGCCCCGGCGGCGCGATGCTCGCCTATCTGCTGATCGGCCTGATGGTCTACTGCCTGATGATGAGCCTCGGCGAGATGGCGGCCTTCATGCCCGTGTCGGGCTCGTTCGCCACCTACGGCGCGAAATATGTCGACGAGGGCTTCGGCTTCGCGCTCGGCTGGAACTATTGGTACAACTGGGCGGTGACGATCGCGGTGGAACTGGTGGCCGCGCAGCTCGTCATGCACTACTGGTTTCCGCAGGTGCCCGGTATCTGGTGGAGCGCGCTGTTCCTCGGCCTGATGTTCCTGCTCAACGTGATGACCGTGCGCGGCTTCGGCGAGGCCGAATACTGGTTCGCGCTGATCAAGGTGGTGACGGTGCTGGCGTTCATCGGCACCGGCCTGCTGATGATCTTCGGCATCCTGACGGGCGGCCCGTCGCCGGCCTGGGCCAACTTCTCGATCGGCGACGCGCCGTTCGCGGGCGGCTTGCCGGCGATGATGGGGGTGGCGATGATCGCCGGCTTCTCGTTTCAGGGCACCGAGCTGATCGGCATCGCGGCCGGCGAATCGGAGAACCCGCGCACCACGATTCCGCGCGCGGTGCGCCAGGTGTTCTGGCGCATCCTGCTGTTCTACGTGTTCGCGATCTTCGTGATCGGCATGCTGGTGCCGTACACCGATCCGAGCCTGCTCAAGAGCGACGTGACCGACGTGGGCGTGAGCCCGTTCACGCTGGTGTTCCGCCACGCCGGCCTCGCGTTCGCGGCCGGCGTGATGAACGCGGTGATCCTGACCGCCGTGCTGTCGGCCGGCAACTCGGGCATGTATGCGTCCACGCGGATGCTCTACAACCTCGCCACCGAGGGCCGCGCGCCGCGCGTGTTCGCGAAGCTGTCGAAGGGCGGCGTGCCGCGCAACGCGCTGTACGCCACCACGGCGGTGGGCGCGCTGTGCTTCCTGTCGTCGCTGTTCGGCGACAAGACGGTGTACCTCTGGCTGCTCAACACCTCGGGCATGACGGGCTTCATCGCGTGGCTCGGCATCGCGGTCAGCCATTACCGGTTCCGCAAGGGCTTCGAGAAGCAGGGCTTCGCACCCGGGCAATTGCCGTATCGTTCGAAGCTGTTCCCGTACGGGCCGATCTTCGCGTTCGTGCTGTGCCTCGTGATCGCGCTCGGCCAGGATTACCAGGCCTTTTTGTCGAGCCGCATCGATTGGGTCGGCGTGATCGCCACCTATGTCGGCATTCCGCTGTTCCTGGCGATCTGGCTCGGCTACCGGCTGCTGCGCAAGAGCCGCCTCGTGCGCTACGAGGACATGGAGATCGCGCCGTGGCTCGATGGCGGCGCGCGCCGCGAAGCGCTGCGCAACGATCCCGCCGAAAGTATCTGAATCCGATGCATTAGCAATGCGTGTTCCCGGCTCGATTGCGGCCTTGCCGAACAAGGCCGAGCCGGGAATTCAGCGAGCTTTTCGCCGTTTCCCGCATCGCATCGCGAATTTTTTTCGCCGTTCCCCACCGCATTTTTCGCGTGCGCCACGTCGTGACGCACCGCGCGCAATGCTCGGCCATCCTGAGTGTTCGACGAAATCCGAAATGCCTTGTCCCTGAAGGCATTTCAGCGAATTCGATTGGCTATCCTCACTATCGATTCCGGTGCGGAAGCGGCGTGATCCGCCCGCTGCCGGCCGTCGCGCTCACCGCTTCGCGGTGGCCGCTATCTTTCGGGATCGAACCCCGAAGGGTAGACGTTGTCTCGAAATTGCCCTTATACTGCGTTTCAGGTTTGCGACTTTCGCAGCGAGTTGTGCACCGATAAGTGCAAGATCGCAGCAAGTGTAAAAGTCGGCTCACCCTTCCCATCGATCGGAGCGTCCTGCTCCAGGCGGTACCGGCACGTTCGTGCGGCCGCATCCCTGCCATCGCAAGATGGTGCCCTTGGCTTGGACAGCGCACGCGCGCTATCCGGGCTGAACATGACAATCGAACGAACGCGGTTGCGTTCACGCAGGATGCCGAACGGTTTTTTCCGTCCGGCAGCGATGCCGTTTTTTGTCGGTTCGATCCCGGCATGACCGGGATCCGTACCTTCCATTCGCGACGCCGCTTGGCGTCCTCGCGGCGCATGCCCGTTCGCGTGCGCCGATCCGAAAAGGAGGCGTATCTCATGACTCGACGCACTGTCCGTTTAGCGGGCAGCCTGTTAATCGCCGTTGCCCTGATTGCCTGGATCGCCAGCGCGATCGGTATCGACACGTGGCGGCAGCACTCGGGCGATCTCGTCTATTACACGGGCCGGCATTTGATGCTCGTGGGCTACTCGATGGCGCTCGCGATCCTCGTCGGCATTCCGGCCGGCGTGGCGCTGAGCCGGCCGTCGCTGGCGCGTCAGGCCGAACGCTTCATGCAGGTGTTCAACATCGGCAATACCGTGCCGTCGCTGGCGGTGCTGGCGATCGCGCTCGGCATCTTCGGCATCGGCGACGTGCCGGCGATCGTCGCGCTGTTCTTCGCCTCGCTGCTGCCGATCACGCGCAACGCCTACGAAGGCATGCGCAACGTACCGGCCTCGTTGCGCGAGGCGGCGCGCGGCATCGGCATGACGCCGTGGCAATCGCTGACGCGCGTCGAACTGCCGAACGCGCTGCCGATCATCGTCGGCGGCGTGCGCACGGCGCTGGCGATCAACGTGGGCACCGCGCCGCTCGCGTATCTGATCGGCGCCGACAGCCTCGGCACGCTGATTTTCCCCGGTATCTATCTCGACAACCAGCAGATGCTGTTGCTCGGCGCGGCGTCCACCGCCGTGCTCGCGCTGCTGCTCGACGGCATCGTGGCGGCCGGCAGCCGGCACGTGATCGCGCGTAACGGAGGTGCGGCATGAGCTTTCTGACACGCATCCGCACGCTGCTGCGCACGCCGGTATTTGCTACGCAGTCCGCAGCAATGCGGCCGGCCGCCGCCGCGCGCTTCGCCTCGGTTCGCAAGTTCGTGGCGATCGCCATGCTGGCGCCGCTCGGCGCGCTGGTGGCGGCGCCGGCGACGGCGGAAACGCTGAACGTGGGCGGCAAGAACTTCACCGAGCAGTACGTGCTGGCGGAGATCACCACGCAGTACCTGCGCTCGCGCGGCTACACGATCGAGACGCGCACGGGCCTCGGCTCGGTGCTGCTGCGCAGCGCGCTCGAGAACGGCCAGATCGACGTGATGTGGGATTACACGGGCACGGCCGCCGCGGTCTACGACAAGATCAAGGAGAAGCTGTCGCCCGAGGAAACCTATCGCCGCGTCAAGGCGATGGATGCGCCGCGCGGCCTGGTGTGGCTCAACGCCTCGCCGTTGAACAACACCTATGCGCTGGCGCTGTCGGCCGAAACGGCGAAAAAGACCGGTATCCGAACCATCTCGCAGCTCTCCGCGAAGCTGGCCGGCGATCCGAAGGGCACGCGCCACACGTTCGGGATGGATGCGGAATTCGCCAACCGGCCCGACGGCCTGGTGCCGCTGGAAGCCGCCTACCACCTGCATTTCAGTCGCTCGGAAACGAAGCAGATGGATTCGGGCCTGGTGTACACGGCGCTCCACAACAATCAGCTGACGATCGGCCTCGTCTACACCACCGACGGCCGCGTGAAGGGCTTCGACATCGTGCCGCTGGAAGACGATCTGCACTTCTTCCCGCCGTACAACGCCACGCCGATCGTGCGCGAATCGGTGCTCAAGCGCAATCCGAAGCTGGCCGCGCAGTTGAACGCGCTGTCGGCGGCGCTCAACAGCGACACGATGCTGGAAATGAACAAGCGTGTCGATATCGACGGGGTGTCGGTGCAACAGGTCGCGACCGACTTCCTGCACACGCATTCCTTACCGTAACCGGAGGCGACCATGACTGTTCAAGCTTATCTGGCCGCCAACTGGCCGGAGCTGATTCAACTGACCCTGCAGCACATCTACTTGGTGGGCATCGCGGTGGGTTGCGCGATTCTCGCCGGCGTGCCGCTCGGCATCGTGATCAGCCGCCACGAATGGCTGGCCGGGCCGCTGCTGGGCGTGGCCACCGTGATCCTGACGCTGCCGTCGATCGCGCTGTTCGGGCTGATGATTCCGGTGTTCTCGCGCTTCGGCCAGGGCATCGGCGCGGTGCCGGCGATCACCGCCGTGTTTCTGTATTCGCTGCTGCCGATCATGCGCAATACGTATCTCGCGCTGAAGAACGTCGATGCCGGCATCAAGGAGGCCGGCATCGGCATCGGGATGACGTCGTGGCAGCGGCTGCGGCTCGTCGATTTGCCGCTGGCGGTGCCGGTGATTCTCGGCGGCGTGCGTACCGCCGTGGTGATGAACATCGGCGTGATGACGATTGCCGCCGTGATTGGCGCGGGCGGCCTCGGAAACTTGATCGTCCGGGCGATCGGACAGTCCAGCATGATGAAGCTGCTGGTGGGCGCGGTGCTGGTGAGCGTGCTCGCGATCGTCGCGGACCTGCTGCTGCAATGGCTGCAGCGCGCATTGACACCGAAGGGAGTGCAGAAAACATGATCGAACTCGACCAACTGACGAAGACCTTCTCGCAGAAGGGCGGCCAGCCGGTGCGTGCCGTCGATTCCGTGAGCCTGACCGTGCCGGAAGGCGAAATCTGCGTGTTTCTCGGGCCGTCCGGTTGCGGCAAGACCACCACGCTGAAGATGATCAACCGCCTGATCGCGCCGACCTCGGGCCGCGTGCTGATCAACGGCGAGGACACCACCGGGCTCAACGAAGTGGATCTGCGCCGCCAGATCGGTTACGTGATCCAGCAGATCGGCCTGTTTCCGAACATGACGATCGAGGAGAACATCACGGTCGTGCCGCGCCTGCTGGGCTGGGACAAGAAGCGCTGCCGCGAGCGCGCGACCGAATTGATGTCGATGGTCGCGCTCGATCCGAAGCTCTACCTGAAGCGCTATCCGCGCGAGTTGTCGGGCGGCCAGCAACAGCGGATCGGCGTGGTGCGCGCGCTGGCGGCCGATCCGCCGGTGCTGCTGATGGACGAGCCGTTCGGCGCGGTCGATCCGATCAACCGCGAATCGATCCAGAACGAGTTCTTCCAGATGCAGCGGCAACTGAAGAAGACCGTGATCATGGTGAGCCACGACATCGACGAGGCCATCAAGCTCGGCGATCGCGTGGCCGTGTTCCGGCGCGGCCAGCTCGTGCAGTACGCGCACCCGGACACGCTGCTCGCGCATCCGAAGGACGAGTTCGTGGGCCAGTTCGTCGGCGCCGACAGCACGCTCAAGCGCCTGCTGCTCGTGAAGGCCGGCGATGCGGCCACGCAGCCGCCCACCGCGCGCCCCGACACCTCGCTGGCCGACGCGTTCACGATCATGGACGAGAACGACAGCCGCTATCTGACGGTGGTGGACGATGCGCAGCGCGCGCTCGGTTTCGTGGCGCGGCGCACGGCGCGCGGCGCGGCGGGCACGTGCGGCGAGCGTCTCGTGGAATTCCCGGCGACCGTGTCGGGCGAGGAAAATCTGCGGATCGTGCTGTCGAAGATGTACCAGTTCCGCTCGTCGTGGATGCCGGTGCTCGACCCGGACGGCGCCTACGTGGGCGAGGTCACGCAGGATTCGATCGCCGATTATCTGAGCTCGGGCCGTTCGCGCCAGCAAACGGGCCAGCCGGCGACGGCCCGCGCCTGAGATGTGCCGCGCGCGGGCTGGCGCGGCGGCAGGCAACGACAGGCAACAAGCACGGCCCCCCGCTTTCGAGCTGGGGGCCGTGTTCGTTCCAGCGGGTTATCGCGCGTGGCGGGCCAGCGCCAGAATGGCGAGCAGTTCGTCGACGCTGAAGCGGCCGTCGAGCGTGACGCGCCCGCCGATCCAGTTCGGCACGTCGCGCGCCGGATTCCAGTCGACCCAGCCGGGCGCTTGATGCAGGGTGCGGCGGGCGTTGTCCCGGGGCGGGTGATCGTGAGAGGTGGACATCGGTTTCGGCCTTGCGAGATGCGAAGAGGAGCACGCCGGGAGGCGCCATGCGTCGGAATGCGGGCTGCGCTGAATTCTCGACAGGCGTCTCGCGCCGCGCAATTGGACGAATCCGAATCTGTCCTTCATGTTGATGGCATTCCGTGCGGTGCGTATCACACCTGTGGCATTGCGGCCGATCCCTATTCCAGAATCGGATTCATCGCATGGATGCCGCGTGTGCAATCCAGGACACTAGTGCCGGTCAAGTGACGGTTTTTTCGTTGCGCTTGGCATCTCCGTGTTGTTGATATGACGGCGCACTATCTGTGGTGCCTCGTTTTGGCGCCGCCTTCGGGCGGCGTTTTTTTATGCCGTTGCAATGCGTGCGCGAGGCGTGTCAGCGCTCGCGCCGAAATGCGCTCGGCGTGGTGCCGGCCCATTTGCGGAACGCGCGCGTGAAGTTGGCCGGATCGCTGAATTGCAGGCGCGCGGCGATCGTTTTCAAATCGAGATCGGAGGCGCGCAGCAGTTGCCGCGCGTCGCGGTAGCGCGCTTCGTCGAGCAGCGCGCGGTAGCCCGCGCCGGCCTCGTCCAGCCGCCGTCGCAGCGTGCGCGTGGAAACCAGCAGCCGCCGCGCGAGCGCATCCGGGCCCGGGTAGCCCTCGGCATCGGCCACCAGTTCGGCGCGCACGCGCTCCACCCAATCCCCGTCGTCCTGCCGCACCGCAGCGTATTCGCGCTCGACCTGCGCGAGCGCCTGCCGGTGCGCGACGTCGTCGGCGATCGAGAGCGGCCAGTCGAGCGCCTCGCGGGCGATCCACAGCGCGCAGGCGTCGCAATCGAAGCGCACCGGCGGCAGCCGGTCGCGATAGCGCGCGAACCACGGTGGCTCGGGCCACGCGAAGCGCAATTCGAGCGGCGCGGCATGGCGGCCCGTCAGCAGCGGCAGGCTCTGGGCGAGGCCCGTCAGCACGAACTCGAACAGGGTGTGATGGCGCAGCACCGGGCTGGCCTGCACGCCGGACAGCGTCAGCGTCGCGCCGTCGCCGCGTTCGGCATAGGCGAGCGTGTATTGGCGGTTGCGGGTGCGGAAATAGCGCGCGTTGACCGCGAACGCGGTGCGCAGGTCGGGCGCCGTCATTGCCGCATAACCGAGAAAGCCGTGCGCCGACGGGCGCAGCCGCAGGCCCAGCTCGAAACCGAGCCCTTCGTCGCCGGTCAGCCGGATCGCGTTCAATACGAGCCGCGCCCATTGCGACGGCGCGACCCGCGCATCGGGCTGCGCCAGCACCGCGTCGCGCAGCCCGGTGCCGGCCCGCACCGCAGCCGCTTCGAGGCCGCGCTCGGCGAACACCTGCAGCAGCAGGCGCGGGTAGGCGACCGGAATGGTCGGCCGCCGCAAGCCGAGGCTGTCCTTGGACGGAGTGCGTGTCATCGCGTCGATTTGGCCACAAATGACAAGCATTATGGCTGTTTGACCCCTCACGCTCAAGCCGCGCGCCGCCTAGGATCGAGGGCATTCCAAGACGCCCCCGCCATCATGACGACCCCGTTCCCGCACCTGCTCGCCCCGCTCGATCTCGGCTTCACCACGCTGCGCAACCGCGTCCTGATGGGCTCGATGCACACCGGCCTGGAGGATAGCGGCAAGACGCTGCCGCGCCTGGCCGACTATTTCGCCGAACGCGCGCGCGGCGGCGTCGGCCTGATCGTGACGGGCGGCTTCGCACCGAACCTGGCGGGCTGGACCAAGCCGTTCGGCGGCACGCTGGCCAGCGCGGGCGCGGCGCGGCGACATCGCGCGATTCCGCGCGCGGTGCAGGCCGAGGGCGGCAAGATCGCGCTGCAGATCCTGCATACCGGCCGCTACGGCTATCACCCGCTGGCCGTGGCGCCGTCGCGGATCAAATCGCCGATTTCGCCGTTCACGCCGCGCGCGCTGTCGGCGGCCGGCGTCGAGCGGCAGATCCGCGCGTTCGTGCGCTGCGCGATGCTGGCCCGCGAAGCTGGCTACGACGGCGTGGAGATCATGGGCTCCGAGGGCTACCTGATCAATCAGTTCCTCTCGCGCCATACGAACCGCCGCGACGACGCCTGGGGCGGCCGCTACGAGAACCGGATGCGCTTTCCGGTCGAGATCGTCGAGCGCACGCGCGAGGCGGTTGGCCCCGATTTCATCCTGATCTACCGGCTGTCGATGCTCGACCTGATTCCCGACGGCAGCGACTGGAACGAGACGGTGCAGCTCGCGAAGGCCGTCGAGCGGGCCGGCGCGACGCTGATCAATACCGGCATCGGCTGGCACGAGGCGCGCGTGCCGACCATCGCCACCTCGGTGCCGCGCGGCGCGTTCGCCTGGGTCACGCGGAAGATGAAAGGGGAGGTGGGCATCCCGCTGGTGACGACCAACCGCATCAACCGGCCCGAAGTGGCCGAACAACTGCTGGCCGACGGCTGCGCCGACATGGTGTCGATGGCCCGGCCGTTCCTGGCCGATCCCGAGTTCGTCGCGAAGGCGGCGAGCGGCCGGGCCGACGAGATCAACGTCTGCATCGGCTGCAACCAGGCCTGCCTAGATCACGCGTTCAAGAACCGGATCGCGTCCTGCCTCGTCAATCCGCGCGCCTGCCACGAAACGCTGCTCGACTATCGCCCGGCGGCGCGCCCGAAGCGCATCGCGGTGGTGGGCGCGGGCCCGGCCGGGCTGGCCTGCGCCACGCTGCTCGCGCAGCGTGGGCATCGGGTGGCGCTGTTCGAGGCGGGGGACGCGATCGGCGGGCAGTTCAATCTGGCCAAGCGGATTCCGGGCAAGGAGGAATTCCACGAGGCGCTGCGCTATTTCGCGCGGCAGATCGAGTTGACCGGCGTGGAACTGCACCTGTCGCGGCGCGTGGCGGCGGCCGATCTGATCGCGGGCGCCTACGACGAGGTGGTGCTGGCGACCGGCGTGAGTCCGCGCGATCCGCGCATTCCGGGAGGCGACGGGCCGAACGTGCTCAGCTACGTGGACGTGCTGACGGGCGGCAAGCCCGTGGGCGCGCGCGTGGCGGTGGTCGGCGCGGGCGGGATCGGCTTCGATGTCGCCGAGTTCCTGGTGCACGACGGCGTGTCGACGGCGCTCGATCCGGCCGCCTGGCGGGCCGAGTGGGGCGTGACCGATCCGGCCGTGGCGCGCGGCGGGGTGGGGCCGGCTACCGTGGCGCCGGCCGCGCGCCGCGTGACGCTGCTGCAGCGCAAGCCCGCGCCGCTCGGCAAGGGCCTGGGCAAGACCACCGGCTGGATCCACCGGGCCACGCTGAAGATGAAGGCGGTCGAGATGATCGGCGGCGTCAACTACGAGCGGATCGACGCGCAGGGCCTGCACGTCACGTTCGGCGAGAAGCGCGAGCGTCCGACGCTGATCGAGGCCGATACCGTCGTGCTCTGCGCCGGGCAGGAGCCGCGCCGCGACCTGCAGGCCGCGCTGGCGGAAGCCGGGGTGACGGCGCATTTGATCGGCGGAGCGGACGTGGCGGCCGAACTCGATGCGAAACGCGCCATCGATCAGGGCGCCCGGCTGGCCGCCAGGCTTTGATGCGGCGGGGTGGGCCGCGCCGTGAAAACGGCGCTATGCTGCTCCGTGCCGCTGACGAATCCCGCTGGCAAATCTTTCATTTTCATTTCGATCAAACAGGGCGGCATGCCTGTCGTTTTCTCAGAAATGAAAGTATTTTGTAAGTAAAAATGAAAGATTTCAGAAAGGTTTGTCGTGGTGCTTCAGAGGTTCATTTTTGTGCTTGGATCACCAAATTGAAGCAAAAATCAATTTGTCAAGCCCCTCTTTGAGGTGGTTTCGTCGATCGATCCCCGTTTCGGATGCTCCAAAAAAATCAATAAAATCAATGCTCCGATTCGACGGAAAAAATGCAACAGAATGTTGCGATGCAAAACGCCGCACTTACCTTTATCCTCGTTAACCCGGCGCGGTGCAATGACTTTTGTTACATTGCTTTCAATGTCATTACGCCGCGGGCGGATCGCCGTTTTTTGGCGATCAAAATTACAAAACTTACGTTTCTTTCGTCTCAGTCGAACGACTCTCTGACCGGGTTTTCATAGGGTGTTGCCGCCATGCAATCTGTACCATTCCTGAGCCTCGCGATCTGGACCCCGATCGTGTTCGGCGTGGCCGTCCTGCGCATCGGATCGGATCGTTATCCGCATCGTGCACGGTGGCTCGCCCTGATCGGCGCGATCGTGGGCCTGCTCGTCACCGTGCCGCTGGTGGCCGGTTTCGACGCCCACAATACTGCGGCTCAGTTCACCGAATACAAGCCCTGGCTTGCCGCATTCGGTTCGGCATGGCGCCTCGGCGTCGACGGGCTGTCGCTGTGGCTGGTGGTGCTGTCCGCCTTCACGACGCTGGTGATCGTGATCGCGTCGTGGGAATCGATCACGACCCGCGTGGCGCAATATCACGGCTCGTTCCTGATCCTGTCGGGCCTGATGATCGGCGTGTTCACCTCGCTCGACGGCATGCTGTTCTTCGTGTTCTTCGAAGCCACGCTGATCCCGCTGTTCGTGCTGATCGGCACCTGGGGCCACGCGAACCGCGCCTACGCGGCCATCAAGTTCTTCTTCATCTCGTTCGCCGGCTCGCTGCTGATGCTGGCGGCGATGCTCTACCTGTTCGGCGTGACCCACACGTTCGACATGGCTGTCTGGCAGAAGACCCACCTCGGCTTCGCGCCGCAGCTGCTGGTGTTCCTCGGCTTCTTCGCGGCGTTCGCGGTGAAGGTGCCGATGTGGCCGGTGCACACCTGGCTGCAGGATGTCTATACCGACGGCCCGACGGGCGCCGCGGTGTCGCTCGGCATGATCAAGATCGGCGGCTACGGCTTCCTGCGCTTCGCGCTGCCGATCACGCCCGACGCGGCGCACTACCTGGCGCCGGTCATGATCGGCCTGTCGCTGATCGCCGTGATCTACGCGAGCCTGCTGGCGCTGGCCCAGAAGGACATGGCCAAGATGCTGGCCTACTCGTCGGTCGCCCACATGGGCCTCGTCACGCTCGGCGTGTTCCTGTTCAACCAGATGAGCATCACGGGCGCGATCGTCCAGATGGTTTCGTACGGCTTCGTGGCCGGCGCGATGTTCCTCTGCGTGGGCGCGCTCTACGATCGCACGCGCACGCGCGCCATCGCCGACTACAGCGGCGTGGCCAACACCATGCCGCGCCTCGCGCTGTTCGCCGTGCTGTTCGCGATGGCGAACGTCGGCCTGCCGGGCACCTCGGGCTTCGTCGGCGAATTCCTCGTGATCATGGGCGCCGTGCGCGTGAACTTCTGGATCGGCGCGATCGCCGCGCTGACGCTGATTCTCGGCGCCGCCTACACGCTCTGGATGCTCAAGCGGGTGATCTTCGGCGCGATCAAGCACGATCGCGTCGGCAAGCTGATCGACCTGAGCCGCCGCGAATCGGTGGTGTTCACGGCGCTGGCCGCGATCGTCCTCGCGATCGGTGTTTACCCGAAGCCCTTTACCGACGTGATCGATCCGGCCGCGGCCAACATCGTCGCGCAGCTCGAACGTGCCAAACCGGCGGACGATGGCGCAGGCGCCGCACCGCCGGCGGCCAACGTCAGTGCTCAGTCGGATGCGCGTACCCCGCGCACGCCGGCCTGAGCGCCGATGCCGCGCCAGCCCTTGCCGGGCGGGCGCGGCAAGCCGCTGCTCAGGGTTTTTGAGCGGTGGCCGGCAAGTTGCCTAATGTGGCAACGTGTCGCACGGTGAGTTTTGGTAACGATGATTTGCTAAGATTCACCGCTTTTTCCCACTTCGTTGGACTTATGATGCGTGCGCTTGCACGAATCGGGGCTAGCCGGTTCGTTTCAATCGACCACGCGTAAATCAGGCAAATGTGATGAATAGAAAGGCATTTAGAAGCATATTGCTTTTATTGGGCGCCGGATTGCTTGTCTGTCTATCCGGTTGCAACATGGACGTTCTCGACCCGAAGGGTAGCGTCGGCGTCGCCGAGAAGGCACTGATCTGGACCTCGACGTGGGTGATGCTCATCGTCGTGATTCCGGTCATCCTGCTCACGCTGTTCTTTGCGTGGCGGTATCGCGCGTCGAACCGCAACGCAACCTACGCACCGAAATGGTCGCACTCGACCGCGATCGAAGTCGTGATCTGGACGGTTCCGACGCTGATCATTCTGTATCTCGGCATCCTCACCTGGAATACTTCGCACGAGCTGGATCCGTACAAGCCGCTCGAGTCGAATGTGAAGCCGATCAACGTCGAAGTCGTCGCGCTCGACTGGAAGTGGCTGTTCATCTACCCGGATCTGGGTATCGCAACGGTGAACCAGCTCGCGATCCCGGTTGGTACGCCGGTCAATTTCCGCATCACGTCGGATTCGGTGATGAACTCGTTCTTCATCCCGCAGCTTGGCACGCAGATCTACGCGATGGCCGGCATGCAGACGCGTCTGCACCTGATCGCCGACGAAGCGGGTGATTACGCTGGCTTGTCCGCCAACTACAGCGGCAAGGGTTTCTCCGACATGAAGTTCCGCACGCTCGCTCAATCGCAGGGTGACTTCGACGCATGGGTCCAGAAGGTCCGTGCCTCGCAGCAACGCCTCGACATGACCGAGTACGCAACTGTCGCGAAGCCGAGCGAAAAGGACCCGGTCCGTTTCTTCTCGACCGTCGATCCGCGCCTGTTCAATAACATCGTTGGCAAGTACAACAACGGTCACGTCATGGAGTTCAATGACGCGGCGTGTAGTACGACGAAGGGGTAAGCATGTTCGGAAAACTTACACTCGACGCGATTCCGTATCACGAGCCAATCCTCGTGATCACGGCGCTCGGCGTCGGTATCTTCGGGGCGCTCGTGCTCGGCCTCGTCACTTATTTCGGTAAGTGGAAATATCTCTGGACCGAGTGGCTGACGAGCGTCGACCACAAGCGTCTCGGCGTGATGTACATCGTCGTCGCGCTGGTCATGCTGCTGCGCGGCTTCGCCGACGCCATCATGATGCGTACGCAGCTCGCGCTGGCGTACAACGCGCCGGGCTATCTCCCGCCGCACCACTACGATCAGATCTTCACCGCGCACGGCGTCATCATGATTTTCTTCATGGCGATGACCTTCATGGTGGGCCTGATGAACATCGTGGTGCCGCTGCAGATCGGCGCGCGCGACGTGGCCTTCCCGATGCTGAACTCGCTGTCGTTCTGGATGACGGCGGTCGGCGCGATCCTGCTGATGATCTCGCTGTTCGTCGGTGAATTCGCACAGACGGGCTGGCTGGCTTATCCGCCGCTTTCGGAGCTGCAATACAGTCCAGGGGTAGGGGTCGATTACTACCTGTGGGCGTTGCAGATTTCCGGCGTCGGTACGCTGCTGACGGGCGTGAACTTCTTCGTGACCATCCTCAAGATGCGCGCGCCGGGCATGACGCTGATGAAGATGCCGGTGTTCACGTGGACGGCCCTGTGCACGAACGTGCTGATCATGGCGGCGTTCCCGATCCTGACCGTCACGCTGGCACTGCTGGGTTTCGACCGTTATCTGGGGATGCACTTCTTCACGAATGACGGCGGCGGCAACGTCATGATGTACCTGAACCTGATCTGGGCCTGGGGTCACCCCGAGGTGTACATCCTGATCCTGCCGGCGTTCGGCGTGTTCTCGGAAGTCGTGGCAACGTACGCGAAGAAGCCGCTGTTCGGCTACAAGACGATGGTCTACGCAACCTGCGCGATCATGGTCCTGTCGTTCCTCGTGTGGCTGCACCACTTCTTCACGATGGGCTCGGGCGCCGACGTCAACGCGTTCTTCGGCATTGCGACGATGGTCATCGCGATCCCGACCGGCGTGAAGATCTTCAACTGGCTGTTCACGATCTATCGTGGCCGTCTGGAATTCACGGCGCCGATCCTCTGGACCCTCGGCTTCATGATCACGTTCACGGTCGGCGGCATGACCGGCGTGATGATGGCGATCCCGGGTGCGGACTTCGTGCTGCACAACAGCCTGTTCCTGATCGCTCACTTCCACAACGTGATCATCGGCGGCGTGCTGTTCGGTTACCTGGCCGGTTTCAACTACTGGTTCCCGAAGGCGTTCGGCTTCAAGCTGAACGAGAAGCTCGGCAAGCGCGCGTTCTGGTTCTGGCAGTGGGGCTTCATCGTTGCGTTCACGCCGCTGTACGTGCTCGGCTTCATGGGCGCCACGCGTCGTCTGAACCACTACGACAATCCGGCATGGCATCCGTGGATGCAGATCGCCTGGGTTGGCGCCGTGCTGGTGCTGATCGGCATCATCCACCAACTGCTGCAACTGTACGTTTCGATCCGCGATCGCAACCTGCCGGGCAACCGTGACGTCACGGGCGACCCGTGGAACGGTCACACGCTCGAATGGTCGACGGCATCGCCGCCGGCGCCGTACAACTTCGCGATCATCCCGACGATCCACGAGCTGGACGAAGTGTCGTACCGCAAGGAACGCGGCATGGGCTTCGGTCTGGACGAAGGCCAGCAGTACGAAGACATCCATATGCCCTCGAACACGAGCGCAGGCTTCTTCGTCGGCATGTTCGCCCTGGTGCTCGGTTTTGCAGGCGTGTGGCACATCTGGTGGCTGGCTATCGTCGGCTTCGTCGGCATCGTCGCGACTGCGGTCATCTATAGCTCGCAGAAGAACGAGGGCTATTACATTCCGGCCGAAACGGTCCGGAAGCTCGAAGAGCAGCGTACCGGCGCACTGACGAAGTCCCCGCGTCCGGCGCAAGTGGAACTGGAGGCCAACTGATGGCACAAAGCACCCTGACTGCCGATCACCATCACGCGGCAGAGCATCACCACCCGCCGTCGCACTCGGTGTTCGGTTTCTGGCTGTACCTGATGACCGACTGCATTCTGTTCGGCACGCTGTTCGCCGTGTTCGCAGTGATGCAGCACGAGTTCGCAGGCGGCCCGACGGCGAAGGATCTGTTCGAGATCAAGGGCGTGATGTACGAAACGGCAGCGCTGCTGCTGAGCTCGATCACGTACGGCTTCGCGATGATCGGCGCGCACCGCCAGAACCGCGCTGCCGTGTTCGGCTGGTTGATCGTGACGTTCCTGCTGGGCGCGTCGTTCCTGTACATGGAAATCAACGAGTTCGCGCACCTGATCGCCGAAGGCGCAGGCCCGGATCGCAGCGGTTTCCTGTCGTCGTTCTTCACGCTGGTGGCCACCCACGGTCTGCACGTGACGATGGGCCTGATCTGGATGGTCGTGCTGATGTGCCAGATCGCCCGCAACCCGACGCTGTCGGAACAAGACATCCGTCGCCTGACGTGCCTGTCGCTGTTCTGGCACTTCTTGGACATCGTCTGGATCTGCGTGTTTACTTTTGTCTATCTGGTGAGTGTGATCTAAATGGCCCATTCGCATACCCATGACAGCCACGATGACGCATCGCACGGCACCGTAAGCAGCTACCTCGTCGGTTTCGTGCTGTCGGTGATCCTGACGGGCGCATCGTTCGGCGTGGTGCTCGGCGGCTGGTTCGCGTCGAGCGAAACGATGATCCTGACGCTGGCCGTGCTGGCTGCCGTGCAGATCGTCGTGCACCTGATTTTCTTCCTGCACATGAATGCGTCGTCCAGCCAGCGCTGGAACGTCACGGCATTCATCTACACGGTGTTGACGGTGGTCATTCTGATCGTCGGCTCGGTGTGGATCATGCACAACGTCAGCATGAACATGATGTCGCGTTGATGCTTCGGCCTGCTCCGGCAGGCCCGGCTCACCGAAATCCGAAAAAGCCGCCGCAAGGCGGCTTTTTCTTTGCCTGCGCGTTTCGTGCGCACGCCAGCGGGAAGGTAAGAATCGGTAAGGCAATTCAAGATCGTGCAAGCCACGCCGCGCCGGCTTCGCTTATAGTCGTCGGATCGTCGTCAGGCTGGGCCTGTACGACCTGTCCCTCGTTTTCTTCCCTTACCGATCCGATTCGCGAGACCATGTCCGATACGCCCATTCAGGTCCTGCTGATCGACGACGACGCTGCCCTGCGCGATCTGCTCCGGACCTTCTTTCAGCAACGCGGCCTCGAAATTTCCGTGCTTCACGACGCCACGACGCTGGAGCGGCGCCTCGAACGCGAGCGGCCGTCGGTCATCGTGCTCGACCTGATGCTGCCCGGCATCGACGGCCTGACGGTGCTCAAGCAATTGCGCGCGAGCGGCGATCCGATTCCGGTGATCATGCTGACGGCGCGCGCCGACGGCGTCGATCGCGTGATCGGCCTCGAACTCGGCGCCGACGATTACCTCGGCAAGCCGTTCATGCCGCAGGAACTGCTGGCGCGCATTCACGCGGTGCTGCGCCGCCAGATGCCGGCCAGCGTCGGCGCGCGGCCGGCGGCCGAGCGTCGCGAGGCGCTGCGTTTCGGGCCGTTCCGGCTCGATTTCGCGACGCGCACGCTGTATCGCGACACCGAAGCGCTCAAGCTGACCGGCGGCGAATACGCGCTGCTCGAAGTGTTCGCCACGCATCCGATGGAGACGCTGTCGCGCACGCGGCTGCTCGACATGCTGCACGGGCCGTATTCGAACCTGACCGAGCGCGGCATCGATGTGCCGGTCTGGCGCCTGCGCCGGCTGCTGGAAGACGATCCCGCCCAGCCGCGCTATGTGCAGACCATGCGCGGCGTCGGCTACATGTTCGTGCCCGGCGAGGGCGATGAAATTCCGCTTTGACACGCTGTTCGCGCGCCTGGCGCTGATGTCGATCGGCCTCGTGCTGGTCGTGCATGCGATCGGCCTGGCGCTGCTCGACCACGAACGGCTGCGGCTAGAGGTCGAGCAGACGCGTCGCGTGATCGCGCTGTCCACGCAGGCGCAGGCGAGCGGCAGCGCGCTCGGGCTGGCCGTCAGCGCGATGCTCGGCACCTCGTTCGTCGGCGTGAAGGATGCGGTGGCGTTCGGCTGCCCGAAGCCGTGCACCGATACATTCGGCCCGTTCGAGCAGCATCTGCGTTCGGTCATGCCGCCCGGCACGCACGTGGTGGCCGACAGCCGCACGCGTACGCTGTGGGCGCGCTACGACGGCGCGAAATACTGGATCACGCTGCCGTCCACCATGCCGTCGGTGAAGCGCTTCATCGGCGCCTCGTCGCTGACGATGGTGGTGGGCGTGGTGCTCTCGATCTTCGGCGCGTGGCGGATCCAGCGGCCGCTGCGCCGGCTTGCGCAGGCCGCGCGCGACGTCCGGCTCGGCAACCGGCCGACCGCGGTGCCGGTCGGCGGCCCGAGCGAAGTCAAGGACGTGATCGCGAACTTCAACGAGATGGTCAGCGAACTGGCGCAGGGCGAGCAGGAGCGCGCCGTGATGCTGGCCGGGCTTGCGCACGACCTGCGCGCGCCCATCACGCGCATGCAGGTGCGCGCCGATCTGTTGCCCGACGCGGCCACGCGCATGGGCTTCCTGCGCGACGCCGAGGCGCTGTCGCGGATCGTCACGCAGTTTCTCGATTTCGCGGGGGAGGGCGGCGAGCCGTCGCCGGCCGCGGGCGTGGACGCGCATTGCTGGCAGCACTACGGCGGCGAACTCGACGACACGCTCGTCAGCGTCGACCTGCGCGCGGGCGACGGCTTCCGGCTGCCGCTCGTGGTGCTCGACCGGATCCTGTCGAACCTGATCGAGAACGCGATGACCTACGGCGAGCCGCCGGTGGCGATCGTCACGCAGTTGGTGCCGCAGGGTTACCGCCTGACGGTGCGCGATCACGGGCCGGGCATCCCCGAGGCGGAACTGGAGCGCGCGCTGCGGCCGTTCGTGCGGCTCGACGCGGCGCGCGGCGGCGATGCGCATTGCGGGCTCGGCCTCGCGATCGTCAAGCGGCTGGTGCGGCAGCAGCGCGGCACGTTCGTGGCCTCGAACGCGGCCGACGGCGGCTTCATGGTGACGATGACGTTCCCGGCGGATCCGGCGGCTTGATCGAACAGCCGGCGCGCGCCGGCGGATCGTGCGGCCCGAACCGAAGCGCGTCCGCCCGAGCGACGCCGCTGCAACTTGCGCGTTCGCACGCGAGCGTCGAGAATCGTCGTTCCGTTCACCTCCTGACGACGACCGACACCATGGCTTACGACGACAACAACATTTTCGCGAAGATCCTGCGCGGCGAACTGCCCTGCACGAAGGTATGCGAGACGGACACGACGATCGCGTTCATGGACATCATGCCGCAATCGCCGGGCCACACGCTGGTGCTGCCGAAGGAGCCGGCCGAGATGCTCTACGACCTGTCCGACGAGGCCGCCGCCGAGACGATCCGCATGACCAAGCGCGTGGCGCTGGCGATTCGCGATTCGCTGCAGCCGGACGGCCTGTACGTCGGCCAGTTCAACGGCTCGGCCGCCGGCCAGACCGTGCCGCACCTGCACTTCCACCTGATTCCGCGCTGGGCGACCCAGCCGCTCGGCGCGCACTCGCGCGACGTGGCCGATCCGAAGGAACTCGAGGCGATGGCCGAGCGGATCCGCGCGGCGCTGAAGTAAGCCGCGCGGCGCGCCCGGGCCGTTACAGCTGACCGTCCACGGGCAGCATCCGGAACAGCCCGGTCAGCACGTTGCGCATCAGGCCCGCGCCCGGATCGACGCCGTAGGTGCGCAACTGGCCGTTCTCCTCGTCGGTCCAGACGAGCGGCGAGTGCCAGCCGGCCGCCGACGGCGTCGGATCGGCCAGCGTCACGCGATAGCTTTCGGTCGGCTGCGTGACGCGGTCGAACAGCGCCGCCACCTCGCCGGCCAGCTGCGGGCTGCGGATCACGAGCGCGAGCTCGGTGTTCAGATAGGCCGAGCGCGGATCGAGATTGAGCGAGCCGATCACGAGTGTGCGCCGGTCGATCACATACGCCTTCGCATGCAGGCTGGCGCGCGAGCGCGAGCCGAACATCCGCACCCGCCCGCTGGGCGGCTGCTGCGGCCGGAATTCGTAGAGTTCCACGCCGCGTTCGAGCAGCGGCACGCGATACGGCGCGTAGCCGGCCTGCACCGCCACCGCATCGGTGGCCGCCAGCGAGTTGGTGAGGATCGCGACGCGCACGCCGCGCGCGGTCAGCTTGCCGAGTGCCGCCACGCCGGCATCGTGCGGCACGAAATACGGCGAAAACACCAGGAATTCGCGCTGCGCTTCCTTGCTCAGCTCGGCGAGCCGCTGCATCGGCGGGCTCTGATAGGTGCCGCGTGCCATCGAGATCTTCTCGGGCGCGTCGGCCGCGAATTCGGCCTTGGCCCACACCAGTCCCAATTGATCGCCGGCGATCTGCGCGGCCAGCGGCGTGGCGTTGAGCGGCTTCGCGTCGTATTGCGCGGCGTTGTCGCGCCAGTGCTGGCGCAGCGCGTCGCGCGTGCGGTCGAGATCCTGCGGATCGAAGCGCTGATGGTTGAGCACGCGCAGCGGATAGGCGCTGGCGCTGGCCCAGTAGGCGTCGAAGCTCGACGAGATGTCGGCCGTCACGGGGCCGGCCGCGAGCACGTCGATGTCGCGGAACTGAAGCGTGGGGCTGGCGCTGAAATACTCGTCGCCGAGGTTGCGGCCGCCGACGATCGCGAGCTGGTTGTCCGCGATCATCGCCTTGTTGTGCATGCGGCGCGTGAAGCGGTCGATCTTGGTGACGAAGTTGGCCGTGCGCGCGAACACGCCGCGCTGCGTCGCGCCGAACGGGTTGAACACGCGGATCTCGATGTTCGGATGCGCGTTCAGCGAGGCCATCACCTGATCGATGTCCTTGAAGTTCAGATCGTCCACCAGCATCCGCACGCGCACGCCGCGGTCGGCCGCGTACAGCGCGGCGGCCAGCAGCAGCTTGCCGGTCGTGTCCTCGGTGGCGATGTAGTACTGCATGTCGAGCGTCTTGGTGGCGGCGCGCGCGAGCGCGATGCGCATCTGCAGCGCATCGGTGCCGACCGGCAGCAGGCGGAAGCCCGATTCGCCCGGATGCGCGCGTTCGGGCGCGGCGAGCGCGGTGCCGAGCGGCGTGGGCGTGGCTTGCGGCAGCGCGTGCGTGACGTTGCGCGGCAGCGAGGTGGCGGGCGGAGAG
>NZ_JAAGPF010000098.1 GCF_017104645.1 Burkholderia sp. Ac-20379
TTGGCCGGCACCGCGCTCGCGGTGGCCGGCGGCGGCGCGCTCGGCTGGGCGCTGCGCGATGCCTGGCTGAACACGCCGACGTTCGCGCAGCGCTACGACACGCGCCGCGGCGCGTTGCAGACCGTCTCGCTGCCCGACGCCAGCACACTGCAGCTCGATACCGACACGCACGTCGAGGCGCGCTTCTTTCCGAACCGCCGCGAGGTGCACATGCAGCGCGGCCAGGCGATGTTCGCCGTGCAATCGGATGCGGACGCACCGTTCCACGTGTTCGCGCGCGACGTCACCGTCACCGTGGTCGGCACGCGCTTCGCGGTGCGCTGCACCGAGACCGGGCTGGAGCCCGGCAACGTGCGCGTGGACGTCGAGGAAGGCCGCGTGCGCGTGGCGTCGGCCGCACCACGCGCAGCGGGCCGGCCGGCCATCGCGCTCGGCGCGGGCCAGAGCATCGCCACCGATGCCGACGGCCGGTTCGGGCCGATCGCCGCGATCTCGCCGGCCGACGTCGGCGCCTGGCGCGAGGGCCGCGTGCGCTTCGACAACACCACGCTCGCGCGGGCGCTGCAGGAATTCGAGCGCTACGTGCCGACCGGCGTCGCGATCGGCGATGCGTCGGTCGCGGCGCTGCGCCTGACCGGCAGCTTCGATGTCCGGCACGTCGCGAGCTTCGTGCAGGCGCTGCCGCGCGTGCTGCCCGTGCGGATCCGCACGCGCGGCGACGTGACCGAGATCGTGCGCGCGGCCTGATTCGCGCGTTCGTAAAAATTTTTCGCAAGCGACGTCAGGATTCCGCAACGCGATGCGTCTTCTCCCGCAATGACCTTTGTTTCGTTACTTGCCGGAGATGCTGTCGATGCTGTTCCCTCGCCTTCCGCTTGCCGTCATGACGGCGGCCGTGATTCTCGCCGTGGCCGCGTTCGATGCCACCGACGCGCATGCCCAAACGCCCGCCGCTTCGGCGCTCGCTCCGAAGCTCGATGTCTCGATCGCGGCCCAGCCGCTCGGCAGCGCGTTGACCGAGCTCGCGCGCCAGGCGCGGCTGCAATTGCTGGTGGAACCGTCGCTCGTGGCCGGGCGCACCGCGCCGGCCGTCGCCGGGCGGATGACGGCCGAACAGGCCCTGGTGCGCGTGCTCGACGGTAGTCACCTGGTGGCCGAATCGAAGGACGGCACCGTGACCGTGCGTCGGGCACCGGCGGCCTCGGCCGTGTCGGCCCCGGCCGCCGCCGACACGGTGCTGCCAGCCGTCAGCGTGACAGCCAGCGGCGACGCGCCGCAACGCCCCACCGAGCAGACCGGCTCCTACACGATCCGCTCGACCACGGCCGGCAGCAAGATCGCGCTGTCGCCGAAGGAAACGCCGCAATCCGTCTCGGTGCTGACGCGCGCCGAGATGAACGACTTCCAGCTCAACAGCGTGAACGACGCGCTGCGCCACGTGACCGGCGTGACCGTCGAACCCTATGACTCCTACGCGACCGATTTCACGTCGCGCGGCTTCCACATCACCAACCTGCAGTTCGACGGCGTGGGCATGCCGCTCGAATACACCGCGCAATACGGCGACATCGACATGGCGCTGTTCGACCGCGTGGAAGTGCTGCGCGGCGCCGACGGGCTCAACGCCGAAACCGGCAACCCGTCCGCCACCGTCAACTTCATCCGCAAGCGGCCGACCTACCAGTTCCAGGCGTCCGGCAACGTGTCGTACGGCTCGTGGGACACCAAGCGAATCGACGTCGACATCTCGGGGCCGCTGAACAAGGCCGGCACCGTGGCCGGCCGGCTCGTGGCCGTGCATCAGGACGGCGATTCGTTCACCGACCGCCTGAAGCCGAGCAAGGACATCGTCTACGGCGTGCTCGATTTCAACCTGACGCCGAGCACGCTGTTCACCATCGGCGGCAGCTACGAGATCAACCGGTTGAAGGGGTCAAGCTGGGGCGGGCTGCCGTTCCTCGACGCATCGGGCAACCAGCTGAGCTACAGCCGCAGCACGAGCCTCGCGCCGAGCTGGGCCTACTTCGACACGCAGGAACAGCGCGCCTTCGCCGAACTGACGCAGCAACTCGGCAAGCGCTGGACCTGGAAAACCTCGGTCAACTACAACGACATCTACAACAACGCCAAATTCTTCTATCCGTACGGCTCGTTCAATGCGGATGGCTCGGGCGTCAATTCGTACACCTCATCGTATGTGTCGTCGAACCGCCAGCTCGTGCTCGACACCAGCGTGAGCGGCAAGATCGACCTGTTCGGCCGCACCCACGACATCGTGGTGGGCGCGAATTTCTCGCGCTCGCAGTTCACCAACCCGTCCGCCGAGGGCGACACCGACGGCATGCCCGTGGCCTATGCCACGCTGCTGGCCGGCAGCTACCCCGAGCCGGTGTTCGGCGATGCCAGCTCGCATGTCAACTACCTCGACGTGCGGCGCTCGCTGTATGCCTCGTCGCGCTGGAGCCTGACCGACCGCGCCCACCTGCTGCTCGGTATCAACGTCACCCAGGCCGCCAGCAGCGGCAGCTCGAACGGCAGCGGCTACGATCAGCAATCGACCGGCTCCGCGCCGTACCTCGGCCTGACCTACGACCTGACGCGGCAGATCACGGCCTACGCCAGCTTCACGAAAATCTTCAATCCGCAATACCAGCTCGACGCCAGCGGCCAACTGCTCGGGCCCGCGCGCGGACGCAGCGAGGAAGCCGGCATCAAGGGCGCGTTCTTCGACAACCGCGTGAACACGTCGCTGACCGTCTACCGCGTGCATCAGTCGAACATCGCGACCGAGGCCGGCTTCGATCCGAGCACCGCGAATTACTACTATTCCGGCGGCGAGGCGACCTCGACCGGCGTGGAAGCCGAAGTGTCGGGCCAGCTCACGCGCGACTGGAACGTCAGCGCCGGCGCGACGATCATGCGCGTGGTGGATGCCAACGGCAACGCGACGCAACTGTTCGTGCCGCGCAAGGCCGTGCACCTGTCCACCACCTACCGCCTGCCGTTCTTCGACCACAAGCTGACCGTGGGCAGCAACCTGCGCTGGCAGAGCGCCACCTACTACGTGGAGGACGGCGTGGGCACCGCGACGCAGGGCTCGTACGTGGACGTCGACCTGATGGCCCGCTACGAGGTGAACCGCCACTTCACGATCACCGGCACGCTGAACAACGCATTGAACCGGAAGTACTGGTCGACGATGGAATACAGCTACGGCACCTACGGCGCGCCGTTGAACGGCAGCGTGAACCTGACCTGGAAGTATTGAGCGGCGGCGCGTCGCCTTCCCCGGGCGACGCGCGGCAGCGGCGATGGCAACGATGGCGCGGCCCGCTATCGTCGTTGTCACGGCGAGAATGCGATACTCGCGGCTTGCTTCCGCCAACGGCGCGCCGTGCGCTGCTCCGCTTCGAGTCCTCATGCCCCGCAACGAACCCGCCCGTACCGCCGCCAACATCGTTCTCGCCCAACGCCACCGCATCTTCGGCGGCCTGATCCTGGCCATGGTGCTGGCGGCGCTCGACCAGAGCATCGTCTCCACCGCCCTGCCCGTGATCGCGGGCGAGCTGGGCGGCCTTCAGCACCTGACCTGGGTGGTGACCGCCTTCATGCTGACCTCCACGATCAGCGCCCCGCTCTACGGCAAGCTCTCCGACATGTACGGGCGCAAGCCGTTCTTCATTGCGTGCGTCTGCATCTTTCTGGTGGCGTCCGTGCTGTGCGCCACCGCGCAGAGCATGTTCGCGCTGATCGCGTTCCGTGCGTTGCAGGGGCTCGGCGCGGGCGGCCTGATGACGCTCTCGCAGACGATCATCGGCAGCATCGTGCCCGCCGCCGAGCGCGGCAAGTATCAAGGGCTGATGACCGGCACGTTCGCCGTCAGCAGCGTGGTGGGCCCGCTGCTCGGCGGCTTCATCACGAGCCATGCCTCGTGGCGCTGGGTGTTCTACATCAACCTGCCGATCGGCGCGGCCGCGCTCGCGCTCGTGCTGACGTCGCTGCCGAGCCTCGCGCGCGGGCCCGCGCGGCAGATCGATTACCGCGGCGCGGTGCTGATCTGCGCCGGCACCACCAGCCTGCTGCTGTTGCTCAATTCGAGCGCCGCGCACCTGGCGTCCGGACGGCCGCAGACCTGGCTGCTGGCGGTGGTGGCCGCCGCCGCGTTCATGCTGCTGTGGCGCGTGGAGCGCCACGCGCAGGAGCCGTTCATCGATCCCAAGCTGTTCGACAACTTGCCCTACACGACCTGCGTGGCCGCCTCGGGGCTGATGGCGTTCGCGATGATGGGCTCGCTCGTGTTCATGCCGCTGTACTACCAGATGGTGCTGCACCAGTCGCCGCAGCAATCGGGCGCGATGATGCTGCCGCAGGTGGGGATGATGGTGTTGACGTCGTTCGCTGGCGGGCGATTTGCGTCGGGCATTGCGCGCACGGCGAAATTGCTGGCGCTGGGGGTTGGGCTCGAGTGCCTGGGGCTGTGCCTGCTGGCCGTGTGTGCGCATTTCGGCGCGGGCGTGCCGGCGTTTCTGGCGACGATGGCCGTGCTTGGGGCCGGGATGGGCATCGGCATGCCGAATGCGACCGTGATCGTGCAGAACGCGGTGGCCGATCGCGTGCTCGGCGCCGCCACGGCGACGATGGCGTTCGTGCGCTCGCTCGGCGGCTCGTTCGGGGTGGCCGTGTCCGGCGGGATCATGACGTTCGTGCTGAACCGGCAGATCGAGGGATTGGGCGGCGCGGTGGATACGCAGGCGCTGCTCGATCAGGGCATTACCGCGATCGGGAAGCTGCCGGCTGCGCAGCAGGAATTGATCGTCGGGATTTATCGGGTGGCGATTGGGGCGAGTTTGGTGGCGGGCGGGATTTTGATGTTTGGGGGGTTTTTGTTGGTGTTGAGGTTGGCGGTTATGCCGGAGGAGAGGTTGGTGAGGCGGGAGGGGTGAGGGTTGTGGGGTGTGGGTGGGGGTTTTGATTGGTTCAGGTAATGGCTATACGCTGACGTCGGCGGGTAGACGCGCGTAGTTGACGGGCATTCTTCGAGCCCGCTGTCGCCACGGGCAAGCTGGGGACGCATCATTCAAACGGCCGTGTAAATTTTGGGGCCGATGAGGGGGCCGGGGTAAATCAGCGTATATGTTCGTCTGTTTTCGACCCGAAGCCGCCCTTCGTGCCAGTGCTGGAGCTATGGCCGGTTGCGTGCTGGAACGGTCATTCGCCCCCCGTCTCTACGCTGGCAAGTTGTCGGCCATGAGCGACATTTCTGATGCTGCTACTCGAGGGGAGTCTTCAGGCCTATTTCCTGCAATCCAGATTGCCGCCATCACTAATATTGCGTTGGCCGCCGGCAGATGCATACAATCAACACTCAACATTCCGCCGACATTCTTTTATCTGTAGCCTAGGCGCCGGGACGCCTTGACAAGGCTCCTATTGAGTTGGCACTAGAAATATAGTTTTGCCCTTACTAGATGATCGAGGACACTAGCACTCGTGTAGGCAGCGTATGCCTGATACTTGTCCGTCTTACTTCGGTCGCCATAATCGCAGATTGATTTCAATGCGAACGCAATGGGCCGCGGAGCGGTGATATTTGCGGCAGCATAGTAGAGCCCATAGATTTCCATTTCGATGCCAATGAGCTTGCGGTGCTGGGTTACAATATCCGCGACGATACTCTCGTCAGCGATAACTGCTGCGCCGGACGCCAAGGGCCCGATATGCACGCGAAGCTCCGTTTTGGGTTTCGTGTCGGAGGATTCCGCAGCAATTTTCTGCAATAATTCCTTGTCTTTCCTGATCTCAGAAAAAAGAGGTTTGATCTTGGGATCCAATGGAATGGGACGCAAATCGGCGGCAAGTGTCGTCTTACCGCTCTCGACCTTCATTTTTCCACTACCGTAGTCCCAAGAAAGATCAGCAACCAGGACGTCGCCAAAGTTTATATTTTTTTCCTTCTTTACGCCGGCCGCAATACCCGGCATTGCTATGTACTTTGGCCGAAATCTCGACATGATTTTCGTGCTTAGGACTGCCATTGCCGCCATACCCATTTGTGGGGCAGCAGCGGCCACGACCCTGATTTCTCGTCCTGAAGTTATTGTCAGGCGCCCAAAATAATAGGAGGTCGGGTCTCCTTTGTCTGGATGCGATGGGCCTTGCCATTGCCAGTCAAGAGCTAGAACAGCATCAAGTTCAACATCTTCGAGCGCGCAAACCACTGCCAAATCGTAATCAAAGGCCGCGGCGTCGCTGAGCTGTGACTCAAAAACTGATGCAATATAACTTAATTTTCGGGCTAGTAAATCCGACCATGATCTCGAAAGAGGATCGTATCTAATCCATGCGTAAACGCCATCGGTTCCTGAGACGCCTTCATGCTGGTGTGCCTCGTCGAACGCGCTCACGACAAAAAGATATGTTGGAAGGCTAAATGATGGACTCGCGTGTAATTCGGAAATGAAATCGATTCCGGCGGAGACTCGAGAATCGCCCCCTTCCGACTGAGGCATCTTGATGTCAAGGAATAGGACATCACATCGAAACGCTCTAAGTAGTTCCCTGGCTTCGCTTAGTGTCTCTGCTGTCTTAACGGTGTGCGCAACGTCGCATAAAGTTGCATGCACGACAGACTCGATGACGGCCAGCTTAGATTTATCGTCGTCAATGATTACAATATTCACTTTAAACCCCCATTCCCCTCAACGACGTTGATAAAATTTCCCGCCAAGTAGCGTCCGATTCCTGGTAGTGAATTACGTTTAACACCGTATTCTTAAAATCAGATTTCAGGGTCACCGAAAGCTTGGATAAATCCCTCGGATTATCGCCAGAAGCAAAATAATCGAACTGTGTAAGGACAATAACACGCAAATTTTTTATTCTCAATTTAGCCCATGCCAACAAATCCTCTCCCCCGTAAACCAGTACACTAGATTGCAGATTCTCCCCATCCGGATACATCGGCAAGCTCATGTCAAGAACGACCAAATCAAACTGATCGCCTCTCAGTTGAGTTTTCGCTTGCTGAAATGAACGAGCGACCGTCAACGTGCACTGGGGGCGAGTCTCAGCGAAGAAATCTTCGACCTGCCGCAATTTTTCTTCTTGATCTTCAACAATTAGGATCTTCATCCCTTAATCTCGCCAACTTGAATTTGAAGAGTAAGACTGAAAGTTGAAGGGTTGCTATATACTGCTTCAATCTCAAGATCACAATTCAAATCACTCGTGATCAATTTCTTTACTTTTTTCAAACCTGACCGGCCTTCTTCATCCACGCCTTCGTAGTAATTCTTTTTCTCGAGTGACTCGATCGTCGATTGCAGCCTGCTCTCATCTCCCATCAGCCCGAACCCAAACAAATTTGTTCGCGTGTTCTCTATTTTCACTGTGAGAACGTCTTCATTCTCGGAAAGCGAAATCGTCACCTCTGGAGATATCAGGTGGGAATGTGTAACGATATTTTCGAAAAGAATATTGAATGTCGTCAAGAGAGGATGGAAAATCCGTCCTTTAAATGATGAAGTCGTATCATCCCTAACGATTAGCGAAAATTCACACTCTGGATAAAGTTGACGTGTATGCATTTCCGACGTCTGCAAGATCATCGAGAGCCTAAAAGATTCATAGTTGAAAGCTTTACCACGTTTGAACCATGTCACAAGTTCATCTAAATCACGAATGCAATCATTTTTTGATTGAATAAGTAGATTTCGTATTGCAATTTTCGATGTGAAATCAGACTTCGGCATCGCTGTTAGAACCTGATCGTAACAATCAAGAATCTTTTCTTTAAAAATCGAAGTGATATGCTCTCGAATGACCTTAAGCCCAGATTCCGTTCGCTCCCAAAACTGATTCAAAAGAATAGTACAAAAATCATCGTACGTTGTTTTTTCGTTTACAAATCTAGATAGCGCGATAATGTGTCCGGTTGTGTAATTCGATTCTTGATCGATGATAAAATCAAAAGCGCCCGCTTTATTTCTTGATACTCGCGCTTGAAGAACGGTGCCCTTGAACTCTTTGATCACGGCTTCGATATTCGAGTGAAGCTTGCCGACAATTTGACGCATACTTAACCGCTCATGGTCCTCTAGTAGATCAAAAAGGGCTCTGTTCAATACGCGCGCAGAGCTTATTGGATCGACCTCCAAAGACCTTGCAGTAATCCCATGCTTCGCAAGTGACGCCTTTACTTTTCCATCGAGAATGCCGTGTCGAATCGAGACGCTAATCGTGGTGTTAAGGCCGTATCGTTTCTCAAGAACAAAAATATCGCGAAACGCCGTGTAGGGCTGCAATAGCAAAAAATAGTCAGCGTTTGCACCTATTTGCAGCGTCGCAGACTTCTTGTTGCCATCAAACAGTTCCAAAGTCTCTGGCGCTAGATGCCCTTGTTTTCGAATGGCTGCAAGATGATCACGTCCCGAAGTCTCGAATAGACGTCGGACACTGTCTTCATCAACGTAGATTTTTGCTTCGTTGTAGCTTGCGAGTAGGCTTCGCACCGTCAAAAGCTCACGCAAATCAACTGCTTCCTGACGATATTCCCGCTCATGAGCTGAGTCGCTTTGTGCTAAATACTCGCAGATCGCAATACGCTCTTCGTATACTGAAACTTGCGTGGAAAGCGCAAATGATCCTTCACGATGGTCTGGCGTGCAAACGCTTTTCAAAAAGAGGGACTGCTCCCATGCGGACTCAAACGCGGACAGTGGGATGTCTACTGGGTTCCTTACGGAAAAATGATCCAAAATATCATCGATTGCTTCATTTATTTCACGCTTGCGATGCAAGCCTTTGAATTCATCGAAAACAAACAGGAGAATGGGTATGGACGGAATACCTTTTAACTCTTCATAGTAATCTTCCGAACGATACATGTTTAAAAAATCGTCCCAAGGAATATTCTGTCGGATGCTTGGTGACTCTTTGAAATACAAGATAGCGCACCGAATGAATCTTTCCAATTGACCAATAGTCAGCAGAAGCTGCAAATAGAATGCGCGAGCTTTGTTACGAATGTGCAAATTCTCATCTTCCACAACGGCGGAAAACGCAGATAACGCAGCTCCATCGTCGGCGACTGATAATGCCCACCACCCTTGCATGTAAGTGCGATAAGCGTCGTCAGCTATCGCTCTGTCAAGGAGTTCTGAATTCAAATCTTCCTTGTTTCGGATCCGCACTTCGACTTCTGCCATCGAGTGAAGAGAGGATGGACTCTCTGTCAGTTCCGTAAAAATTTTTTCCGGACAATAACGGATCTGCTGATGATCACCTGGAGGAAGCTTGACTGCGAACATTCGGGCGCTTCTATTTGGCTGCTGCCAAGGAAGTTGATTCTGTTGTTCCATTTCAAGTCGCGCAGCCAAGGGTGTCGTCCAACTCGACATCGAAAATCGTTGACAGAGAGCGTAAAGCCGCTCAAGCGCGCCTTCTGAGTCAGAAGTCCGCGCAATAAACTTTTCGAAATCAACGAGGATTGCTGCTCGCAACGACGCCACCTCGGCCCCCGATCGGCCCGGGTTCCATGACGATGCTCGGACCTGAGCGGCCAAAAGATCGCGGGCGTCAAGGCGATCATATTGTGCTTCGGTGCCGGTAAATGCAGCGGCAGACGCTTCGCTGTCGCCATCTAGGTAGTATGTTAGCGAAGCAGGAGGGGCTTGTAGATATTGCTTTGCTGAATTGAGAAAAAGATCGAGTTCTTGAAGAGATTCGTCTCTCACACTACCAAGCAAATGAAGAGCATCGTTAGCAAGCGATTGATGTTCAGACCTAGTGCTAGTCGCCAAGAGCGTAATTACACGATTAAGCGTTAGAAATCGATCGATAAGCGAGGAATTTGCTTCCGCATTCAAAATCGATGCAAAATCGACGTCGTAATATTGCTCGAAATTCCAAGCGTTGGCCTTGAACGTAAAATATTGTTTATCGCGTTCGTGATCCCGGTAGGCCGAAATCGTGTCCAATGCGGAAGTCACCATTTCGAGATAAGCGGTTTGCGACACCGCCTTGTTGCATCGCAACCAGGTAAAGCCCACCAGCATGTTGGAAAGTAGAGGCACCTGCTTCGCGCCATGCCTTACAGACAGCTTTGAAAAAAGTGTAGCTACATCAGCATCGCGTTTTGCTTCACTCAAACAGGCAAAACGGCATTCAATCGACCAAAGGGAAAGCCCGAATTTGTCTTCAACACTATCGAGTATGAACAGTGCTTGATCAAAGTCTGACCGCAAAACAGCCGCTTCGAACGCACTGCGCTTGGAAATGAAACCCGACAACTGTTGCGCGTGCAAGTTACAGAGAATGCTTGACCACAGCAACTCCTGGCGCAAAGACGCCTTTTCGGGTCGCGTACCAGATCTCAAATAGCTCACAGACCGAGGGAATAAATGTCCGAGGAGGAGTGAACTCTTTCGGTCATTCAGTAGTTCGTCTGCTACAGACTCCCATAACGTTTCGGGCGTCCGTTTCAACTGTACAGCGATATTTTTTATACGACCCATGTTTTTTAGTTTCTTTCTAGTCAATAGACCCGTGGTAATAGGATTACACCTGACCCCACACTACTGCAAAAAACCTGTCCGATACAGTTTACTCGAATTCGGCCGCATCAGCCGCGTCGTGTAGGGATGCTAGCAGTGCCACGGATCCCGCAAGACGATGCCTCTAGATTACAAGAGGCACAATCGTCTGCTTCCTGTTCGGAGAGGCGAGAGTCGATGGATGAATTTCCCCCAGCGCTGCTGGAAGTCGGAATCATCGAAAATGGTCCAACAGACTTAGGATCCGTCCCGCCTGAATGTTCCCAATGGCCGATGATACGTCGCGCACTTGATGCAACCGATGACCGTTCGCGCGGCGGAGTAGTCATTTGAATGACTGCTCCGCAGGATGGACAAAGGGCGGCTTATGGCCGAAAGCGAACCGGCGCGACCGGCCGTAGCCGCCCCGAAGCAGCCATCGAGATAAATCCTCACGATAGCGTCCCTTAGTTGTCTTGCTTTGCATGCAAAGTCATCATGATAGCTATTTTTGCGGCTCTAGCCTCCGGAACGAAGCCCCCTGCCACCAGCGCAATTGCGAAAATGATCATGGTAACTGGCATGACGACCAACTCGCTCAACACAAATCCGTGGCTCACGATTTGGCTTTCGGCAATAGCTGCAAACGTGATAAACCAAATCACGAGGAATAACATGACAAACGGGTGGATGCACATGGAAATTTTCACTCGTCGCTCCGCCACCTCCTCTACTATCGATCCGAAAATCACGGGAAGGAAGGAGTTGCGATGCTTGATGTTCGGGCGCAACTTGAAAGAATGGTCGCCAACTTTTCCCACAAATTTTGCAGAATAACCGTTGCACCAAGACTGTTCCATGCTGGTAATAAGCGAAAGCCGGCTCTGAATTTGCTGGCAAGATAGCGAGGTGCGGAATTCAAAATTCGTCAGTGACATGCGGAGGAGGCTCTCCTATTCCCAGTTGGTAGTTATCGACACTGTCGCTCGTAATAACGGTCGTTGAACGCAAAACTTAAGTCGCGAGAAGTTAGGTGGCGTAAATCTTCCTGATAATTGGTGCTTTCCCGACGGGTGTTTGTTTTGTGATGGCGAGTGCGCAGATATGGGCGTTGAGCGCGTCTGCGAAGATCGAAAGATGAAACCATCTTTAACGCCCGAAAAATCCTACTTCGATGCTTTTGTTCCGAGCCGATGGTGCCGTCCGGAAAAAACAGCACTGAGAACTACGTCAACCAGAGCACATGAGAACGACATGCGACATACCAAGCCGCGAGCATCACGCCTCGCATGCCATCCTCAGCAAACCGACTTTGCGATCAACCAAATCCTTTCCCAACGGCGAGAAAATTGTGAGGGTTGAGATTCTCCCATTCTCCCTACCAGATACGGCATAAAATCTGGAATTATCGACCAACCAAGCACCGCCGTCCGCAACGTTCCATTTGACAAGTAAATTCACATACTTATACAAACCCACCTCTCGAACATCGTCGACTCGTGAGGCAGGCTTTCCGAATTGCCGATTCGCTGCCTTGAATAACGACGCAAAACCGAGGGAACGACTGCCCTGGGCCACACTAATGGCTTGAATTTTCCCGTCAACAAGACCTAGACAGACTGGCGCCATCGAGCTGACCGCGTTGTAGTGTTTGACCTCAAAGGCAAAGTCAACCTTTATCCACTCAGGACCATTTCCCACCGCGCCAATCTTCTCAGCGGCCGAATGCTTGAAGCAGGTTGTCGTATCTTCAAAGGTGTACGAAACAGCGGTACCATTTTTCGCAAAGGGGCACTCTGGAATACCAACCGAACCGCCGATTTCGTAGCCAACCAGAGCGATACGACCATCATGCCGAACTATCAACGGATACTGCCCTTTTATATGCTCGACATCATTAAAAAAAGCCAGACTGATGATGTATTGAACAGCAAGGAGGCCAAACGGAAACAATACGATCACAATCATGACCTTGACGTGCATGAACCTGTCACTGTTATTCATTTTCCAATCTCGATTGATCGAATCCCCGCAAGGTTCGGCAAATGCAAGAGCACCTAACCACTCACCCCATGCTTGAATAATTTTCCCACGGCAATTTTCAGATTGAACTGCGCCACCAGGCAACCGCGCCTCGCTCAAGGCAGCGAGTACATGCGCAAATCAGCAATCCCGCTCCCCTAGGCCAAACAGCCAATCCCACCCAAAACCCTGCCCACATCAACCCCACCCCACCGCTCACCCGTTAAAGTAGGCATGCGTTCGCGCGCGACCCCTTGATTATCGCCGCCACGGCATTACACACGGCGATAACAAAAACCCCGCACGCGGCGTAAACGAGCGCGGCCCGCAGGTGCACCACCACCCACGAGCCGCTAACCAGCACCAACTCAAACGAGGAGTTAGTCATGGCTGAATCGAATCATAACGCAGCAATACGTTATCCGGACCGCACCGCTACCATTTGGGAGCATTACCGCCACGACGGCAAAAACACCACAAAGCCCGAATGGCTCGAACCGCGCACGGCAGTCCCGATGATCCGCCTATCAGGAAAATGGATCGAAAAAGCGGGATTTGAGCCGGCGCATCGTGTCCGCATCGAAGTGACGCATGGCCGTTTGGTGATCACGCCGATTCCGGAAGCCGAGAATGAGCTCGAAGCGCACGGCATTCCCACGCTCAATCGCGAAACGGGCTTACGGCGCCGCATCAAGCCGTATTAATCGCCTCGCTCGCCGATAAAAGCAAAAGCGCGCGATGGCCACTCAAGCCATCGCGCGCAGCGAACATCCAACCAACCCATCACACGCCTAAAAAGCCTCAAACCACCGCCGCCCCCCTCAACCGAAACGCCGCCACCGCTTCCCGCAGCCCTTCCGCTTGATCCGCCAGCGCATGCGCCGCCGCCGAGGCCTCCTCCACCAGCGCCGCATTCTGCTGCGTCACTTCATCGAGTTGCGTCACGGCCAGGTTGACCTGTTCGATCCCGGTGGACTGCTCGCCGGCCGCGCTCGAAATCTCGCCGACGATATCGGTCACGCGATGCACCGAATCCACGATCTTGTCGATGATCTCGCCGGCGCTGGCCACTTGCGACGATCCGGCCGCCACGCGCTCGCTCGATTGCGCGATCAGCGTCTTGATCTCGCGCGCCGCCGCGGCGCTGCGTTGCGCCAGCGTGCGCACCTCGCCGGCCACCACGGCGAAGCCGCGGCCCTGCTCGCCGGCGCGGGCGGCTTCCACGGCCGCATTGAGCGCGAGGATATTGGTCTGGAACGCGATGCCATCGATCATCGCGATGATCTCGACCACCTTGTTCGAGCTGTCCGCGATCGATTGCATCGTGCCGATCACGTCGCGCATCACCGTGCCGCCCTGCGTGGCGGTGTCGGCGGCGGCGCCGGCCAGCCCCGAGGCCTGCCGCGCGTTCTCGGCGCTCGTGCGCACCGTGGCGGTCAGTTCCTCCATGCTGGCGGCCGTTTCCTCGAGCGAGGCGGCCTGCTCTTCGGTGCGCTGCGACAGGTTCAGGTTGCCTGCGGCGATCTGCGCGCTGGCCGTGGCCACACCCTCGGCATTGCTGCGCACCTGGCTCACCACGCGCGCCAGGCTGGCCTGCATCTGCGAAAGCGCGGCCAGCAGTTCGGCCGTTTCGTCGTCGCCGCTCGCGTGCAGGTCGGTCGACAGATCGCCGTCGGCCACGTCGCGTGCGAACGCCACGGCGCGATGCAGCGGCCGCGTCACGGTGCGGCTGAACAGCACGCCGCCCACCAGGCCGAGCACGAACACGATGGCCGCGATCACGGCGCTGGCCACGGTGGCGCTGCGCGCGTCGGCAGCCGCCTCGCCCGCGATGCGGGCGTTGTCGGCGGCGATCGTCTGCGCGGCGCGGTCGAGCAGCGTCGACGGCGCGCGATCCACGCCGGCCACCACGGCATCGCCGGCCGTCGGATCTTCCCCGGCCGCCTTGAAGGCCTCGAAGCCCTTCCGGTAGCCCTGGCCCATCTCGGCATGCGCGGCGGCGAATTGCGCCACGAGCGTGCGCGCCTCGCCGTCGGGCAGCTTGGCCTGGAGCTGGGCCGCCAGATCGTCGACGGTGCGCTCGCGCTTCTGGAACGCGCCCCAGTAGCGGTCGAGCTTTTCTGGATCCTTGCCGCGCAGCAGCGTGTCCTTCCATTCCTGCACCTGAAGCTTGAACGCCACGAGCGTCGCCGACACCATGCGCTCGTTGGCGGCGGCGTCCTGCACGCTGGTGCGATAGGTGGCGATGGCGTCGTTGAGCGTGTGGATGCCGTAAAAAGCGCCGGCGGCCATCAACGTGAGAGAAAGGGAAAACGCGAGAGGAATCTTACGGCTGAGCTTCATTGAGGATCTTTTGAGAGGTACTGTCGCATCGAGCATGCGAAGCCTGTTAACGGCCCGGAACCGCCGCTTTGTAGGGGCAAAATCCGAGACATAACTCAGACGAATCAATACCTTACCGATTCGACATGAATCGTTCATGTCGCCGAAAGCTGAATCGTGCGCGCGGAGCAGAAAAGCGTGTGCCTCACCCACTGCGGGCCAATCGACAAGCAAAGCTCAAGCAGCCGGCTCACACGAGAAATACCAAAAATTGGTATATCATTCTCGACCATCAGGAGGTAAACGATGCCGCGGAATACTTCGATCTCGCTGGGCGATCATTTGGCCCAATTTGTAGACGTTCAGGTCGCGTCCGGCCGCTACGGATCGGCCAGTGACGTGGTGCGAGCAGGCCTGCGCCTGCTTGAAACGCAGGAAACCGAACTGAAGGCCCTGCAGGAAGCCTTGCGGGCGGGTGAAGCCTCCGGCCAGCCTGCAGCTTTCGACAGCCAGGCCTTCCTCGCCCGCATGCGCGCCAAACATGGGGGTTGAGGCCCGCGAGGTACGACTGACTCCGATGGCGCAGCGCGATCTCGAGGACATCTGGTCGTACACGTTCGAGCACTGGTCGCTCGATCAAGCTGAGCGCTATGTCGGCGAAATCATCGCCATGTTCGAGATGCTCGCGCAAGGCAAACGGGTCGGAAAACCGAGCAGCGCACGGGACGATTACCTGCGCTACCTCGTCGGCTCACACGTGGTGTTCTACCGCGAAATGCCCCACACACTCGACGTGATCCGGGTACTGCATCAGCGCATGGACGTCGACCGACACTTGTAGGCATCGCCCGCCCTACGCGCCAGCATCGATGCCCCCAAAACAAAACGCCACCCAAAAGGGTGGCGTTTCGCATCTTGCCGTTCACAGCCAGGCAGCGGCCCGATCAGTCCTCGAGCTGCGACAAATCCCGCACCGCGCCCTTGTCCGCCGACATCACCAGCTTCGCATAGGCCTTCAGCGCGGCCGACACCTTGCGCGGGCGCGGCAGCGCCGGCTTCCAGCCCTTCGCGTCCTGCTCGGCGCGGCGCTTCGCCAGCTCTTCGTCGCTCACCAGCACGTCGATCGTGCGGTTCGGGATGTCGATGCGGATCCGGTCGCCGTTGCGCACCAGGCCGATCGCACCGCCCGCTGCCGCTTCCGGCGAGCAATGGCCGATCGACAGGCCCGAGGTGCCACCCGAGAACCGGCCGTCGGTCAGCAGCGCGCACGCCTTGCCGAGGCCCTTCGACTTGATATAGCTGGTCGGGTAGAGCATTTCCTGCATGCCCGGGCCGCCCTTCGGGCCTTCGTAGCGCACCACCACCACGTCGCCGGCCTGCACCTTGTCGGCGAGAATGTTCTCGACCGCTTCGTCCTGCGATTCGACCACGTGCGCCGGGCCTTCGAACACGTGGATCGATTCGTCCACGCCGGCCGTCTTCACGACGCAGCCGTTCAGCGCGATGTTGCCGGTCAGCACGGCCAGGCCGCCTTCCTTGCTGAACGCGTGCTCGTACGAGCGGATGCAGCCTTCGGCGCGATCGAGGTCGAGGCTCGGCCAGCGGGCGTCCTGGCTGAACGCCACCTGCGTCGGGATCCCGCCCGGGCCGGCCATGTAGAACTTCTGCACGGCGGCGTCGTCGGTCAGCGCGATGTCCCACTGCTTCAGCGCGTCGCCGAGCGTCTTGGCATGCACGGTCGGCACGTCGGTGTGCAGCTTGCCGGCGCGCTCGAGCTCGCCGAGGATCGCCATGATGCCGCCGGCGCGATGCACGTCTTCGATGTGGTACTTGTTCGTGTTCGGCGCGACCTTGCACAGCTGCGGCACGGTGCGCGACAGGCGATCGATGTCGTTCATCGAGAAATCGATCTCGGCTTCCTGCGCGATCGCCAGCAAGTGGAGAATCGTGTTGGTCGAGCCGCCCATCGCGATGTCCAGCGTGATCGCGTTCTCGAACGCCTTGAAGCCGACCGAGCGCGGCAGCACCTTCTCGTCTTCCTGCTCGTAGTACTGGCGGGCCAGTTCCACGATGCGGCTGCCGGCGCGCTTGAACAGTTGCTCGCGGTCGGCGTGCGTGGCCACCACGGTGCCGTTGCCCGGCAGCGACAGGCCCAGCGCCTCGGTCAGGCAGTTCATCGAGTTCGCCGTGAACATGCCCGAGCACGAACCGCAGGTCGGGCAGGCCGAGCGTTCGACTTCGGCCACGTCCTCGTCGCTGACGCGGCTGTCGGCGGCCATCACCATGGCGTCGATCAGGTCGAGCTTCTTGATCTGGATGGTGTTGGTGCCCGGCACGGCCAGCTTGGCCTTGCCGGCTTCCATCGGGCCGCCCGACACGAAGATCACGGGGATGTTCAGGCGCATCGCGGCCATCAGCATGCCGGGGGTGATCTTGTCGCAGTTCGAGATGCAGACCATCGCGTCGGCGCAGTGCGCGTTCACCATGTACTCGACCGAGTCGGCAATGATGTCGCGGCTCGGCAGCGAATACAGCATGCCGTCGTGGCCCATCGCGATGCCGTCGTCGACGGCGATGGTGTTGAATTCCTTGGCGACGCCGCCGGCGGCTTCGATCTCACGCGCGACGAGCTGGCCGAGATCCTTCAGGTGGACGTGGCCGGGCACGAACTGCGTGAACGAATTGACGACCGCGATGATCGGCTTCGAGAAATCTTCGTCCTTCATGCCGGTGGCGCGCCAGAGCGAGCGCGCGCCTGCCATGTTGCGGCCGGCGGTGGATGTTTTGGAACGGTATGCGGGCATTGTTGTGGTAGCGAAACAGAAGGTGACCGGGAAAAACGGCGGTCGCGGCGAATCAGGCCTTTGGGCTCGCCGCAACGCACCGGTGCGCACCACAACAGGCGCCTTTTGAGCGCCCGCCGATGCAAACCTGAACGATTATGCCGCACCGTGCGCAGGCTTGCGCGCGGTCAGGCGTTGCGCGTTCAGGCGGCTATCGCGCTGCCTGAAGGCACGGGCGCGATCGTCCGACGCGCCGAATTCGATACAACGAACTGCATGGCGCGCGGCGCGGGCGGCCGGCTCGTCGTGAGCCGCCGGGCCCGGTGCCGCGCACCGGAACTCAACCGATCCAGCGGCGCGCGTTGCGGAACACGCGCATCCACGGGCTCGCCTCGCCCCAGCCTTCGGGCGACCAGCTCATCTGCACGGTGCGGTGCACGCGCTCCGTGTGCGGCATCAGCACCGTGAAGCGGCCGTCGGCCGTGGTGACCGAGGTGATGCCGGCCGGCGAGCCGTTCGGGTTGAACGGGTAACGCTCGGTGGCCTGGCCGCGGTGATCGACGTAACGCATCGCCACGGCCACGCGGCTCGCGTCGCCCTGCTGCGAGAAATCGGCGAAGCCTTCGCCGTGCGCGACGGCCACCGGAATGCGCGAGCCTTCCATGCCGGCGAAGAAGATCGACGGCGACGGCTGCACTTCCACGAGCGAGAAGCGCGCTTCGAACTGCTCGGACTTGTTGCGCGTGAACTTCGGCCAGGCTTCGGCGCCGGGGATCATCGAGGCGATGCTCGACAGCATCTGGCAGCCGTTGCAGATACCGAGCGCGAACGTGTCCTGGCGCGCGAAGAACGTCGAGAACATCTCGGCCAGCCCTTCGTTGAAGCGGATCGTCTTGGCCCAGCCTTCGCCGGCGCCGAGCACGTCGCCGTACGAGAAGCCGCCGCACGCCACCGCGCCGGCGAAGTCCGCCAGGTTGGCGCGGCCGGCCAGCAGGTCGCTCATGTGGACGTCGTGCGCGTCGAAGCCGGCGCGGTCGAACGCATAAGCCGTTTCGAGGTGCGAGTTCACGCCCTGCTCGCGCAGGATCGCGACGCGCGGGCGCGCGCCGGTGGCGATGAACGGCGCGGCCACGTCGTCAGCGGCGTCGAACGTCAGCACCGGCTGCATGCCCGGATCGGCGGCGTCGAGCAGCGTGTCGTACTCGCCGTCGGCGCAGGCCGGGTTGTCGCGCAGGCGCGCGATGCGCCAGCTCACTTCGCTCCAGGCGCGTTGCAGTTCGGCGCGCGGCGCTTCGTAGATCTTCTTGGCGTCGCGGAACACTTCCACCGTGTCGCGCTCGTTGACCGAGCCGATCACGTGCGAGCAGGTCGACAGGCCGTGTTCGCGCAGCGAGGCCAGCACGGCGTCGCGGTCGGCGGCGCGCACCTGCACCACGGCGCCCAGTTCCTCGCTGAACAGCGCGCGGATCGTGCGATCCTCGCGGCGGCCGCTGGTCTGCTTGGCCCAATCCTTCGCGTCGCCGAAATCGGATTCGTGGTTCGGGTCGAGCGTCAGCATGTCGACGTTCAGCGACACGCCGGCGTGGCCCGCGAACGCCATTTCGCAGACGGTCGCCCACAGGCCGCCGTCCGAGCGGTCGTGGTACGCCAGCAGCTTGCCGTCGGCGTTCAGCGACTGGATCGCGTTGAAGAAGCGCTTGAGATCTTCGGGATCGTCCACGTCCGGCGTGGCGTCGCCCACCTGCTGCGTGACCTGCGCCAGGATGCTGCCGCCCATGCGGTGCTTGCCGCGGCCGAGGTCGATCGCGATCAGCACGCTGTCGCCGGCATCGGCCACGCGGCGCAATTGCGGCGTCAGGTGGCGGCGCACGTCTTCCACGGGCGCGAACGCCGAGATGATCAGCGACACGGGCGAGACGACTTCCTTCGCCACGCCGTCGTCGTTCCACTTGGTCTTCATCGACAGCGAATCCTTGCCGACCGGAATGCCGATGCCGAGCGCCGGGCACAACTCCATGCCGATCGCCTTGACCGTGTCGTACAGCGCGGCGTCTTCGCCGGCGGTGCCGCACGAGGCCATCCAGTTGGCCGACAGCTTGAGCTTGTCGAGCGACGCGATCGGCGCCGACGCGATGTTGGTGATCGCCTCGCCCACCGCCATGCGGCCCGAGGCCGGCGAATCGATCACGGCCAGCGGCGTGCGCTCGGCCATCGTCATCGCCTCGCCGGCAAACCCGGCGTAGTCGAGCGCCGTGACGGCGCAGTCGGCCACCGGCACCTGCCACGGGCCGACCATCTGGTCGCGCACCGTGGTGCCGCCCACCGAACGGTCGCCGATCGTGATCAGGAACGACTTGCTGCCGACCGTCGGGTGCTTGAGCACGCTGACGGCGGCGTCGGCCAGCGACAGGCTGGTGACGTCCACCGGTGCGCGCTCGACGCTCACGCGCGTCACGTCGCGGTGCATCTTCGGCGGCTTGCCGAGCAGCACGTCCATCGGCATGTCGACCGGATGCGAATCGGCGCCTTCGGTGGCGTCGTCGACGAGCTTCAGCTCGCGTTCCTCGGTGGCCACGCCGATCACGGCGAACGGGCAGCGCTCGCGCGCGCAGATCGCCTCGAAGCGCGGCAGATCGGCCGGCGCGATCGCCAGGACGTAACGCTCCTGCGATTCGTTCGACCAGATTTCACGCGGCGACAGGCCGCTTTCCTCGAGCTGGATCTTGCGCAGCTCGAAGCGCGCGCCCTTGTCGGCGCCGTCGACCAGTTCGGGGAACGCGTTCGACAGGCCGCCCGCGCCGACGTCGTGGATCGACAGGATCGGGTTGGTCTCGCCGAGCTGCCAGCAGCCGTTGATGACTTCCTGCGCACGGCGTTCGATTTCCGGGTTGCCGCGCTGGACCGAATCGAAATCGAGTTCGGCCGTGTTCGCGCCGGTGGCCATCGAGCTGGCCGCGCCGCCGCCCATGCCGATCCGCATGCCGGGGCCGCCGATCTGGATCAGCAGCGTGCCGGCCGGCAGGTCGTGCTTGTGGGTGTGGCCGTCGGAGATGTTGCCGATGCCGCCGGCGATCATGATCGGCTTGTGATAGCCGCGCACGGTGCCGCCGACGTTCTGTTCGTAGACGCGGAAGTAGCCGCCGAGGTTCGGGCGGCCGAATTCGTTGTTGAACGCGGCGCCGCCGAGCGGGCCGTCGATCATGATCTGCAGCGGCGAGGCGATGCGGTCCGGGCGGCCATACGGCGCGTGGGCGTCCGCCGGGTTGCGCTCGGCCACCGGCTGGGCGGCGTCGCGGGCGTTTTCCCAGGCTTCGCGGGCGTCCGGCAGATCGAGGTTCGATACCGTGAAACCGGCCAGGCCGGCCTTCGGACGCGCGCCGCGGCCCGTCGCGCCTTCGTCGCGGATCTCGCCGCCCGCGCCGGTTGCTGCGCCGGCGAACGGCGAGATCGCGGTCGGGTGATTGTGCGTCTCGACCTTCATCAGCGTGTGCGTGAGCTCGCTGTGGCGGCCGTACTGCTCGGCCGGCTGGCCGCCGGCGCCCGCGCCGCGCGGGAACCAGCGCTCGGCCTGCGCGCCGCGCATGATCGAGGAGTTGTCCGAATAGGCGACGATCGTGCCTTGCGGGCTGATCTTCTCGGTGTTGCGGATCATCGCGAACAGCGACATGTCCTGCTTCGCGCCGTCGATCGTCCAGTCGGCGTTGAAGATCTTGTGGCGGCAGTGCTCGCTGTTGGCCTGCGCGAACATCATCAGTTCGACGTCGGTGGGATTGCGTTCGAGCTTCGTGAACGCATCGACGAGGTAGACGATTTCGTCGTCGGCCAGCGCGAGGCCCAGCTCGGCGTTGGCGGCTTCGAGCGCGGCGCGGCCCTGGCCCAGCACGTCGACGCGGCCCAGCGCCTTGGCCGGCAGTTCGGCGAACAGGTGGTTCGCGTCGTCGCGCGCGGCCACCACGGTTTCGGTCATGCGGTCGTGCAGCGCGGCGGCCACGGCGGCGCGCGCCTCGGCCGACAGCGCCTTCTTGCCGCCCATGCCGAGCAGGCCGGCCTTCAGCGTGACGGTGAACTCGACGCCGCGTTCGATGCGACGCACCTTGGCGAGGCCGCAGTGCAGCGCGATGTCGGTTGCCTTGCTGGCCCACGGCGACACGGTGCCCAGACGCGGCAGCACGATGAAGGTGTCGGTGGCGCCCTTCTCGGCGGCCGCCTCGAACGGCGCGCCGTAGTGCATCAGCGCGTCGATGCGGGCCGCTTCATCGGCGGCGAGCGCGTCGGACGCGTTGACGAAATGCAGGTACTGGCCGCGAATGGCCACGATATCGCCGTCGATCTGCTTGAGCGTGTCGAGCAGGCGGGCTTGGCGGAAATCGGACAGGGCGGCGGCGCCGGGGAAACACGAGAAGTGGGCCATGGGCTGGACGGACATCGATGAGTCGCGAAAAAACGGCGACATTGGGGCGAAAGGAAGGCCGTAATTATACCCGGAAGTCGGCTCTCCCTAGGTGCTTCCGGGCCAAGCCCGGCCGGCGAATCGGCGGATCGTGTCCAATCCGCCACGGCGCGGCGCGGCGGCCCCGGCCGCAAGGCCGAATCCGCCAGCGCCCGGTTTGGCGCTATCATTCGCGGTTCACCGGGTTCCACACGGCCCTCAAGGAAGACCAGACCCCGGGTCGCCACGCGGCTCGTCATCGAATCACAACATGGATGTCATCGTCATCGGCGGCGGAATCGGCGGCGTCGCCACCGCCTACCAGTTGCGTGCCGCCGGCCATCGCGTCTGCGTGGTCGAGCGTCACGCCACCGTCGCCCAGGGCGCGACCTACGGCCATGGCGGCCTCGTGCTGCCCACGCCGCTCGACGTCTGGTTCGGCCCGACCTTCATGCACCACCGCCGCGCGCTGCGCAGCGGCGTCGTCTACAAGCCGGGCCTGAACGGCGCGCTGCGCCGCTTCACGCGCGAACTCGCCAAACTGCGCGACCCCGAGGCGTTCACGGCCCACTTCGCGAAGCTCAAGCCGCTGGTGGATCTGTCGCGCGAATCGATCGCCGACATCGAACGCCGCTTCGGCCTGGAATTCGAACAGCGCCCCGGCGTGCTGCACGTGATCCGCGACAAGCCGGAATGGGAGCAGGCCCAGCCCGCGCTCGACCTGCTGCGCGCCAACGAAGTCCCGCACCAGATCCTCACGGCCGAGGAATGCACGGCGCTCGAACACTCGGTGCCGGCCGATCCGACGTTCGCCGGCGGCGTGCTGCTCGAATTCGAGCGCACCGGGAACTGTCCCCTGTTCGCGAAGCTGGTCAAGCAGACGCTCGACGAGCACGGCGTGCAGTTCATGTTCGGCCGCACCGTCACGGCGATCCGCGTCGAGGCGAACCGGGCGGCCGTCGAGCTGGCGCCGGAACCGGGCGACCGGCTCGGCGCGCGCGGCAAGGAAGTGGACGTGATCTCGGCCGATGCCGTGGTGGTCGCGGCCGGCACCGGCAGCGTGCCGCTGCTGACGCGGCTCGGCGTGACGCTGCCGCTGCATCCGGTGCGCGTCAATGCGCTGACGGCGCCGGTCGCCTACGAGGAACACGCGCCGCATCTCACGGTCATCGATTCGATCAAGCGGATCGCCATGACGCGCATGCATCAGCGCGTGCGCATCAGCGGCGCGCCGGTGCTGCAAAGCGAGAAGGACACGGCCAAGCCGCTGCCGGCCGCGCTCAACGACGAGGCGCTGGCGCTGCTCGGCCAGGCCACCCACGACTGGATTCCAGGCGCGGCGAAGATCTCGGCCGCGCTGCCGTGGCAGGACACACGGCTGCTGTCGCCGGACGGCCTGCCGGTGGTCGGGCCGACGCACCACCCGCGCGTGTTCGTCAATCTCGGGCACGGGCCGGCCGGCTGGGGCCTGGCCTGCGGCTCTGCTAGAGTGGTGAGCGATTACCTCGGCGGCACCGGGCATCAAGTGCCGGCCGAGACGCTCGCCGCGCTGCGCGCGGATCGCTTCGCCAC
>NZ_JAAGPF010000099.1 GCF_017104645.1 Burkholderia sp. Ac-20379
GAAAAAAAAAAAAACTAAAGATAGAAAGAAATCACATCTATACGACCTGGAAGAATACCATAGAACTAGTGACACATCCTCTGTAAAAAACAGGATGTAGAAAATAATACTAACACATCTTACATCTGAACGAAATACACTCAGAAGTACACTAACTTGGACATATCGAGTGACCGTAGTGTACAGACAACGCACATCACAGCATGACTGACAACATCGACGTGTCGTTCACGGTAAA
>NZ_JAAGPF010000009.1 GCF_017104645.1 Burkholderia sp. Ac-20379
TTTCGCGCAGCCGGCGGGCCAGCGCCAGGGCGGCGTCGCTATCGGGGGCGTTCAGGTAGGCGAGATAGGCGCTCGCCAGCGCGGCATCGTGTTGCACGTGCGGTCCGGTTGGTGGGGCGGCGTGCGCCGCCCGCGTCCGGCCGGGGCGGGAGCGTCAGGCGTGCAGCACGAGCGCCGGTTGCGATGCGCCGATCGGCAGCATCGGTTGCGCCAGCGGTGCGACCTGCTTGCGGCGTTCGCGGGTCGGCGCGGTGCCGAACGCATCGCGATAGCTCTTGCTGAAATGGCAGGCCGACTGGAAACCGCATGCCATTGTAATGTGCATGATCGACATGTCGGTCTGCAGCAGCAGCTCGCGTGCGCGGCGCAGGCGCAGCGTCAGGTAGTAATGGGTGGGCGTCATGCCGAGGTGTTCGCGGAACAGGCGCTGCAACTGGCGTTGCGACATGTTCGCGAGCCGCGCCAGCTCCTCGCGCGAGAGCGGCTCCTCGATGTTGTTCTCCATCAGCGCGATCACCTCGAACAGCGATTTGTTCGCGGAGCCGAGCCGCGCGACGAGCGGCATGCGTTGCTGCGCGCTGGTATCGCGCACGTGTTCGACGATGAACTGCTCGGCGATCTGCGTGACGCGCGCCGTGCCCACGCGCGGCGCGATCAGGTTCAGCATCATGTCGAGCGGCGCCACGCCGCCCGTGCAGGTGATGCGGTCGCGGTCGATCACGAACAGTTCCTTCAGGAAGCGCGTGTCGGGAAATTCTTCCTTGAGCGCCGACATGTTTTCCCAGTGGATCGCGCAGGCGTAGCCCGACAGCAGGCCGGCCTTGGCCAGCGCGTAGGTGCCGGTGCACAGGCTGCCGAGCGCCACGCCGGCGCGCGCGAAGCGGCGCATGGTGGCCAGATGCTCGGCCGTGGTGGCGCGTTGCACGTCCACCCCGCCGCACACGAACACCACGTCCGGAATGCCCAGGGTTTCGGCCGGCGCGGTATCCACGCTCAGGCCGTTGCTTGCCGTGACCGGGCCGCCTCCCGGCGACACGACGGACCAGCGGTACAGCGTCTGGCCGCTCAGGTAATTGGCCATCCTGAGCACTTCGATCGCATTGGTGAACGCGATCATCGTGAAGTTGGGCAGTGGAACGAACGCGAAGTGAGACAGACTCGCGGTGCGATCGGGGGACATGTGGCGTTCCTTGAATCGGGAATCGGCGCGCTGGGGAAACACGGCTCGGCTATTGTGGAATCCCGCGCAACAACCATGCCATACGGCTAAACCCTGATCGCAACGTGGGCGGGGCTTGACGGCGCATGGTGCGGCGCACCGCGGCGGGGAGGCGCTGCACCGCGCCGACTCGCGCCGGGCGCGGCCGGCACCGTCGCGGTGCCGGATCGCACCCGCCCGCGCCGATCGCCGCCTACGGGCTTACCCGGAGCCGCGCACCTGTCCGGAAACGACACGCCGCGAGCCTTGCGGCGACGCGCCTCGGCCGACTTGTACAAAACGGACGCGCATGTCGGAAAAGGCAAAGAAAGCGTCTGAATTCATCAATCGGCAAAAAATCCGAACGACAAGAATAGAGCCGTCGGCAGCCACTGCGAAAACCCGCCCCGAACCCTTACAGGACGGGCCTTTCCCGGAAGCGCCAGCCGCCGGGATAACCCGCACGATCGCCCACACATACGCGCCATTCTGGAGAATCACATGAGCACGCTGCATCAGGACAGCATCATCATCGACGGCCTGAACATCTCGAAGTTCGATCGTTCGGTATTCGAGGATATGCACAAGGGCGGCGTGACCGCGGCCAACTGCACCGTGTCGGTGTGGGACAGCTTCATCAAGACGGTCGACAACATCGGCACGATGAAGCAGGCGATCCGCGACAACAGCGAACTGCTGACGCTGGTGCGCACCACCGACGACATCGCCCGCGCCAAGCGCGAAGGCAAGACCGGCGTGATCCTCGGCTTCCAGAATGCGCATGCGTTCGAAGACAACCTTTCGTATATCGAAGCGTTCGCCGACATGGGCGTGCGCGTCGTGCAGCTCTGCTACAACACGCAGAACCTGGTCGGCACCGGCTGCTACGAGCGCGACGGCGGCCTGTCCGATTTCGGCCGCGAAGTGATCACCGAAATGAACCGCGTCGGCATCATGGTCGACCTCTCGCACGTGGGCGGCAATACGTCGTCCGAAGCGATCGCGTTCTCGAAGAAGCCGGTCACGTATTCGCACTGCCTGCCCTCGGGCCTGAAGGAACACCCGCGCAACAAGAGCGACGAGCAACTGCGCGAGATCGCCGACGCCGGCGGCTTCGTGGGCGTGACGATGTTCGCCCCGTTCCTGAAGCGCGGCATCGACGCCACGATCGACGACTACATCGAGGCGATCGACTACGTCGTGAACCTGATCGGCGAGGATACGGTGGGCATCGGCACCGATTTCACGCAGGGCTACAGCACCGAATTCTTCGACATGCTCACGCACGACAAGGGCCGCTACCGCCGCCTGACCAATTTCGGCAAGGTCGTGAACCCCGAAGGGATCCGAACCATCGGCGAATTCCCGAACCTGACCGCGGCGATGGAACGCGCCGGCTGGAAGGAGTCGCGCATCCGCAAGATCATGGGCGAGAACTGGGTTCGCGTGTTCAAGGACGTCTGGGGCGCCTGATTCCGCGCCGGCCCCGGGCCGGCCCACCGTCATTCAATCAATCGATCCGCACCACGCGCCCGCTCCACGAGCGACGGCGCGCGGGCGAAGTCGCGCCCGAACCCGGGCGCCATGCCTCACCACGGAGTCAACGATGCAACCGCAACTGCCCATCGACGTCGATCCCAACACCGGTGTCTGGACCACCGACGCGCTGCCGATGCTGTACGTGCCGCGCCACTTCTTCACGAACAACCACGTTGCCGTGGAAGAAGCGCTGGGCCAGGACGCCTATGCCGAGATCCTCTACAAGGCCGGCTACAAGTCCGCCTACTACTGGTGCGACAAGGAAGCGCCGGCGCACGGCATTCAGGGCATGGCGGTGTTCGAGCATTACCTGAACCGCCTGTCGCAACGCGGCTGGGGCCTGTTCAGCATCATCGAGGCCGACCCGGTGAACGCGCGCGCCCGCATCGAGCTGCGCCATTCGTCGTTCGTGCTCCAGCAGCCGGAGAAGATCGGCAAGCTCTGCTACATGTTCGCGGGCTGGTTCGCCGGCGCGATGGACTGGGTCAACGACACCACGCCGGAAGGCAAGGGCGCGCCGCGCGCGTTCTCGACCGAAGCGCATTGCGCCGGCGAACACCATGACCATCACGGCCATTGCGTGTTCGAAGTGTCGCCGATCGCTGCCTGATTCATAACCGATACCAATACGACTGAGCCCGCCAGAGGTCGCCCCCAATGCGTTACCCGAACCTTTTCAAGCCCATGACGCTCAACCAGCTGACCTTGCGCAACCGCATCGTCAGCACCGCGCACGCCGAGGTGTACGCGGAGCCGGGCGGCCTGCCGGGAGACCGGTATATCCGTTACTACGAGGAGAAGGCGAAAGGCGGGGTTGGCCTCGCGATCTGCGGCGGCTCCAGCCCGGTATCGGTCGACAGCCCGCAGGGCTGGTGGAAATCGGTCAACCTGTCGACCGACAAGATCATCGATCCGCTCACGCGCCTGGCCGACACGATGCACCAGCACGGCGCGAAGATCATGATCCAGGCCACGCACATGGGCCGCCGCTCGTCGTTCCACGGCGAGCACTGGCCGCACCTGATGTCGCCGTCGGGCGTGCGCGAGCCGGTGCACCGCGGCAACGCGAAGATCATCGAGATCGAGGAAATCCGCCGCATCATCGGCGATTTCGCGGCGGCCGCGAAGCGCGTGCAGGCCGCGGGCATGGACGGCATCGAAATCTCGGCCGCCCACCAGCACCTGATCGACCAGTTCTGGAGCAAGCGCTCCAACCACCGCACCGACGAATGGGGCGGCAGCCTCGAGAACCGCCTGCGCTTCGGCATCGAAGTGCTGACGGCGGTGCGCGAGGCGGTGGGCAAGGATTTCTGCGTCGGCCTGCGCATGTGCGGCGACGAATTCCACGAGGATGGCCTCGATCACGAAGCGCTCAAGGAAATCGCGCAGGCGATGTCCGAGACGGGCCTGATCGATTACCTGAGCGTGGTCGGCTCGGGCGGCGACACGCACAACACGATCGCCAACTGCATGCCGCCGATGGCGCTGCCGCCGGAACCGTTCGTTCACCTTGCGGCCGGCATCAAGTCGGTCGTGAAGATCCCGGTGATGCACGCGCAGAGCATTCGCGACGCGGGCCAGGCCGAGCGCCTGCTCGCCACCGGCATGATCGATCTGGTCGGCATGACGCGCGCGCAGATCGCCGATCCGCACATGGTCATCAAGATTCGCGACGGCCGCGAGGACGAAATCAAGCAGTGTGTGGGCGCGAACTACTGTATCGACCGTCAATACAACGGCCTCGACGTGCTGTGCATCCAGAACGCCGCCACCTCGCGCGAATCGACGATGCCGCACATCATCGAGAAATCGCGCGGCCCGAAGCGCAAGGTGGTGGTGGTGGGCGCCGGCCCCGCCGGCCTCGAAGCCGCGCGTGTCGCCAAGCTGCGCGGCCACGACGTGGTGCTGTTCGAGAAGAACGCCGAAGTGGGCGGGCAGGTGATGATCGCGGCCAAGGCGCCGCAGCGCGAACAGATGTCGGGGATCATCCGCTGGTTCGACATGGAAACCAAGCGCCTCGGCGTGGACCGCCGCCTCGGCGTGGCCGCCGACGAGAAGATGATCATGGCCGAGAAGCCGGACATCGTGGTGCTCGCCACGGGTGGCTCCAGCTTCACCTGGCAGGTGCCGGGCTGGGGCGTGGACGAAGGCCTGGCCGTGAGCTCGTGGGACATCCTGAACGGCAAGGTCGAGCCGAAGAAGAACGTGCTGCTGTTCGACGGCGTGAGCACGCATGCCGGCGCGGGCGTGGCCGACTTCATGGCGAGCCGCGGCTCGCAGGTCGAGATCGTCACGCCCGACGTGAAGGTGGCCGACGATTGCGGCGGCACGACGTTCCCGATCTTCTACCGCCGCCTGTATGCGTTCGGCGTGATCCATACGCCCAACTACATGCTCGATCGCGTGTACGTGGAAGACGGCAAGACCATCGCGGTGCTGCGCAACGAATACACCGAAGAGCAGGAAGAGCGCGTCGTCGACCAGGTGGTGGTCGAGAACGGTTCGTCGCCGAACGACGAGCTGTACTGGAAGCTCAAGCCGGAATCGCTGAACCGCGGCCAGATCGATCCGCATACGCTGTTCGCGGCCGAGCCGCAACCGTGCCTGTCGGAAGAACTGGGCAACGGCCGCTTCCTGCTGTTCCGCGTCGGCGACTGCATCTCGATGCACAACGTCCACGGCGCGATCTACGACTCGCTGCGTCTCGTGAAGGACTTCTGACGATGAATCCGGCTTTCATGATTACCGCCCTGCTGTGGCTGTCGGTGGCGGGGCTTGCGTTCGCGGTGGCGAAGCGCTCGGCGTTCTGGCGCGTGGGCCGCGCCACGGCACCCGGCGCGTTCGGCATCGGCAATTTATTTACCATCCCGAAGCGTTATTTCGTCGACCTGCACCACGTGGTGGCGCGCGACCCGTACATCGCCAAGACGCACGTGGCGACGGCGGGCGGCGCGATCGGCGCGATGGCGCTGGTGTTCGTCAACTACGGCCTGGCGATCTACTCGCCGTGGCTCGACAAGCTGATCCTGCTGGCCTCGCTCGCGATGCTGGTGGGCGCGGTGTTCGTCTGGCGCCGCCGCGCGGCGAAGGACGTGCCGGCGCGCCTGTCGCGCGGCCCGTGGAATACGCTGCCCTGGCTGCTCGGCTCGTTCGCGTTCGGCCTCGCGCTGTACGCCGTGGTGCCGGCCAGCGCGATGTCGGGCGCGGTGGCGGTGCTGTGCGCGGTGCTGATCGCGATCGGCGCGTTCGCGATGACGTTCGGCGCGGCGCGCGGCGGCCCGATGAAGCACGCCATCGCCGGCCTGCTGCACCTCGCGTTCCACCCGCGTCAGGAACGGTTCGCGGCAACCCGCGAGAGCTTCACCGGCAACGGCACGGCCGTGCCGCCCACGGCGCTCAAGCTGCCCGATATCGAGCAGCAGGAATACGGCGTCGGCAAGCCGGTGGAATTCCGCTGGAACCAGTTGCTGAGCTTCGACGCCTGCGTGCAGTGCGGCAAGTGCGAGGCCGCCTGCCCGGCGTTCGCCTCGGGCCAGCCGCTGAACCCGAAGAAGCTGATCCAGGATCTGGTGACCGGCATGGCCGGCGGCACGGATGCGGCCTACGCCGGCAGCCCGACGCCGGGCATCGCGGTGGGCCGCCACGGCGGCGAGCCGAACGGGCCGATCGTCTCGGGCCTGATCGAAGCCGACACGCTGTGGTCGTGCACCACCTGCCGCGCCTGCGTGCAGGAGTGCCCGATGCTGATCGAGCACGTGGACGCGATCGTCGACATGCGCCGCAACCAGACGCTGGTGCACGGCACGGTGCCGGGCAAGGGCGCGGAAACCATCGCGAACCTGCGCGAAACCGGCACGATGGGCGGTTTCGACACGGCCTCGCGCTACGACTGGTCGGTGGATCTGCAAGCGCCAGTGGCGCAGCCGGGCCGCCCGGTGGACGTGCTGATCGTGGCCGGCGAGGGTGCGTTCGACATGCGTTACCAGCGCACGCTGCGCGCGTTCATCAAGGTGCTGAACAAGGCCGGCGTGGATTACGCGGTGCTCGGCCGCGCCGAAACCGACACGGGCGACACGGCCCGCCGGCTCGGCGACGAGGCCACGTTCCAGCAGATGGCCAAGCGCCTGATCGCCACGCTCGACACGCTGTCGTTCAAGCAGATCGTGACGGCCGATCCGCACGTGATGCACAGCCTGCGCAACGAATACCGTGCGCTCGGCGCGCGCTACACGGTCAAGCATCACACGGCGTTCGTGGCCGAGCTGGCCGAGGCGGGCCGCATCTCGCCGAAAGCGAACGAAGCGCTGCGCGAAAAGAAGGTCACGTATCACGACCCGTGTTATCTCGGCCGCTACAACGGCGAGACCGAAGCGCCGCGCAAGCTGCTCAAGACGATCGGCATTCAGGTGGTGGAGATGGAACGCAACGGCATGCGCGGGCGCTGCTGCGGCGGTGGCGGCGGTGCGCCGCTGACCGACATCCCGGGCAAGCAGCGGATTCCCGACATCCGCATCGCGGACGCGCGCGCCATCGGCGCCGACGTGGTCGCGGTGGGTTGCCCGAACTGCACGGCGATGCTCGAAGGCGTGGTCGGCCCGCGCCCCGACGTGCTCGATGTCGCCGAACTCGTCGCCGCCTCGCTGGAGTGATTCGATGAACACCCTCAAACGTATCGATCCGCGCCGGCCCTTCGTGGTCACGCCGGCCGGACTCAAGCGCATCACGCTGGGCGAGGTGGGCACCGGCGGCAACGTCGCGCAATGGATCGGCCACGCCCATCACGATGCGCCGAAGCCGAAGCGCACCGTGGAAGCCGCCGAGCACGTGCTGCTGGTGGTGGCCCACCCGGAGCGCGGCTCGCTCGACGATCACACGCGCCAGGTGGCCGCCGCCGCCGCGCTGCTGGCCGACGCACGCAGCGAAGTGGTGCTGCTGTCGTTCGGTGAACTGAAGGACGAGATCGCCGAACTCGGCATCGACAAGCTGATCGAGCTGCCCGGTTTCGACCGCCGCGGCTTCGCGCCCGACGCCGAGCTGCATGCGCTGCTGGCCTGTGCCGCCGCACTCGCGCCGCGTCATGTGCTGGTGCCCGACAACGCCACCGGCGACGGCGACCTCGGCCGCCGCTACGCCGCGGCGCTCGGCGCGAGCGTGGCCGCCCAGGTGGTCGAGATCGACGCGAAGCATGTGGGCGCATACGCCGATGCGAAGCGCCAGTTCTGCACGCGGGCCTTGCCGGACGTGGTGCTGCTCGCGCCGAACGCGGTCGAACCGAAACTGCCGTTCGTCGGCGCGGGCGAAACGCTCGCCGCGCCGTTCGCGATCGGTTCGGGCGGCGCTGCCGCCGGCTATCGCGATCTCGGCATGGAAGAGCTCGACGCCGCGCAGGTGGCGCTCGAGGAGGCCGATTTCATCGTCTCGGCCGGCAACGGCGTGACCGACGTGGGCGCGTTCGAGCAACTGGCCGGCGTGTTCGGCGCGGCGATCGGCGCGAGCCGCGTGGCGGTGGACAACGGCCACTTCACGCGCGACAAGCAGGTGGGCGCGACCGGCAAGACGGTCGAGGCGAGCCTCTACATCGCGTTCGGCATTTCCGGGGCGGTCCAGCATTTGCAGGGCATCAAGGACTGCCGGCATGTGATCGCCGTGAACCTCGACGCCAGCGCGCCGATCGCCAAGCGCGCGAACCTCACGGTGGTGGGCGACGCGCAGGCGACCATCGCCGCGCTGATCGAACAAGTGAACGCCGCGCGCGCGGCACGCGGCCGTGCCAGCGAGCACGGTGCGCGGCATCTGGAAGGAGTGGCCGCATGAACGCCCCCCGCAAACTGTCGCGAATCGCGGTGCTGGTGTCGGTGGGCCGGCATCCGGTCAGCGGCGCGCCGCGCTACAGCCGCAACGACGCGGCCGCGCTCGAACTGGGCCGCACGCTGGCCGGCGAGCACGGCACGCAGCTCGAAGTGCTGCACGCCGGCGATCCGAACGATCCAGCGCTGGCCGACTATCTGGCGCTCGGCGCCCGCAAGATCGACGTGATCGAGTGCCGCCCCGGCGACGACGCGGTCGCGCCGCTGGCGGGCCGCCTCGCCGGCGTGGATCTGGTGCTGACCGGCACGCGCGCCGAGGGCGCGTTCGACACCGGCCTGCTGCCGTACCAGGTGGCCGCGAAGCTCGATTACCGGCTGGCCGGCACGGCCGTCGATATCGAGGTGCAGAACGGCGAAGCGGTGATCCGGCAATTCCTGCCGAAGGGCCTGCGCCGCCGGGTGGCCGTGACGCTGCCCGCCGTGGTGGCGGTGCATCCGCTCGCCAACGCGCAGCCACGCTATGCCTATGCGCGCCAGCGCGCCGGCAGCGTCGCGCCGGTGCCCGCCGCGGCCGTGGCGGCGCCCGCCGCATCGGCCGATTTCGCAGCCTGGAAAACCGCGCCGACCGAGCGCAAACCCGTCAAGCTGGTGGCGGCCGAGAAGCGCTCCGGGCATGCCCGGATGCTGTCCGCGACCACCACCGAAAGCCGCGGCGGCAACGTCGTAAATGAAGGGAGTTCGGTCGAAAAAGCACAAGTGATTCTGGCGTATTTGCGCGAGCATCAACTGATCGATTACTGAATCGCTGACCCGAATCCGTCGGCAGAACCAAGCATAGAGTCCGGAGCAAACCATGAGTCAAACGGTAGACATTCGCGCGCTGGTGGAGCGCCGCAAAGCGGGTTACAGCCTGGAGGCCCCGTTCTACCTGAGCGAGGAAATTTTCCAGCTCGATATGGACGCGATCTTCCGCAAGCACTGGATTCAGGTCGCGATCGAACCGGACGTGCCGGAACCGGGCGATTACGTGACGGTGGAAATCGGCAGCGATTCGATCCTGATCGTGCGCGACGACGACATGGAAATCCGTGCGTTCCATAACGTCTGCCGCCACCGCGGCGCGCGCCTCTGCAACGAAGACAAAGGCTCGGTGGGCAACATCGTCTGCCCGTACCACAGCTGGACCTACAACCTGACCGGCGCGCTGATGTTCGCCGAGCACATGGGCGAGAAGTTCGACCGCTGCAAGCACAGCCTGAAATCGGTGCATCTGCAGAACCTCGGCGGCCTGCTGTTCGTGTGCCTGGCCGACGAACCGCCGGCCGATTTCGAGAACCTGCGCGCCGCGATGGAGCCGTACCTGCTGCCGCACGATCTGGCGAGCACCAAGATCGCCGCGCAGATCGACATCATCGAGGAAGGCAACTGGAAGCTGACGATGGAGAACAATCGCGAGTGCTATCACTGCGTCGCGAACCATCCGGAGCTGACCATTTCGCTGTACGAATACGGCTTCGGCTATCAGCCGTCGCCGGCCACGGCCGAGGGCATGGCCGCGTTCGAGGCCACCTGCGCGGCGCGCGAGAAGCAGTGGGAAGAACAGGGCCTGCCGTCGGTCGAGGTGGAGCGCCTGCTCGACGTGACCGGCTTCCGCACCCAGCGCCTGCCGCTCGATCGCGCCGGCGAATCGCAGACGCTCGACGCGAAAGCCGCGTCGAAGAAGCTGCTCGGCGAATTCGAACGCGCCGACCTCGGCGGCCTGTCGTTCTGGACCCAGCCGAATTCGTGGCACCACTTCATGGCCGATCACATCGTCACGTTCTCGGTGATCCCGCTGTCGGCCGGCAAGACGCTGGTGCGCACCAAGTGGCTGGTTCACAAGGACGCGAAGGAAGGCATCGATTACGACGTGAAGAACCTCACGGCCGTGTGGAACGCCACCAACGATCAGGATCGCGCGCTCGTGGAGTTCTCGCAGCGCGGCGCCACCAGCAGCGCCTACGAGCCGGGCCCGTACTCGCCGTTCACGGAAGGCCTGGTCGAGAAGTTTTCGGCGTGGTACATCGGCCGCATGGCCGCGCACCTCGGCGCTTGACGACAGTTACAGACAGCACACCACCAGCACGGACAGGACAGGCGGAGCAAGAGATGATGCGAGATGCCGCGAATTTCGAACCGGTAGACAGCCGCGTGACGCAGCCCGATTTTTGGAAGGCGTTGCCCGAACTCTGGACGAGCGACGTCGAGGAAACACTGATCTGCTGCCATGTGCGGCAGGAAACGCACGATGTGCGGAGCTTCTTTTTCCGGTCGCCGTCGGGCCGCACGTTCGCGTTCGAGCCGGGCCAGTTCGTGACGCTCGAACTCGATATCGACGGCGAGACGATCAATCGCTGCTACACGATCTCGTCGTCACCGGCGCGGCCGCACACGCTGTCGATCACGGTCAAGCGCGTGCCGGGCGGCAAGGTGTCGAACTGGCTGCACGACAACCTCCAGGCCGGCGCGCAGGTGCGCGTGCTCGGCCCGGCCGGGGAATTCACCTGCGCCCGCCACCCCGCGCGCAAGTTCCTGTTCCTGTCGGCCGGCTCGGGCATCACGCCGCTGATGTCGATGAGCCGCGCGCACTACGATCTCGCCGAGGATCGCGACATCGTGTTCGTGCACAGCGCGCGCACGCCGGACGACATCATCTTCCCGCGCGAAATCGACATGATCGCGTCGAGCCAGAACAACTTCCGCACCGCGTTCGTTTGCGAACGGGTAGGAAGCCGAACCAACTGGCCGGGCATCACGGGCTACCTGTCGCTGCCGCTGCTCAAGCTGATCGCGCCGGATTTCATGGAGCGCGAGATCTTCACCTGCGGCCCCGCGCCGTACATGAAGGCGGTGCGCGACCTGCTCGACGAGGCCGGTTTCGATCGCAAGCAGTATCACGAGGAAAGCTTCTCGTTCGAGACGATGCTCGACGAGGCCGCGCCCGAGACGGTGGAAACGCTGGTCGAGGAAGGCGTGCCGGTGCCGGAAACCACGCACTTCTCGGTCACGTTCTCGAAGAGCAACCGCGAGATCAGTTGCGGCGCCGACCAGCACGTGCTCGATGCGGCGCGCCAGTCGGGCGTGCGGCTGCCGTCGTCGTGCTCGCAGGGCATGTGCGGCACCTGCAAGGTCAAGCTGGTGTCGGGGCAGGTGGACATGAAGCACAACGGCGGGATCCGCCAGCGTGAAATCGACAACGGCATGGTGCTGCTGTGCTGCAGCAAGCCGCTGTCCGATCTCGTGGTGGAAAAGTAAGCGAGGCGGGGCAAGGCAGCGGAAAAGGCGACACGTCGCTTATCGACAAGGACGTGTCGGAAAACGACGATACCGATGAATTGTGGTTGCGGAACCTAGAGAGACCCACAAGGCGTGCAACGTCGCGCCAATGACCACCCAAGGAGATCGACCATGAAATTCATCGCAAAACTGGCCTGGTGCGGGGCCTTCGCCGCGCTGATGACGGCGGCCGCGCCCGCCGCCTTCGCCGACACGAAGCCGACCATCAAGATCGGTTACGTGGAAGGCTGGGACGACAGCGTCGGCACGTCGAACGTGGCTGCGCAGATCATCGAGAAGAAGCTCGGCTATCCGGTGCAGCTCGTGCCGGTCGCCGCGGGCGTGATGTGGCAGGGCGTGGCGCGCGGCGACCTCGACGCGACGCTGTCGGCCTGGCTGCCGGTGACGCACGGCGCGTACTGGGATCAGTTCAAGACCAAGGTCGTCGACCTCGGCGTGAACTACCCGGGCGCGAAGATCGGCCTGATCGTGCCGACCTACGTGAAGGCGAAGAGCATCGCCGATCTCGAGGCCGAGAAGGCCGATTTCGGCGGCCGCATCGTCGGCATCGATGCCGGCGCCGGCGTGATGCGCAAGACGGACGACGCGATCAAGGCCTACGGCCTGTCGTACAACCTGATGGCCAGCTCGGGCAGCGCCATGACGGCCGAACTGGCGCGTGCCGAAAACGCCAAGAAGCCGATCATCGTGACGGGCTGGGTGCCGCACTGGATGTTCGCGAAGTGGGACCTGCGCTTCCTCGACGATCCGAAGAAGGTGTTCGGCGAAGCCGAGCACGTCGACAGCGTCGCGAACCCGGGCCTCGAAACCAAGGCCAAGCCGGTGGTGGCGTTCCTGAAGAAGTTCCAGTGGAAGGCCGGCGAGCTCGACTCGGTGATGCTGGCGATCCAGGGCGGCGCGAAGCCGGACGCAGCGGCCACGCAATGGATCTCGCAGCACGGCGATCGCGTCAAGAGCTGGACCGACGGCGCGCAGTAATCGCGCAAAAGCGGCAAGACTGCGCTGTTATTCAATAGTGCGAAGTAAAAAATGCCCGTCCGATTCGATGTCGGACGGGCATTGTTTTTTGCAGAAAACCGCGTATTTCAAGGGGTTTTGTGAAAGTGTTGTTACACTGTGCCACTTCCGAAGACTCTTGCTAGGAGGTTCTGGATGGGTCAGGCAGGACTGCGCGCGCGCAGCACCGGCGAGGTCGACAAGACCATCTCACATGTGGAAGAAGGCCGCTCGCTGCACCGCGGCCTCAGTTGGAAAGATGCTTTCTGGGTCACCAGCGGCGTGCCGGCCGGTGTCCTCTTCACGATCGGCGGCGTGTGCGCCACGATCGGTCAACCCGCGTGGGCCATCTGGATTGGCGCGATCACGATGGGGCTGATCCAGAGCGCGACTTATGCGGAAATATCGGGGCTATTTCCACATAAATCGGGCGGCGCGTCGGTGTATGGCGCGATCGGCTGGGTGCGGTACAGCAAGATGATTGCCCCGGTGTCGGTGTGGTGCAACTGGCTCGCCTGGTCGCCCATGCTCGCACTCGGTTGCGGGCTCGCCGCGAGCTACGCGCTCACCTCGCTGTTTCCGGCCGACGCCGCGATCCAGCACTGGCAGCTCACCGTCGCCAACCTCGGCTTCATCAAGCCGGGCCTCACGTTGCGCATCAACGCCACGTTCGTGATCGCCGCGATCCTGCTGCTGATCACGTTCCGCCTTCAACACAGCGGCGCGTCCGCCGCCGCCAAAACCCAGTGCATTCTCGGCATCGCATCGCTCACGCCGCTGCTGATCGTCGGCATCGTGCCGTTCGCGACGGGCGACGTGCCGATCTCGCATCTGCTGCCGCTGTTGCCGCTCGGTCACGACGCCAACGGCCAGCTCACCGCCTCCAGGTTCGGCAGTTGGAACGGGCAGGGCGTGACGATGGCGCTCGGCGCGATGTTCATGGCCGGTTGGGCCTCCTACGGATTCGAAACGGCGGTGTGCTATACGCGCGAATTCCGCGATCCGGCGCGCGACACGGCCAAGGCGATCTTCTGGTCCGGCGCGCTGTGCCTGATCGTCATGACGCTCGTGCCGCTCGCGTTCCAGGGGGCGCTCGGCACCGGCGCGATGCTCGACCCGAAGATCGGCGACGGCACCGGCGTGGCCGCCGCGATGGCGAAGATGGTGGGCGGCGGTGCGAGGGTGGCGAACGCGATCGTCGTGATGCTGATGCTGTCGATCCTGCTGATCGTGATGACTTCGATGATGGGCTCGTCGCGCACGCTCTATCAGGCGTCCGTCGACGGCTGGCTGCCGCGCTATCTGTCGCACGTCAACGAACACGGCGCGCCCACGCGCGCGATGTGGACCGATCTCGGGTTCAACCTCGTGTTGCTGATGATGTCCGATTACATGACCGTGCTGTCGATCTCGAACGTCTGCTACATGATCTTCGTGTTCCTGAATTTGCAGTCGGGCTGGATTCATCGCATGGATCGCGGCAACTGGAAACGTCCGTTCCGCTGCCCGACCTGGCTGCTGGTGGCGGGCGCGATCTGCGGGTATCTGAATCTCGTGTATGTGGGCGCCGGCGCGAACCTGCAGGGCGAGGGCACGCTGCGCAACGGCATCATCGCGATGCTGCTGATCGTGCCGGTGTTCGTCTACCGCCATTACTGGCAGGATCGCGGGCGCTTCCCGAAGCAGATGCAGCAGGACATGGAGCTGGCGGTGCCGAAGCGCCATGCCGTGTACGAACTGCTGCCGTTCGCGGCGTTGATCGCGGCGGCGCTGACGGTCGCGATTTCGTATCGCCTGGCCTGGCTGTGACGTAAGCCTCGAGCGAATCGACCATGAAGCCCGCAGGGCCGCGAATCAGCGGCCCTTTTTCATGGCGCGCCGGAAATCGGGTTGCAGCCGGATCGGTCGAACCCGCGCCGCTGCCCGGCGGCGCATTCTTTCAATCTTCAAGATTCCTTTCCAATTCGAAAGCATGCCGGCATGGCATGACGGGGGCCGGGCGGCCGATCCATCGGGCAAAAAAACAATTCGAAACCGATGGAATAAGCCGCTTCGCCCCGGCGTTATGTGGTCGACGAGAACGTGTTCACGACAACACAGGCGAACACCGCGACTTGGCCGAGCGCCGGGTCGCGCCGTCGGCATACCGGTTCGGCCGAGCCACGCCCGGCCGGATTTCATCCGTGTGATTCGATAAGGAATGGAAAATGACATTGACGCGCATTGCAGCCATGGCCTCGTTGGCCGCCGTCACGGCCTTCACGCTCGCCGCATGCGGTGGGGGAGACGACAACAGCACACCGCCAGCAGTCACCGCACCGCCGCCGCCGGCGCTGAAGACGCAATTCAAGGCCACCACGCTGGTGTCCGACGGCAGCGCGACGGCCGCGAACATCGATCCGAACCTGAAGAACGGCTGGGGCATCGCGTTCAACCCCACCGGCGTGATGTGGGTGTCGGACAACAACACGCATCTGTCGACGCTGTACGACGGCAACGGCGTGCCGCAATCGCTGGTGGTGTCGATCCCGGCCAACGCGGCCGGCACGGCCGCCGGCCCGACGGGCATCGTGTTCAACAAGACGGCCGCCGATTTCCAGATCAGCGCGAACGGCGGCGCGGCCGCCAACGCCGTGTTCATGTGGGCCACCGACGCGGGCACGATCGCCGCGTGGTCGCCGAAGGTGCTGCCGACGCAGGCCGTCAACGCCTACGACGACGGCGCGGGCGGGGCTGTTTACAAGGGCCTCGCGATCGGCGTGAACGCCGGGGCGAACGTGATCTACGCCACCGATTTCCACAACAAGAAGGTGGATACGTTCGACCGCGCGTTCAACAAGATCCTGGTCGGCAAGTTCGTCGATCCGAATCTGCCGGCGGGCTTCTCGCCGTTCGGCATCGCGGCGATCGGCAACAACGTTTACGTGTCGTATGCGGTGCTCGGCAGCAACGGCCGGACGCAGGTGAACGGCGCAGGCAACGGCGTGGTGGACGCGTTCGACACGGCCGGCAATTTCGTCAAGCGCGTTGCCACGGGCGGCACGCTGAATTCGCCGTGGGGCATGGTGGTCGCGCCGTCGAACTTCGGCTCGGCCAGCAACGATCTGCTGGTGGGCAACTTCGGCGACGGCACGATCGACGTGTTCGATCCCACCAGCAATGCGCTGATCGGCGCGCTGCCGAACCCGGACGGCTCGACGTTCAAGCAGGCCGGCATCTGGGGCATGTCGTTCGGCAACAATGCGGCGAACCAGCCGGCCAACACGCTGTTCTACGCGGCCGGCCCGACGCCGACCACGGGCGTGTACGGCCGTATCGACGTCACGCCCTGAGCTTGACGGCGAGCGGGCTTCGGCGCTGCCTCGGCTCATCGAGACAGTGCCGAACCCATGCGTCATCGGAGCCGGAGCCGGGGCGTCGCCGCCTCGGTCTCCCGCTTGCCGCCGCTCGATTCAAGTCGGCAGGGATTCGACCGAACCGCCGGCCTCGGCCGGCGCGGCTTCCTTCACGACGAACAGATAGACGAGCGCCGCCGCGAACGCCACGGCCGCGCTGATCAGCAGTGCATTGACGAACGAATGCGTGCGATCGACCACGATGCCGGTGATGACCGGCGCGAACGAACCGCCGAGATACCCGCCGAAGTTCTGCATGCTGCCGAGCGAAGCCACCAGATGGCGCGGCGCGGCCACCGTCACGAGCGCCCACGCGCTGCCGCTGGACAAATTCACGAAGAACATCGCCAGCGACACGTAGACGATCGCCATCGCCGTGCTCGGCGTGTAGGCGGCGGGCACCGTGAACGCGGCCGCGCCCACCAGCCCGATGCACACCGGCCACTTGCGGCTGCGAATCGGGGCCATCCCGCGCTTGAGCAGGTAATCGGCGATATAGCCGCTGCCGGCCATGCCGAGCGTGCCGAAGATGTAGGGGATCGACACGAGCCAGCCCGTTTTCGCGATGCTCAGGTGCCGCTCGTGTTCGAGATAGCCGGGCAGCCAGGTCAGGTACAGCCACACCATGTAGATCACGCCCATGAAGCCGAAGATCATCCCCCAGGTGTTGCGCAGCTTGAACAGCGCGGACCATTCGCCGAAGCTCAGGCCCTTCCTCGGCCGCGTTTCGGTGTTCGCGTTCTGGTCGAGATAGGCGATTTCGCCTGGCTCCAGCGCCACCTGATCGCGGTTGCGATAGACGAGGTACCAGCCCACCGACACCATCACGCCGAGCACGCCCATGATGACGAACATGGTTCGCCATCCGAAGGACAGCATCAGCACGGTCAGCAATGGCGGCGCGATCATCGGCGCGATGGTCGACGACGCGATGAACGTGCCGGTCGGGCCGCCGCGCTCGTGCATCGCGAACCACTCGTTGACGACCTTCGCGCCGGCCGGGAACAGCGGCGCCTCCGCGATGCCGAGCACCGTGCGGGCGAGCAGGAAGTGGTTCAGCGACTGGATGAAGCCGCCCGCCATCTGCGCGACCGACCACACGAACATGCCGAGACCGAGCATCACGCGCGAGCCGAAGCGGTCGAGCATCGCGCCCACCGGCAACTGCGCGAACGCATACGCCAGCGAGAACGCCGAAAGCAGCAGGCCGATCTGCGCACCGGACAGGTGCAGTTCCTCGCTGACGGAGTGATTGGCGATCGACAGCGTCGTGCGGTCGAGATAGTTGACGATGCCTGCGATCGTCAGAAAGGTCACCGCGATGAACTGCGTGCGTTTCAGGCGCTTCGATTTCTGAAGCATGGGGGCGTCTCCTGCGTGGGGAATCCGGCAAGGCCGGGCAGCTTGTTATGAATGCGTCGGGATCGGGGTGTGTCAGTACGTGGCGCGTCCGCCGGACAGATCGAAGATCGCGCCGGTGCTGAACGAGCAGGAATCCGAACAGAGCCACAGCGCGAGCTGGGCGACTTCGTCGACGGTGCCGAGACGACGCATCGGGCTCTTGTCGATCATCGTCTGCACATGCGAGGGCGACATCTGCGCGAGCAACGGCGTTGCCACCGCGGCCGGGGCGATGCCGTTGACGAGCACGCCGGCATTCGCCAGCTCCTTGCCGAGCGATTTGGTCATCGCGATCACGCCGGCCTTCGCCGCGCTGTAGGCCGAGGCGTTCGGCGTGCCTTCCTTGCCGGCCAGCGACGCGATGTTGACGATGCGTCCCGCCTTGGCCGTGCGCATGGCGGGCACGACATGCCGACACACATGGAACGTGCCGATCAGGTTGATCTCCACGATGCGTTGCCACTCGGCCGGATCGTAGCCGTCGAGCGGGGCGGTCGGGCCCGCATAGCCGGCGTTGTTGACGAGGATGTCGATGCGGCCGTGGCGCGCGAGCGTCGCGGCCAGCGCGCGTTCGATCGAGGCCGGATCGGCGATGTCGACGCGCTGCTGGCTCGCGGCGCCGGTGGCGTCGTCGGGGCCGGGCGCGAGATCCCAGTTCACCGCGGTGGCGCCGCTTGCCGCGAGCCGGTCGAGGACGGCGCGGCCGATGCCGCCGGTGGCGCCCGTCACGACCGCCACGCGGCCGGCGAAATCGTATGACGCGAATGCCGGTGACGCGTGGATTGGCGAATTCGAAATGCCCATAATATGGATATATAAATCGTAATGTGGACAATTATTCGAATGCGCGGAGGTGCGGTCAAGACTAGGGAAATCCATGAGACGGGATCGGCGCGGCCTGAAACGCCCGCGCCGACGAACACGGGATTTACCTCGCAACCTCGATAAATCAAGCATGTATCGCGGGATCGGCGTTGCTCGCCGCAGGTCGCTCGACGTGTCGGGACGGACGCCGGCGCCGTTGTTGGCCGGCATGACCGGCTTGACAACGCTCGGATCGCTGTCGAACAATTATGTCCACAAGAAGGACATTGTATCCACAATATGGACTAAGGAGGCCATCATGAGCGAGCAACGACCGACCGATCCCGAGGTGCTGAAGCGGATGCCGTACCAGTACCCGAACCCGCCCGAGGCGCTGGCGGACATCGTGGTGCCGAACGCGATCCCGACCGACGAACGCGTGTGGGTGCCGCAGGCCGAGAACGTCTGGTTCCGTCCGCTGTGCCTGAACGTATCGCAGGGCTATTGGATGAACCTGCTGCGCGTGCGCAAATCGGGCGTGCTGTCGCGCCACCGCCATCCGCAGGGCGTGCACGGCCTGGTGCTGAAGGGCCGCTGGCAATACCTCGAACACGATTGGGTCGCCACCGAGGGCAGCTACGTGTTCGAGCCGCCGGGCGAGACGCACACGCTCGTCGTGCCGGACGACGTGGAGGAAATGATCACGATGTTCCAGGTGAACGGCGTCATGTACTACGTCGATCCGTGGGGCAAGCACATGGGTTTCGAGGACGTGTTCACGAAGCTCGAGATGTGCCGCAAGCACTACGAAGCGGTGGGCCTGGGCGCCGATTACGTCGATCAGTTCGTGCGTTGAGCCGTGCGCCTTTCATTTCAGGAGTGAAACCATGACGTACCAGGCCAATCTGCTGGCGGGCAAGCGCGCGCTCGTGACGGGCGGCACGACCGGCATCGGCGCGGCGATCGCCGCACGGCTCGCCGAGCTCGGCGCCGAAGTGACGGCGGCCGGCCTCGCGGTGCCGCCGGGCACGCCCGAGCCGCCCGCCGGCGTGACGACCTTGGCGCTCGACGTGACCGACGCCAATCAAGTCGCCGCCTTGGTGGGCGGGTTCGCGTCGCTCGACATCGTCGTCAACTGCGCGGGCGTGATCCGGCGTCAGGCCGAACTCGATCCGGACGTGTTCGCGCAGGTCATCGACATCAACCTGAACGGCACGATGCGGGTGTGCGCGGCGGCGCGGCCGCTGCTGGCGAAATCGGGCGGCGCGATCGTCAACACGGCGTCGATGCTGAGCTTCTTCGGCGGCGGCCTCGTGCCGGGCTACAGCGCCAGCAAGGGCGGGGTGGCGCAGCTCACGAAGTCGCTGGCGATCGCCTATGCCGCCGACGGCATCCGCGTGAACGCGATCGCGCCGGGCTGGATCGCCACGCCGCTGACGCAGGCGCTGCAGGACGATCCGGCGCGCTCGGGGCCGATTCTCGAGCGCACGCCGATGAAGCGCTGGGGCACGCCGGCCGAGGTGGCCGACGTGGCGGTGTTTCTCGCCACGCCGGCGGCGGCGTTCATGACCGGCGCGATCGTGCCGGTGGATGGCGGGTACCTGACCGCCTGACCGCCTGACGCGGCGCGAAAGGCGTGGGCGGGCCGCTCGGGCGGCCCGCTATAATCGGCCGACACCGTATGCCGCTTTCCAACCCGTTCATGCCCAAGACTCCCGCTTCTCCCGCCGAACGCCGTCCCGACGAGGCAGCCGACGCGTCGCCCGACGATGGCGCCAAGCCCACTGGCACCGCCGCGTTCTCGAAGTTCATGGCGGTGCTGCAACTCGTGGCCGATGCCGATACGCCGCAATCGATCGCACAGCTCGCGCGCGCGAGCGGCTATCCACGTCCCACGGTGTACCGGATCGTCGGCGCGCTGGTGACGGAGGGCTTGCTGATCGAGCACCCGGTCACGGGCACGCTCGAACTCGGCGCGCGGCTCGTGAATCTGGCGAGCCGTTACTGGGGGCGCTCCGATTTGCGCGTGGCTGCCGCCGACCCGCTGCGCGCACTGCGCGACGCGACGCGCGAAACGGTTCACCTCGCGGTGCCGAGCGACACCGGCATGGTCTACATCGAGAAGCTCGAAAGCCCGCAGGCCGTGCGGATGGCCTCGCGGATCGGCACGCGCGTGACGCTCTATTCGAGTTCGGTCGGCAAGGCCTTCATTTCCCGGCTGCCGGCCGCCGAGCGCAACACGCTGCTGTCGAAGATCAAGCTGCAGCGCTGGACCGATCACACCGTGACGGACCGTGCGGTGCTCGATCGCGAAATCGCCGAAGTGGCGGTGCGCGGTTATGCGGAGGATCGCGAGGAAAACGAACTGCAGATCTTCTGTTTCGGTGCGCCGATCGTCGGCCCGGATGGCCGGCCGTTCGCGGCCGTGTCGGTCAGCGTGCCGATGTTCCGGATGAGCGACGCGCCGCTCGATGCGTATGTCGCGCCGCTGCTCGCGGCGTGCCGCGCGATCGGCGAGCGGGTGCTGGGGAATCCTGACGATACGCTCTGAGCGGAGCGCATGAAAAAACGGCCCGGCCGCATCGCTGCGATCGGGCCGGCAGGGTCAGAGAGACCAAAGGAAATGCCGTTCGAGCGGGCGGCGCGCCGAATGCCCGGCGCTTTCGCCCTCGCTCAGTTGAACACGACCGTCCGGTCGCCGTTCAGGAACACGCGGCGCTCGGTGAACGCCTTCACCGCCCGCGCCAGCGTCATGCACTCGGTATCGCGCCCCACCGTCAGCAACTGCTCGGGCCGGTACGCGTGATCGACACGCTCCACCACTTGCTCGATGATCGGGCCTTCGTCGAGATCGTCGGTCACGAAGTGCGCCGTCGCGCCGATCAGCTTGACGCCGCGCGCATGCGCCTGGTGATACGGCTTCGCGCCCTTGAAGCCGGGCAGGAACGAATGGTGGATGTTGATCGCGCGGTTGGCGAGCTTCGCGCTCGTCTCGGGCGACAGCACCTGCATGTAGCGCGCAAGAATCACGAGCTCCGCGCCGCTCGACTCGAACAGATCGAGCCACTGCGCTTCCTGCTGCAGCTTGGTGTCCGGCGTGATCGGGAAATGGTGGAACGGCAGGTGATGCTGCGCGGCCAGCGGTTCGAGATCGGGATGATTCGAAGCAATCCCGACGATATCCATCTTCAGTTCGCCCATCTTCCAGCGGAACAGCAGATCCGCCAGGCAGTGCTCGAGCTTCGACACCAGGATCAGCACCTTCGGGCGCGCGCTGGCGTCGTGGATCGCCCATTGCATGTCGAAGCGCTCGGCGATCGGCGCGAACTCGGTGCGCAGCGCCTCGATGTCGGGCGTATCGGCGGCGTCGTTCGCATGGAACACGCAGCGCACGAAAAAGCGGCCGCTCAGGTCGTCGTCGAACACGGTCAGTTCGTCGACGTAGCAACGGTGACGGTCGAGCACGCCGACCACGGCGGCCACCTGGCCGGCCGCGCTCGGGCACGACAGCGTCAACAGGAATCGGGAATTGCGTTCGGAGCCGGACATGCTTTCCTCGGATCGGCGGCGGCGCGGTGCGCCGCACGCGGCCGCACGATTGCGGCCAGGCTCCAGTAGAACAGTCCGATATCGGGCTGAATAGAATCGAAACGCCGTGACGCTGGTATCGAAACGTCAAGCGGGGGCAGCCCGGCCCCGTCAGATGCCGGCGGCCAGCACGGCGCGCTCGCCGGCGTTGGCCTCGCGGCAGCGGTCGAACAGCCAGCGGCGGAAGCGCCCGACGGCCGGCGCCTCGGGCCGCGACGGCGGGCGCACCAGGAAGTAGCCGCGCGAGGTGACCACGGTGGCGTCCACGCAGCGCACCAGTTGGCCGGTCTGCACGAGCTGGTCGACGAGCGGCGACCAGCCGAGCGCGATGCCCTGATTCATCAGCGCGGCGTGCACCACCAGCGCATAACTGTTGAACGTCAGCCCATGCGGCTCGGGCGGCGCGCTCAGGCCGTGCGCGCCGAACCAGCCCTGCCAGGCCAGCCAGCGCTCGGGGCGGGTGGGTTGCACGTGCAGCAGCGGGCGCGTCAGCAGGTCGGCGGGTGCCGCGATCGGCGCCTGGCTCGCCAGGAAGGCCGGTGAGCAGACCGGCGTGACCGATTCCTCGAACAGCCGCGTGGAGGTGCACGACGGCCAATCGCCGTCGCCGAACAGGATCGCCACGTCGGCATGATCGCGTTGCAGGTCGACGTGCTGGGCGGTCACCACGCGCACGTCCACGTCCGGCAGTTCCTCCTTGAGCTTCGACAGGCGCGGCATCAGCCAGTAGGTCGCGAAGCCGACGTCGGTCACGAGCGTCAGCGCGCCGCGCGCGCGGCGCTCGCGGATGTCGGCCGTGGCGCAGCGCAGCGTGTCGAGGCTCTGGCGCACCGCCTCGAACAGCCGCTCGCCGTCTTCCGTCAGCGTCACGCCGCGATGGCCGCGGTCGAACAGCGGCGTGCCGAGCGCTTCCTCGAGCTGCACCACGCGCTGGCTGACGGCGGGCTGGGTGGAGCCCAGCTCGCGCGCCGCAGCCGTGAAGCTCGCGAGGCGCGCCGCGGATTCGAACGCGGACAGCGCCTGCATCGGCGGCAAGCGGTCGGTTCTTCCCGGAAGCCCGTCTGACATAAGCACCTCTGATGGCCCATAAGCATTCGACATCTTCCCCGCGCGATTCCGGCCAGCGACAGTGAAGTCAGCCGCGCCGCGCCGTGGCTCGCGGGGGCAAGCTCAGGGCTTACCCGATGCAGCCGGCGGCGGTGCGATTCCGTCGATTCTAATTCAGCCAATTCGCGATGCTTAACACGAAGCCGAATATCCTTATCTTGATGGCCGATCAACTGACGCCGTTCGCGCTGTCCTCCTACGGGCACCGCGGCGCGATCACGCCGACCATCGATCGCCTGGCCGCCGGCGGGGTGGTGTTCGAATCCGCCTACTGCGCGAGCCCGCTGTGCGCGCCGTCGCGCTTCTCGTTCATGGCGGGCAAGCTGCCGGCCGCGATCGGCGCCTACGACAACGCGGCCGAGCTGCCGGCCCAGACGCTGACGTTCGCGCACTACCTGCGCGCCGCGGGCTACCGCACGGCGCTGGCAGGCAAGATGCACTTCTGCGGGCCGGATCAACTGCACGGCTTCGAGGAGCGCCTGACCACCGACATCTACCCGGCCGATTTCGGCTGGGTGCCCGACTGGACCCAGCCGGCCGACCGCCCGAGCTGGTATCACAACATGGGCTCGGTGCTCGACGCCGGCCCGTGCGTGCGCACCAACCAGCTCGATTTCGACGACGAAGTGACGTTCGCCACGCGCCAGAAGCTCTACGATCTGGCGCGCGAGAAGGAAATGGGCACTGAAACGCGCCCGTTCTGCCTGGTCATGTCGCTGACCCATCCTCACGATCCCTACGCGATCACGCGCGAGTATTGGGACCTTTACCGCGACGAGGACGTGCCGATGCCGGCCGTCACGCTCGGCTTCGACGAGAGCGATCCGCACTCGCGGCGGCTGCGCGGCGTCAGCGAAATCGATCGCACGCCGCCCAGCGAGGCGCAGATCCGCGCCGCGCGCCGCGCCTATTACGGCTCGACCAGCTATGCCGACGCGCAGTTCGGCGCGGTCATGAACACGCTCGAAGCCTGCGGGTTCGCCGACGATACGATCGTGATCGTGACGGCGGATCACGGCGACATGCTCGGCGAGCGCGGCCTCTGGTACAAGATGACGTTCTTCGAGGGCGGCTGCCGCGTGCCGCTGATCGTCAATGCGCCGGGCCGGTTCGCGGCCTCGCGCGTGTCGGCTTCCGTCTCGCATCTCGACCTGCTGCCCACGCTCGTGGAGTTCGCCACCGGCGGCGCGCCGGCCGAATGGCCCGATCCGATCGACGGCCAGAGCCTGGTGCCGCACCTGACGGGCGCGGGCGGCCACGACGAGGCGATCGGCGAATTCCTGGCCGAAGGCGCGATCGCGCCGATCGTGATGATCCGGCGCGGCGACTGGAAGTTCATCCACACGCCGGTCGATCCGGATCAGTTGTTCAATCTGAAGGACGACCCGCGCGAGCTGACCAACCTCGCGGCCGATCCGGCGCTCGCCGAGCTGGTGGCGTCGTTCCGCGCCGAAGTCGCGCAGCGCTGGGATCTCGACCGGATCCATGCGGACGTGCTGGCCAGCCAGCGCCGCCGCCGCTTCCATTTCGCGGCCACCACGCAGGGCCGCATCCAGTCGTGGGACTGGCAGCCGATGCAGGACGCCAGCCAGCGCTTCATGCGCAACCATATCGAACTCGACACGCTCGAAGCGATGGCGCGCTACCCGCGCCCGCAACGCTGAGCGCCGGCACACCTTCCATCCAGACGGGGAAACAAGCAATGAAACGACACCTTCGCATTGCAGGACCGGCGCACGCGCTGCGGCGCACCATGCTCGCCGCGGGCCTTGCGCTCGCGTTCGCCGGCGCGGCCCAGGCTGCCGACCCGGCGTCGTGCGGCGACGTGCGCATGGCCGCGCCGGGCTGGACCGACATCGACGCCACCAACGCCATGACGGGCGCGGTGCTCGATGCGCTCGGCTACCACCAGCGCGTCGCGAACCTGTCGGTGCCGATCACGTTCCAGGGCCTCAAGAAAGGGCAGGTGGACGTGTTCCTCGGCAATTGGATGCCCGCGCAAGGCCCGCTCGTGAAGCCGTTCGTCGACGAGAAATCGATCGACGTGCTGCACGCGAACCTCAGTCATGCGAAGTTCACGCTGGCGGTGCCCGACTACGTGGCCGCGGCCGGCGTGCATTCGTTCGCCGATCTCGCCAAGTATGCCGACCGCTTCGAAGGCCGCATCTACGGCATCGAGCCGGGCGCACCGGCCAACCAGAACATCAAGCGGATGATCGCCGACAAGGCGCTCGGCAGTGCGAACTGGTCGCTCGTCGAATCGAGCGAAACGGGCATGCTGACCCAGGTGGAGCGCGCCGAACGCGATCGCAAGTGGATCGTGTTCCTGGCCTGGGAACCGCACCTGATGAACACCAAGTTCCATCCCGTCTATCTGTCGGGCGGCGACGCCTACTTCGGCCCGGACTACGGCGGCGCGACCGTCAACACCGTGTCGCGCAGCGGCTATGCGAACCAATGCCCGAACCTCGGCCGCCTGTTCAAGCAGATCACGTTCAACGTCGATCTCGAGAACGCGATGATCGCCTCGATGCTGCTCGACAAGCTCTCGCCGGCCGACGCCGCGAAGCGCGCGCTGCGTGCCCATCCCGAGCTGCTCGGCGCCTGGCTCGACGGCGTGACCACCGCGAGCGGCGCGCCCGCGCTGCCGGCCGCCAAGGGCGTGCTCGGCCTGTGAACCGATGCGCCTGCGGTGCGGCCGCTGCATTCAGGGTTTATCAGCAGCGGTCGCAAACAGGCCATTTGTTGTCGTTCATGGACGGGTCTCGCAAAAATTGGGTTTGTATTTTTTCTTCACGCGGCCGTAGCTCTCACCCACCCACGATGGCCGCGTCAGCGATACCCGGTTTCATGCAAGACATAAGGCTCGTGCGTGTGCGAGTCATTCTTCCAACAGAAATGCAGGTTTGGGGTTGCCACGATGATTAAAAGAAAGAAAGTTGCCGCAGCCGGCGCCGCCGCGCTGGCACTGGCAGGCATGTCGTCGACGAGTCATGCGCAAAGCAGCGTCACGCTGTACGGCATTCTCGATGCCGGCGTCACCTATGTGAGCAATTCGGGCGGATCGCGCGTCTTCAAGTTCGACGACGGCGTGTCCTACGGCAACCGCATCGGCTTCAAGGGCGTCGAGGATCTCGGCGGCGGCCTGAAGGCGGTGTTCGTGCTCGAGAGCGGCTTCCATCTCGGCAACGGGCAGCTCGGTTTCGGCGGCGCGCTGTTCGGCCGTCAGGCTTATGTCGGACTCCAGAACGATTGGGGCACGCTGTCGCTGGGCGATCAGCTCGACATGACCGAGGAGATGGTCTATCTGACCAACGTGTCGGCGTGGGCCAGCGGCTACGCGATCCACCAGGGCGACTTCGACCGCTTCAACGGCGACCGCCTGCCGAACTCGATCAAGTTCCTGTCGAACACGTTCGGCGGCTTCAAGTTCGGCGGCATGTACTCGTTCGGCAACGTCTCGGGCAACTTCCACCAGAACAGCGCGTTCAGCCTGGGCGGCAGCTACGCGAACGGCAACTTCTCGACCGGCGTGGCCTACACGCAGTTGAACAACCCGAACGGCATCTATGCGTTCGATCCGTACGCGATGATCGGCACCAAGACGTTCCTCGGCCAGCCGACCGCCACCGTGAATCCGACCACGGGCGCGGTGACCGACCTGTTCGCCAGCACGCCGATGAATATCGACAAGCAGGGCACGCTCGGCGTGGGCGCGAGCTACGCGATCGGCAAGGTGTCGCTGATCGGCAACTTCACGTACACCACCATCAAGGGCTTCGGCCAGACCTCGCACATGCTGGTGTACGAAGGCGGCGCGACCTATCAGTTGACGCCGGCGCTCAGCGTGATCGGCGGCTATCAGCACACGCGCTTCGAGGGCCATCACTGGAACCAGGGCTCGGCCGGCGTGCATTACCTGCTGTCCAAGCGCACCGACGTGTATCTGTCGGGCGACTATCTGCGTGCGTCCAACGGCGTCAACGCGGTGATCGGCTACAGCTTCACGCCGTCCACCACGCAGACGCAGGCCGACGTGCGGATCGGGATGCGCCACTCGTTCTGATCGCACTGCGCGCCAGCCAACCGAAACGGGCCGGCATGGCGCTTGTCGCGTCATGCCGGCCCGTCGGCGTCGATCGCTTCAGTTTCCCGCCGATCGCTAGCGCTGCACCTGCCGGTCGTTGCGCGGGCTCGCGCCGAAGCGCGTCCGGTAGCTGCGCGAGAAATGCGACGGCGATTCGAAGCCGCACGCCACGCAGACCGCCGTGATGGTCATGTCGGTTTGCTGCAGCAGTTCGCGCGCGCGGTCGAGCCGCAACTGCATGTAGAAGCGCGCGGGGGTGTCGTCGAGAATCGAGCTGAACAGGCGTTCGAGCTGGCGGCGCGTGATGCCGACATCCTGCGCCAGCGCATCGGACGACAGCGGCGTTTCGGTGTGCCGCTCCATCGCGCCGATCACCTGAATCAGCTTGCGGTTGTGCACGCCGTAGCGCGCGGCGATCTCCAGCCGCTGCCGATCCGAATGCTGGCGGATGCGGCCCACCACGAACTGCTCGGAAATACTGGCGGCCAGATCCGCGCCGTGCCGGCGGCCGATCAGGTCGAGCATCATGTCGATCGACGCGGTGCCGCCCGCGCAGGTGATGCGCCGGTCGCCCGTCTCGAACAGCTCCTGCGTGGCGTTCAGGCGCGGATAGCGCTCGCGGAACGCGGCCAGCGCTTCCCAGTGCAGCGTCAGCGAGTGGCTCGGATCGAACAGCCCCGCCTCGGCCAGCACGAAGCTGCCGGTATCGATCGCGCCGATCGTCGCGCCGCCGTGATGCTGGCGGCGCAGCCAATCGCCGAGCGTGCGCGTGTAGCGCGCGAGCGGCTCGAAGCCCGCGATCACGAACACGGTGCTGGTGCGGCCGATCTCGCCGAACGGCGCATCGGCGTTCAGCGCCACGCCGTTGCTGGCGATCACCGGCGCGCCGTCCATGCTCAGCAGTTGCCAGCGATACAGATCCGGGCGGAAGCGGTTGGCGACGCGCAGCGGCTCGATCGCCGACATGCAACCGAGCGCGGAAAAGCCGGGGAGCAACAGAAAATGAAAGGTTTCCGGCATGGGCGGGCGGTGGGGTCGTGTGGGGCGCGCTCGATTATAGAGGCGAGCGCGCGCGAATCGAAAAGCGCGCGGCGGCCGAATATTTCATTTTGATGATCGGATTCTTCCATTTTTCGGAAGGAAGCTTGCGGCTGCGCGTGCTCATTTCGGAGCGTCTCCGTTTCTATACTCGCCGGCGTCTCAACCCAGCGTTTCCACAGAACCGGAGTCTCAGGTGAAAAAAATCTCTATCGCGGCGGCATGCGTGACGACGTTCGCAGCAGCCTCGGCCCACGCGCAAAGCTCGGTCACGTTGTACGGTCTCGTCGATGCCGGCATCGCCTACACCAACAACGTGGGCGGCAGCGGCCGCGTCGCGCTCGCGAGCGGCAACATCAGCGGCAGCCGCTTCGGCGTGCGCGGTTCGGAAGATCTCGGCGGCGGCCTCAAGGCGGTGTTCGTGCTCGAGAACGGCTTCAACGTCAACAACGGCCAGCTCGGCCAGAACGGCCGCATGTTCGGCCGCCAGGCCTACGTGGGCCTGAGCAGCAACGCGTTCGGCACGCTCACGCTCGGCCGCCAGTACGACGACGTGGTCGATTTCGTTTCGCCGCTGTCGGGCACGGCCGGCACGTTCGGCGATTCCGGCTTCGCGCATCCGTACGACAACGACAACCTGCAGCACAGCGTGCGCTTCAACAACGCGGCCAAGTTCACCAGCGTCAACTACGGCGGCTTCAAGTTCGGCGGCATGTACGCGTTCAGCAACAGCACGAACTTCGCCACGAGCCGCGCCTACAGCGTCGGCGCGAGCTACAGCAACGGCCCGTTGACGGCCGCCGCCGGCTACCTGCAGACCAACGGCTCCGGCACGCGCAGCGGCACCGCGTTCGCCAACACGGCCGGCGCGGTCGATCAGGCCGAAGTGAAGGGCAGCCTGACCTCGGACGTGCAGCGCAGCGTGGCCGCCGGCATCAACTACGCGTTCGGCCCCGCCACGCTCGGCTTCGTCTATTCGCACGCGCAATATCAGGGCACCAGCGCGTTCGGCCTGAACAACGGCGGCGCGCGCTTCGACAACTACGAAGTGAACGGCATGTACCAGTTCACGCCGGCGCTGCGCGCGGGCGTGTCCTACACGTACACCGACGCGCACCTGAGCGGCGCGACCGCCTACGGCGCCGATCCGAAGTGGAACCAGGTCAACGCGATCGCGCGCTACGCGCTGTCGAAGCGCACCGAACTGTACGCCGAGGCGATGTACCAGCACGCCACCGGCAACAAGAACGTCGCGATGATGTACAACGCCGGCGGCGCCTCCACCACGGGCAATCAGGTGATGGGCGCGGTGGGCATGCTGACGCGCTTCTGAGCCGCGCTTCCGATGCAGTCCTGACGTTCTTCGAGATGCGTTTCGCGGCCGGGGCAGCCCCCGGCCCGCCTCCGAGCGGACTCGCGGTGTGCCGGATGCCGGTGCGGGATCCACCGGGCGCGACGGCGGCGGCACGCCGCCGTCGCGATCGCGCGGCTCCTCGCTCGTCGATTCGTGCGAGTCCCTTTTGCCCGTCCGATGCGTTTCGGACGGGCTTTTTTACGTCCGCTTTTCGCCCGGCCGGCATTCGCCCGAGCCGCGGGTCCCGCCATTCCCCGCCACGCCGCATCGGGTCAAGCCCGACGGCGCGCGATCGTGACCCCCAGCCCCGTCATGCGGGCATGCACCGCCGCCATCATGGTTTCCACTGAAGGTCGCTGACAGTCAACAAAACGTCGCGGCCGGTCGCCTTGCGCCGAATATGGCCCGTTATTTTTCTTCCACGGTGCAGGCCTCGTCGTTCCTCTATCAACCGCCTGCGAGACACCGCCGAACAGGGAGCCAACATGAAGTCGTGCAAGACCCTCGCGCTGGTTGCGGCACTGGCCGCGGCATCCGCGTTGCCGTTGCCGTCGTTTGCCCAGGATTCCGCCGCCTGCCGCACGGTGCGTTTCTCCGACATCGGCTGGACCGACATCACGTCCACCACGGCGCTCGCCTCGATGCTGTTCGACTCGCTCGGCTACAAGCCCACCACCACCATCTCGTCGGTGCCGATTTCGTTCGCAGGCCTGAAGGCCAAGCAGATCGACGTGTCGCTCGGCTACTGGTGGCCGGTGCAGCAGAAGCAGCTTCAGCCGTTCCTCGATTCGAAATCGATCACGGTGCTCGACACGCCGAACCTGTCGGGCGCGAAGGCCACGCTCGCGGTGCCGGCCTACGAATTCCAGGCCGGCCTGAAGACCTTCGACGATATCGCCAAGCATCGCGAGGAGCTCGACGGAAAGATCTACGGCATCGAGCCGGGCAGCAGCGCGAACGCGACCATCCAGAAGATGATCGACACCAATCAATACGGGCTCGGCGGCTTCAAGCTGGTCGAATCGAGCGAGGCCGGCATGCTCGTGACGGTGGAGCGCGCCGTGCGTTCCAAGAAATGGGTGGTGTTCCTCGGCTGGGAACCGCATCCGATGAACATCCAGCTGCAGATGAATTACCTGTCGGGCGGCGATGCGTCGTTCGGCCCGAACTACGGCGAGGCGCGTGTCTACACGTTGACCTCGAACGGCTATGCCGAGCGCTGCCCGAACGCGGGCAAGCTCGTGTCGAACCTGCGCTTCACCACCGATATGGAGAACCAACTGATGTTGGCGGTGGTGAACAAGGCGCGCCCGGCCGATGCGGCCAAGGATTACATCCGCAAGCACCCGCAGGTGCTCGACGGCTGGCTCGCCGGCGTCAAGAGCTACGACGGCAAGGACGGCCTCGCGGCCGTGAAGGCGGCGCTCGGCCTGTGACCGGCGCGCCGCGCGCCATCCCCATACTGCAAGCAACGAGGCACATGCAATGAACCACGAAGTGATAGTGACCTGCGCCGTGACGGGCGCGGGCGACACGGTCGGCAAGCATCCGGCGATTCCGGTCACGCCGAAGCAGATCGCCGAGGCCGCGATCGAGGCCGCGAAGGCCGGCGCGACCGTCGCGCACTGCCACGTGCGCGATCCGCAAACCGGGCGCGGCAGCCGCGATCCGAACCTCTACCGCGAGGTGGTGGACCGGATTCGCTCGGCCGACGTCGACGTGATCATCAACCTGACGGCCGGCATGGGCGGCGATCTGGAAATCGGCGCGGGCGAAGCGCCGATGCAGTTCGGCCAGGGCACCGATCTGGTCGGCGGCCTGACGCGGCTCGTGCACGTGGAGGAACTGCTGCCCGAGATCTGCACGCTCGATTGCGGCACGCTCAATTTCGGCGACGGCGATTACATCTACGTGTCGACGCCCGCCCAGTTGCGCGCCGGCGCGAAGCGGATCCAGCAGCTTGGCGTGAAGCCCGAGCTGGAGATCTTCGACACCGGCCACCTGTGGTTCGCCAAGCAGTTGCTCAAGGAAGGCCTGCTCGACGATCCGCCGCTGTTCCAGCTCTGCATGGGCATTCCGTGGGGCGCGCCGGCCGACACCGGCACGCTGAAATCGATGGTCGACAACCTGCCGCCCGGCGCGCACTGGGCCGGTTTCGGCATCGGCCGGATGCAGATGCCGATGGTGGCGCAGGCGATGCTGCTGGGCGGCCACGTGCGCGTGGGCCTCGAAGACAACATCTGGCTCGACCGCGGCGTGCCCGCCACGAACGGCTCGCTGGTGCAGCGCGCGCGCGAAATCATCGAGCGGCTCGGCGCGCGCGTGCTGACGCCGGCCGAGGGGCGCGCCAAGCTCGGCCTGCCGCCGCGCGGCCAGCGCCCGCTCGAACGGCGCGCGATCGCCGAATTCGCTTGAGATGACACGATGCGGGGCGGCGCTGCCGCCGCCTCGCCGGATATTCAGGAAAACCAAGGACGTTTCATGACTGTGATCACCGACATCAAGACCTTCGCCGCGATCGGCACCGGCGTGATCGGCAGCGGCTGGGTGGCGCGCGCGCTTGCTAACGGGCTCGACGTGGTCGTCTGGGACCCGGCCCCCGGCGCCGAGGCGCAACTGCGCGCCAATATCGCCAACGCGTGGCCCGCGCTGGAGCGCGTCGGGCTGAAGCCGGGCGCGTCGCCCGAGCGGCTGCGTTTCGTGCCGACCATCGAGGCGGCCGTGGCCGACGCCGATTTCATCCAGGAAAGCGCGCCCGAGCGCGAGGCGCTGAAGCTCGAACTGCACGAGCAGATCAGCCGCGCGGCCAAGCCGGGCGCGATCATCGCGTCGTCCACGTCGGGGCTGCTGCCGAGCGATTTCTATGCGCGCGCAACGCATCCCGAGCGGTGCGTCGTCGGGCATCCGTTCAACCCCGTCTATCTGCTGCCGCTGGTCGAAGTGCTCGGCGGCGAGCGGACGTCGGACGAAGCGGTGGAGGCGGCGATCGCGATCTACGCGTCGCTCGGCATGCGTCCGCTCAAGGTGCGCAAGGAAGTGCCGGGCTTCATCGCCGATCGCCTGCTCGAGGCGCTGTGGCGCGAGGCGCTGCATCTCGTCAACGAAGGCGTGGCCACCACCGGCGAGATCGACGATGCGATCCGCTTCGGCGCGGGCATCCGCTGGTCGTTCATGGGCACGTTCCTGACCTATACGCTGGCCGGCGGCGATGCGGGCATGCGCCACTTCATGAAGCAGTTCGGGCCGGCGCTCGAGTTGCCGTGGACCAAGCTCGTCGCGCCCACGCTGACCGACGAACTGATCGACCGCGTGGTGGACGGCACCACCGAGCAGCAGGGCGAACGCAGCATCAAGTCGCTCGAACGCTATCGCGACGACTGCATCACCGAGGTGATCGAGGCGATCGCCCGCGTGAAGGCGCGTCACGGCATGCGCTACGAGGATTGACGATGAACACCGAAACCGCGCTGACGATTCATCGCGACGTGGTGCGCGAGGAGTGGGTCGACTACAACGGACACCTGCGCGATGCGTTCTACCTGCTGATCTTCAGCTTCGCCACCGATGCGCTGATCGACCGGATCGGCCTCGACGCGGCAACGCGGCAGGCGCGCGCGCGCTCGATCTACACGCTCGAGGCGCACGTGAACTACCTGCAGGAGATCAAGCTCGATACGGCGGTGCGGATCGACGCGCGCGTGCTGGCGCTCGATGCGAAACGCATTCATCTCTACCTCGAGATGTTTGCGGACGGCGTGGACGGCGCGGTGTCGGCCAGCGAGCAGATGCTGATGCACATCGACACGAACGGGCCGAAATCCGCGCCGTTCGATGCCGATGTGCAGGCGCGGCTCGCCGAGATGCACGACGCGCAGCGCGAGATGCCCGCGCCGGCCTGGGCCGGGCGCGTGATTGGCTTGCCGGCGCCGCGCTGAAGTGGCGCTCGAAGCGGAAATCGCCGCGTTCGTGGCGCGGATCGCGGCCGAAGGCGGTGATGGCGGCGATCCGCATGCGGTGTCGGTGGCTGCGTTGCGCGACGGCTACGAGCACTTCGCCGCGCGCTGGACGCCGGCTCGCCTGCCGGACGGCGTGACGATGGAGGATGCCGTGTTCGTCGCGCCGGCCGGGCATCGGATCGGGTTGCGGCGTTACCGCGTCGCGCGGGCCTCGCGCGGCGCGGTGCTGTTCTTCCACGGCGGCGGCTTCGTGCTGGGTTCGCTCGCGAGCCACCGGTCGATCGCGGCGCGGCTGGCGGCCGATACGGGCGCAGACGTGATCGCCGTCGATTACCGGCTTGCACCGGAGCATGGCGCGCCGGCCGCGCACGACGACGTGCGCGCCGTCACGCAAGCGGCGCTCGACGGCCGCCTGCCGTTCGATCTTGCTGCCGGGCAGCCGCTCGCGCTGGCCGGCGACAGTGCGGGCGGCACGTTGGCGGCCAGCGTGGCGGCGTGGTTCGGCGCGCGGCTCGCGGGCGCGGCGCTCGTCTATCCGATGCTCGGGCTCGAGCCGCAACTGCCGGCGCGCGAAAGCGAAGCCGATGCGCCGATGCTGACGCTCGCCGATGTGCGCCGCTATCGTCAGTGGTACTGGGGATCGGCGGACGGGGCCGCGGCGGCGCCGGTTTCGCCCCCGCCGGGCACCGTGCCGCTGCTGGCCGAGCGCTTCGACGGGCTGCCGCCGGTGCTGGCGATCGGCGCGGAACACGATCCGCTGCGCGACGATGCGCGTGTCTACGCCGGGAAAATCCGTGCGGCGGGCGGCGATGCGCGCTTCGTGCTTGCCGAAGGCATGGTGCACGGCTGCTGGCGCGCGCTCGATGTCAGCCCCGGTGCGGCGCGCATGCACGCGGACGTTTGCGCATTTCTGCGCGAGCGGATCGATGCGGATGCCGAACGAGCGCGGTGAGCGGCGCGCTCAACCGGGCTGACGCGTCGCCAGATATTGGCTCGGCGTGGCGCCGAGCACGCCGCGAAACGCCGACGAAAACGCGCTGGCGCTCGCGTAGCCGAGGTCCAGCGCCACGCGCGTCACGGGCTGCCCGCGGCTCAGGCGCTCGATGGCGGCGAGCAGGCAGATTTGCTGGCGCCATTGCGCGAAGCTGACGCCGGTTTGTTCGCGGAACAACCGCGTGAACGTGCGCCGGCTCATGCCGGCTTCGGCCGCCGCCGCATCGAGCCCGAGGGCGATCGACGGCGCCGCGAACCACTTCAGGCACGCGCGGGACAGGCGCGCGTCGGCGGGCAACGGCGCGTGCAGCGACAGGCTCGGCATCGCGGCCATTTCCGCGACGAGCAGATCCATCAACTTTCCGGGCCGCGCATCGAGCGCATACAGGGCCGGCAGATCGACGGCCTCCTCGATCAACTGCCGCAGCAGTGCCGACACGCCTTGGACGCAGCACTGCGCCGGCATCCGCGCGGCCCGCGCCGCATCGGCCGACACGAACGCGTTCAGCATCGTGACCGGCCCGCTCATCGTCATTTCGTGCGCCACGCCGGCCGGCACCCAGCAGGCGCGTTGCGGCGGCACGAGCCATCGTCCTTCGGGCGTGGCCACGCTGATCGCGCCGCGCGACGCGAACGCAAACTGCCCGCGCCGATGCGCGTGCACCGGAAACGTCGAACCGGCCGCGTAATCGTTCGCAGTCACGACGACGGCACGCGGGATGTCCTCGAACGGATCGAGCAGGGTATGTCTCATGGCCCGAATTCTATAGCGAATGACCCGTTATCGAAGGCGGGCGGCTCGCGTGCGTCTTAGGCTGTGCCGCATCCATCGCGACTTCCTTCGGAGCTGACATGCCCAATACCTTTCATCGCGTGGGGCACGGGCCCCACGCCGTGCTCGTCCTGCACGGCTGGTTCGGCGACGCGCGTTCGTTCGAGCCGATCGAACCGTGGCTGTCGCGCGAGCGCTTCAGCTACGTGTTCATGGACTATCGCGGCTATGGCGGCATGCGAGGCGCCGGCGGCCGTTACACGATCGACGAAATCGCGGGCGATGCGTTGGCGTTGGCCGATGCGCTCGGGTTTCGGGCGTTCAGCCTGATCGGCCATTCGATGGGCGGCATGGCGATCGAGCGAATCGCGACACTGGCTCCGGATCGCGTGCGGGCCTTGATCGGCGTCGCGCCGGTGCCGTGCGGCGGGGTGAGGTACGAACCGGCCGCGCGGCGCAGGCTCGAAGCGGCGGCGGGCGACGCGCTCGTGCGCCGGGACATCGTCGATCGCAGCACGGGCGGCCGCTTGCCGCCGGCGTGGCTCGATTGGAAAGTCGCGTATTCGATGCGGCAGTCGAACCCGGAAGCCTTCACGGCGTACTTCGCCGCCTGGGCCGATACGGATTTCAGCGACGAGATCGGCGGCACGCACCCGATCAAGGTGCTGGTCGGCGAGCACGATCCCACGTTCGATGCCGAACTGATGGCTCGAACCTATCCGAGCCGCTACGCGCACGCATGCGTCGAGGTGCTGGCAAACGCGGGCCACTATCCGATGAACGAAACACCGCTGGCATTGGCGGCGGCCATCGAATCGTTTCTCGCCGGCGTTGCCGGGGGCGGCGAAGGCGCATAAAAAAATACCTCGGACCAGCATCGGGCCGAGGTCGAGTCGCATCCTGTCCATTGGCACGAGTCGGATGCGGCTTGGAGTATAGGAAACCTAAGGATGGCTTTCAATTCGTAAATCCGAGCATGCACGCTATTAGCCAAGCCCCGGATTCGAATGCAGATGCCGCCTTTGTCGCCGCCAAAGAAAAACGGCCGCTCTCGCGAGGAGGGCGGCCGTTCGGAACTGCTGTGCTTCGCGGAATGGGGCGCGGCGAACCCTGCTTGAAGCCGGTATCTCGCCGCGTCACCATCACATTCCGCGAAACGGATTGTTGCAATGTCGACAACAAATTTTCAGGCCGCTTCGATCGTCCAGTGGGCGGAAGAGGCTTGCGCCAGGATCGAAAAAAGGCCCGGGCGCCAGGCGCCCGGGCTAAGCCTTCCCTGACGGGACGGCGGAGGTTTGGGGCCTGAAAACGGCGACGAGCCCGTTGCCGGACTCGTTACCGAAGCGAGGCTGCCGCGCGGGCAACCCCGGAGCTTGCTGCTTAGTGACCGTAGTAGATCGAATCGTGAGCCGGCGTGACCGTGGCGACCGGGCTGCCCGAATGAACCACCGGGGCTGCCTGCGAACCGTAGCCGCTGGTGTCCGGGCCTGCCACGCGGGCTTCTGCGGCCTGGATGTCTTCCGGGTAGTACGGGCTTGCGACGCCCGGATGATAACCGGCCTTCTCGAGTTGAACCAGCTGTGCACGCACTTCGGCGCGGGTCACGGGGCCGTTTTGCGCGGTTTGGGCGAAAGCGGAAACCGAGGCGGTGAGGGCGGTAGCGGCAACAACTGCGGCGATGAGCTTATTCATAACAACCTCCGAAATTTTATCTGGTATGTCCGCTTGCGGCGTTTTGTCGTCAGCGGTTGATGTGAATCGTAGACCTCGGGCCACCTAGGGTAAATACTGGTTTTGATCATAGATCGTTGCTTAAATCGATAAAATCGCAGCGCGTCAATGGTCGGACAAATACGTGAAAAGCAACGATCGGGGGGCGGGGAAGCAAAGCGGCGACGTGACGCGAGGCAACGCACGCGAGCGCGTCGCGCGTAGGGAGGGCAGATGGGGGAATCAAAGCGCGGAATGCGCCGATGCACATGGCGAGCGGGCACACCGAAGCAAGGTGCGCCGCCGCTGGACGAGCACAAAAAGAACACGCCGCGAATGCATCGCGGCGCGATGGGCCGGGCTTACTTGCCGCTGTGCAGGCCGAGCACCTGGGAGGCGGAGATCATCGCGCCCGCGTTCGCGGGAGCCGGACGCTCGGCAGGACGAAACACTTCGTCGCCGCGCTGGATCACTTCGCGCGACAGCGCGCACGTGCCCGTGCGTTGCGCGAAGCGGCGGCGCCAGCGCTGCTCGCCGTAGTGACAGCGGCCGGGTTCGACCCAACGAACGACGAGCAGCGTGTCCGATTGTTCGAGAATTTCGACGTGAACGTCGGCGGGATCGCGCAGAGGCATCAATTTGGAAGACTTCATTTGCCGTTTCCTAAAGCTCGTGCGGTATCGGCCTAGGCAGTATTTGCAACTGCGTTTTGTCGATTCCGTAGCGGTTTCCAATGAGAATCTGGGGCTAAATGTAAGCGCCCTTGGCAAGAAAAAACATCCTGCCTGGATCGAATTACATTTTGCCAATTTAGAAACAATCGATCGGCACGTGTTTGGGCCCACAAAGAAAAAACCCCGGAGGGGATCCGGGGTGGAAAAAGGAGCGAGCGACACGGCAGGCTTCTTACTCGCATAGACGCCTGGGGTGAATCCCGTGCTGAGGTGGCTCGCCCTTGGAGACGGTTCAGTGCACGTCGTACATCGATCGGCCGTTGATCGTGAACGGGTCTTGCGCCCGTTTTCCTGCTTCGGCCGTCATGCGCGGCTGTGCACCGTATCCGGATGGCTCGGCGCCGTTTCGCTCGCCGCCTTGCCGGGCGGCGGAAACCGGCTGCGACGGGGCTTGCGGGGCGCCGTCCGCCGCATGGGCGGACGATGCGAAGGCCAACAGCGCACAGGCTGCGGCGGCGATTCCAGGCTTGCGCATCATGTTCGGCTCCTCGCGGATCGGTCGGCCGCGCGCGGGAACCTGCGTCGCGCCACGTGCCGTGCATCTCCGGACAGACGCCATGATGCATGGCGTACGCGGCTAGTAACGTGACGCGAACATGGCGATTTCGTCAGAAATGTCCGACGAATGCCGTTTCTCCGGTCAGGGTATGGCGAATAAGATAAATCTGCGAACACTGCGTTGCAGATTTACGCCTATTCATGAGGAAATTCTGAGGATCGGGTAATGCGCCATTCGATCCGATAATCGGCGCGATCGAATGGGCTTTCGAATCGCATCACAAAATGGCGGGATGCAATGGCGCCGCGCAAGGCAATGGCGTGCGCCGCATCCCGCGTTCAGCGAGCGAAACGGGCCGCGTCGAACGGCGCGAGATCGACGTCGGGGCGCTCGCCGCAGATGGCCTGCGCGAGCAGCCGCCCGGTGACCGGGCCGAGCGTCAGGCCGTGATGGTTGTGGCCGAACGCGAACCACATGCCGGGATGATGCGGGGCCGCGCCGATCACGGGGCGCATGTCCGGCGTGCAGGGGCGGAAGCCGAGCCACGGTGCGTCGTCGAGCCGCTCGCCAAGGCCGAACGCCGGGCGCGCCACGCGTTCGGCGCGCGCGAGCTGGATGCCCGTTGGCGGCAGCGCGCGCCGGGCCAGTTCGATGCCGGTCGTGAGCCGCAGGCCGCGCTGCATCGGCGCGATCACGTAGCCGTGCTCGATGTCGACCACCGGCGCGGACAGCCGCGGCGCATCCGGTGGCGGCGCGTAGTGCATGTGATAACCGCGCTTGTCGCGCAGCGGGATGCGGTAGCCGAAGCGCGCGAACACGCTGTCGGACCAGGGGCCGAGCGCGATCGCGACCTCGCGCGCGGTGGTCTCGCCGTCGGCGGTTTCGACACGCCAGCCGCCGTCGATGCGGGCGAGCGTCGTGGCATCGCCGCGCAGGATCCGGCCGCCATCGCGTTCGAACAAGCGCGCGTAGGCGGCGACCAGCGCGCCCGGATTCGACACCGCTTTCGGATCGAGCCAGTGAATGGCGCCCGTGAAACCCGCGCGCAGCGACGGCTCCTGCGCACGCAACGCGGCAGCGTCGAGCACCGTGTGACGCAGCCCATGCGTGCGCGCGAGGGCCGCCGCTTCGGCGATGCCCCGCTCGAACGCGGGCGGCGAGCGGAACGCTTCGAGCCAGCCGCAGCCGCGAATCAGCGCGGCGGCTTCGGGGCTGCGCGCCGCCAGCGCATCGTGTTCGTCGACGCTGCGCTCGATCAGCGGGCGCATGTCGCGCGCGGCCGCCGCGTGGCGGGCGGGCGCCGATTCGTGCCAGAAGCGCAGCAGCCACGGCGCGAAATCGGGCAGCGAGCGCGGGTGCCAGTACAGCGCGGTGGCGCGATTCGTCGCGTAGCGCATCAGCGCGAGCGGGCTGCGCGGAAACGCGTACGGCATGACCGACGAGCGTTCGATCAGCCCGGCGTTGCCGAAGCTCGTGCCGAGGCCCGGCGCTTGCCGGTCGATCAGCGCGACGCGCCGGCCGCGATCCTGCAGGTGTTGCGCGACCGATACGCCGACGATGCCGGCGCCGAGCACGATGACGTCGAAATCCATGGAGGGGAGAGTGGGGTGAGGCGGTTGAACGTTACGCGAGCGGATGCGGCGTGTATCCGTCAGGAACCCGAATCATGCGCTAGCGCGGCGAGAGATCGACGTCGGCCGCATATTCGATCACCAGATCCGACGCGGCCACGGCGACGCAGGGCAGAATCCAGCCTTCCGCGCGCTCCTCGCGCGTCACGCCGGGCCATTCGACGCGATACGTCACGCTGCCGCTGACCATCCGGCACAGGCAGGCGCGGCACACGCCGTTGCGGCACGAGCGCGGCAGCGACAGCCCCTCGAAGCCGGCCGCTTCGAGCAGCGACAGCGAGTCGGGCGCGTCGAAGCTCGCGCCGAGCGGTTCGACGCGGACGCGGAACGGGCGTTCGGATTCGGTCATCGGTGGCAGGCGGGCGGATGCGAGCCCGCCAGCATACCCGAAGCGCGGCTTGCGTTTGCGTCAGGCGTCGCCGCGCCGGCGGCGCAGATGCCGGTAGACGGTATTGCGCGCGAGGCCGAGCTCGCGCGCGGCGGCCGACACGTTGCCCTGATGGCGCGCGAGCGTGCCGTCGATCAGCGAGGCCTGCTGCGCGTCGAGCGTCGTCGCGGCGGCGCAGGCGGCCGGCGACGTGGCCCACTCGGCGGCGCCGTCCGGGCAGTCGAGCCAGAAATCCTCGGGCAGATGTTCGAGATCGATCTCGGGCGCGTTGTCGGCGAGCATGCCGGCCGTGCGCAGCACGTTCGTCATCTGCCGCAGGTTGCCTGGCCAGCGGCACCGCGCAAATGCGGCCAGCACGGCGTTCGAGACGCGCGGCGGCATGGCTTCGGCGCGCGCCAGACGCGCCAGCACGCGCCGCACCAGTTCCGGCAGATCGCTGCGTTGCGCGAGCGGCGGCAGCGTGACGGCCAGCCCGTTGATGCGGTAGTAGAGATCGTCGCGAAAGCGCTGGTCGGCGATCATCGCGCGCAGATCGCGGTGCGTCGCGCACACGATCCGCAGGTCGACCGGCACCGCGCGCCCGCCGCCGAGCGGCACCACCGCGCGCTCCTGCAGCACGCGCATCAGCCGCACCTGCTGGGCCGGCGGCATGTCGCCGATTTCGTCGAGGAACAGCGTGCCGCCGTCGGCCTGCGCGATGCGGCCGGGGTTGCCGCGCCGGCGCGCGCCGGTGAACGCGCCGTCCTCGTAGCCGAACAGTTCGGCCTCGATCAGCGAATCGGGCAGCGCCGCGCAGTTGACGGCGACGAACGGGCCGTCGCGGCGCGGCGACGCATCGTGCAGTGCGCGCGCCAGCCACTCCTTGCCGGTGCCGGTTTCGCCGAGGATCAGCACGGGCAGGTCGCGCCCGCGGATCTTCGCGACACGTTGCAGGATCGCGGCCATGCGCGCGTCGCCGCTGTCGAGCGCGGCGAAGGTGATGGCGTCCGCATCGGCCTCGTGCATGGCCGGTTTCGCGGTCGTTTCCTGGGCCGGCGGCACGGCGACCGGAGAGCGCGATTCGACCTGGGTACGCGTGCGGCGCGCCTGGGCGTGCTCGCAGCGCGCCAGCACGCGCACGCCGGTCGGCAGCATCAGCGCGACGGTCGCGCCCGGGTCGCGCGCGGCGCGGTCGGCCAACCGGGCGAACGGCAGGCCGAACAGCTCGTCGCAACTGCGGTCCCGCAACTCGCCCAGCGTGGCGCCGAACTGAAACAGCGCGCTGCGGTTGGCCGCGAGCAGGGCGCCGTCGGCGCCGAACGCGGCAAGGCCGCCGAACAGCGAATCGACGAACTCGGCATGCGCATGGAAGCGCACGCGCAACGTGGCGTCGCAGGCACTGGAAAACAGGTGGTTTTCGATCAATTGCGCCGACATCTTCACGAGCGCGAGCGTGTGCGGGCCGAAGCCGCGCGGATCGCCGCTGACGTCGAGCGCGCCGAGCAGGCGGCCGAACGGATCGGCGATCGGCGCGCACGAGCACGACAGCACATGATTGGCGCGCAGGAAGTGCTCGTCGCCGTGCACGGTCACGGCCTGGCGCGCGGCCAGCGCGGTGCCGATCGCGTTGGTGCCGCGCGCCGTTTCGGCCCACGACGCGCCGGGGCGCAGCGCCACACGGTTCGCCTTGGCGACGAAATCGGCGTCGCCGATGCTGTGCAGGATCATGCCGTCGTGATCGGTCAGGAGTACGAGGCTTTGGGTGTCGGCGATCTGAGCGTGCAGCGCGTCCATCACCGGGCGCGCAAGCGTGTAGAGCGATCGGCTGCCGTCGATCAGCTCGCGCAGCGCGGGCGCCGACAGCGGCGGAGCGTCGGGCCGGTCGGCGGCGCGCAGCCCGACCGAGGCCGAGCGCGCATGCGCCTGCGCGATGACGTCGAGTCGGCTGGCCGTGGCGGGCAGCACGGAGGATTGCGGCATGTCGTGTCTCCAGGGAAGCGTCGGCGGCGCTCCGATCCTTGTTCGATGGGCGCAGGGCAGCACGCCGCTCGCGCCATGATACAAGCGCCGCCCGCCCAGTGCGACCGCGATTCGCCGCTGCGGCGGCGCGGCAAGCCGACGGCGCGCGGCTGCAAGGTGCCCGGCGCGTGCGGGCGGCCCGATTCGTTGCGCAGTGCAAAACGATGGCGCGCGGCGGCGCGAATTCGTCAGCGGCTGCTGAAAACGGCCGCCGCGGCGCAGGCCGGCGGCCCGGCATCGGGGTTTGCCCGGTTGGCCTTGCTTGTGCGCGTGCAGCGTCTACAGTGAAAGGCAACCGGCTCGACCTCCGGCGCGCCTTCCGTCGCGCACCGCTTGCCGGCTGTTCCGCGCTCGCCCCGGCCGAACCGGCCCGCCACGGCGTGCGCGGCCTTTTGCATTCTCGTCACGACAAAGGCGCGCCCATGCAGATCCTCTTCCCGAACGAAGCCCCCGAGTACTCGGGCCCCGAACTGACGTTGCTGTTTGCGGCGACGGTGGATGGCGAGCGGGTGTGTTGCGAGATCACGGCCGAGGCGCTGGAATCGCATTTCGGCGCGGCCTCGTCGCGTTCCGAGGACATGCTAGGCGCCTTCGCGAATCACCGCCCGCGCATCGAGGCGGCCGCGCGGCGGCTGCTGGCCGATACGCGCGCGCAGTGCGTGACGCTGCGCAGCGGCTACGTGCGCTTCCACGAGGCGAACCTGCGCTGAGCAGGCGGCGGGGCGGGGCCGGAGGCCGGCGCTCGCCCGCGTGGCGATCATTCAGGATGACGAGCGAATCGCCGCGTCGCGCGGGGGATTACCGCGCGCGCGAGAAACCGCGGCGGGTGTCCGCTTCCGAGGCGGGGGCGGCGGGTTGCGCATCGGTGTCGAGCGCGCGGTTGAATTCCGCGGCCCGCACGCGAATCTTCTGCGCATAGGCCTGCGAGCCGCCGTAGCGGCGCATCGCGACGTCGAGATCGCCGTTCGCGCCCTGCATGTAGCCGTAGAGAATCGCCGAGCCGATCTTGATGTTGGTGGTGGGTTCGGTCAGGTCCTGATTGCGCACCAGCCCGCGATGCACCGACGGCACGACCTGCATGAGCCCGGTCGCGCCGTTCGCGCCCTTGGCCTTTTCGCGGAAGCGCGACTCGATCGAGATGATCGCGAGCAGCACGGCCGGCGGCAGCGAATACTTGGCGGAGGCGAGCGCGACGGCGTCGGAGATCTGCTGCGCCTTTTGCTTCGCGACGCCGAACTTGTGGATCAGATACGTGGAGACGGGGCCATGCTGGGCGGGCGCTTCGGCGTCGAGCAACAGGCCCGAGGCGGGCTCGGCCGGGGCCGCCGCCAGTTGCTGATCGGATGCGGCCATGGCGCCGTCGGCCGAGGCAGCCGCGAGCGCGGCCGACGCGGTGCATGCGCAGCCCAACAGAAGAACGATCGAACAGGTGAGCCGCCGCATGGATCTCGGGGAAACGAAACCGGGGCGCACAGTATATCGATCCGTGTCCGCAAGCGCATCGTGCTCCGAAACGCCGACGCCGCCCGCGGGCGGCGTCGTTGGCGCGGCGTGCGCGCGCGTCAATCCGCGCCCAGGTAGAAATAGCGGAACAGGAACACCACGGCGATGATCCAGACCACCGGCTTGACCTGTTTCGCGCGGCCCGTCAGCAGCTTGAGGCCCGCGTAGGCGATGAAGCCGAACGCCACGCCGTTCGCGATCGAGTAGGTGAACGGCATCAGCAGCGCGGTCAGCGCGGCCGGCACGGCTTCGGTGGCGTCGTCCCAGGGCACGTCCACCATGTCGCGCAGCATCAGGCAGGACACGTAGAGCAGCGCCGGCGCGGTGGCGTAGGCGGGCACCACGCCGGCCAGCGGCGCGATGAACAGGCAGGCCAGGAACAGCACGGCGACGGTCACGGCCGTCATGCCGGTGCGCCCGCCGGCCTGCACGCCCGAGGCGCTTTCGATATAGGCCGTGGTGGACGAGGTGCCCAACACGGAGCCTGCGACGATCGCGGTGCTGTCGGCCAGCAGCGCCTTGTTCAGGCGATGCATCTTGCCGTTGACGAGCAGGCCCGCGCGGTTCGCCACGCCCATCAGCGTGCCGGTCGCATCGAACAGCTCCACCAGGAAGAACACCAGGATCACGTTGATCACGCCGGTCGACAGCGCGGCCTTGATATCGAGCTTGAACAGCGTCGGCGAGATCGACGGCGGCGCGGAGAAAACGCCATGGAACTGGTTGCCGCCGAAGAAGAACGACAGGATCGTGACCGCGACGATGCCGATCAGGATCGCGCCGCGCACGCGCAGCGCGTCGAGCGTGACGATCACGAAGAAGCCCACGATCGCGAGCAGCGTGGTGGGCTCGTGCAGGTTGCCGAGCGTGACGAGCGTGGCCGGGCTGCCGGTGATCACGCCGGCCGTCTTCAGCGAGATGATGCCGAGAAACAGGCCGATGCCGGCGGTGATGGCCACGCGCAGCGTCTTGGGAATGCCGTTGATGATGGCCTCGCGCACGCGCAGCAGCGTGACGATCAGGAACAGGCAGCCCGACACGAACACCGCGCCGAGCGCCGCCTCCCAGGTGAAGCCCATGCCCTTCACGACCGCGTAGGCGAAGTAGGCGTTCAGGCCCATGCCCGGCGCGCAGGCCACCGGGTAATTCGCGTAGAGCCCCATGATCAGCGAGGCGAGCGCGGCCACGATGCAGGTCGCGACGAACACCGATTCCTTCGGCATGCCCGCGTCGCCGAGAATCGCCGGGTTCACGAAGATGATGTAGGCCATCGTCAGGAACGTGGTGACGCCCGCGAGCAATTCGGTGCGCAGATCGGTTCCGGCTTCCTGAAAGCCGAAATACCGTTTGATCGAGTCCATGAGGGGGCTTCTCCGGTCGGTGGTCGTGTCGTGCTCGACGTATCGTGTGTTCGGGGCGGCGTTGCCGGCCCCGGGTGGCGGCCGCGATTGTAAACGCAGCGCGGCCGCGCGCCTATCGCCGTTGCGGCCGCGTGCCGGGAAACGATACGATGGCTGCGGCCGCCGCGCGTGCGCCGCCTTGCGAAGCGCGCCGCGCGTCATACGATAAGTCGCCAAAATACCCGAGAGATCATGCCCAACCTCCGCGCCGCGGCGCGAATGCCCGCCCGGCCGCAACGATGCGCCGGACTGTTGCAGCGGCCTTTCCCGCCGAGCGTCGAAACGTCCGTGGCTGCGCCGATGCTTTCAATTCCATTTTTCGATGCGCTGCATCGAATGCGCGCCTGCTGGTTGCGCACGCAACCATATCGAAATGAAGCGAATCGGCTGCTCGAGGGCGTGCGATGAACCGTTCCGAGCCGCACGCCATCGTGCCGCCTTGGATGCCGATCGCGCTGGCGGAATCCGGCGTGACGCGTCACGGCCCAGGGCGCAGCAATCCGCGCATCGTCGAATACAACGGCACGACGAATCTCGTGGGCTACGACGACAAGGTGTCGTGGTGCTCGTCGTTCGCGAACTGGTGCATCGCCCGCGCCGGATTGAGCGGCACCGGCTCGGCGCTCGCGCGTTCGTGGCTCGAATGGGGCCGGCCGCTCGACAAGCCGCGTTACGGCTGCATCGCGGTGTTGACGCGCGACGATCCGGGAAGCTGGAAAGGGCATGTCGGTTTCTACCTGCGTCACGAGGGGGATGCCATCGTGCTGTTCGGCGGCAATCAGCTGGAGACGGTTCGCGAGCTGGCTTACGACGGATCGTCGTTGCTGGGTTATCGCTGGCCGAGCGGCGGCTAGCCTGGATTTGCGCACCGCGATTGTGCAGATTGCACATCGCGGCAAATCGCTGGAATGCTCCGTACCGCACATACCACACCGCTGCGTGCGGCTAGATTCGTGGCGAAGCCTTGCCGAGCAACGCGCGGCGTGCGAAACCTTGCTTCGGAGCCCATAAAAAAACGGGTTCAGGATGTAAAAGATTGCAAGGTGCTATCGCGAAAATCGGGTTTGGACACTACGATGTGACGGTGGGTCGAACGATGCCGTACCTGGACACTGGCGACGCAAAGCGCTTGTTTTCAGGCCCGGCGATACGCACTACCGGTATTGGCCGGGTGACCAGCGCCCGGCTTCCCGTTCGAATTCAACGGTCGATACGGAGGTCAGCATGATGAACTTGATCAGTCGTTGGGCGATGCGGCATGCCCCCACTCCCGAGAAAACTGCCGCTTCGATGCTCGTTACCGCACGCATGGAATTGTTCGCAGCCGAACAGCGCGTGATCGATGCGAAAACGCAGGCCGAATATTGGCGAACGCGTGTGTCGTTCCTCGAGGAAGTGCAGAAGCAGGGCATCGATCCGTGGGTCGGCGCCACGGCGCAAACGCCGGAGCACGTTGCGCCTTCCGGCGTCGCGCGCGGCCAGAGCGGCCCCCGTCTGGCCGCCAGCACCTGAGTGCAGGCATCGTGCGGTTTGCGCCGATTTGCGCAGTCAGACGGTGCGAATCGGCAAAAACCGCACGTTCCTCAAGATGTCCCATCGTTGATCGCCGCACTCGCGGCATCCAGCGTTCCCCTCATTCCGCCCGCACGGCGTTCGACGCGCGCTCGCGATAGGCCGCCGGGCTCATGCCGCTCCACCCCCGAAACGCCCGATAGAATGCGCTCGGCTCCGCGAAGCCGGCGGCGTTCGCCACGTCGGCGACCGTCAGCGTGATGTCGGCCAGTGCGGCGCAGGCGATTTCATAGCGCAACGCATCCTTGATGTCCTGATACGACGCGCCCTCCTGGCGCAGCTTGCGCCGCAGCGTCGCCTCGGCCACGTGCAGGCGCGCGGCCAGGCTCGCCACATCGGGCCAGTCGGCCGGCGCGGTGGCGCGCAGCACGGCGCGCACGCGGCTCGCCAGCGAATCGGGGTTGCGGTACTTGACGATGAAGTTGCCCGGCGCGTTGCGCAGGAACGCCTTCAGCGAGGTTGGCGTTTGCACCACGGGCAGCGTGGCGAACGCTGGATCGAGATCCACGCAGGCGTCGGAGGCCTCGAAACGCAGGTCGTCGCAGAAGATCTGCCGGTAATCGCGCGCCACCTCGGGCGCGGGGCTGCGCAGGCTCGCGCTCAGCACCGGAATGCGCCGCCCGATCAGCCAGCAGGTCAGCCCGTACACCAGAATGAAGAACGTCGCATAGACGAACGCGGGCGGCTGCGCATCGGCGTCGCGATGGACGAAACGCAACCGCACGCGCGTGGCGTCCACCTCCAGTTCGGCATGCAGATCGTCGAGCACGCAGCGCATCACGTTGAGCGCGCGCGACAGCCCGCCCAGGCCGGTGCGCGCGCCGAGCGCGGCCTCGCTCATCGCCACGAACGCGCCGCTGCGCATCGGGTGCGAATCCTGTCCGAAGAATTCGTCGTCGAGCGTGCGCGCGATCGCATTCCAGAGCGCGCCGTACTGGCGCGCCCCCACGTGCGCGTCGGGCGCGTCGAGCACGCCCGGCGCGATGCCGGCCTGCGCGAGCAGCGCGTCGGGATCGGCGCCGCGTTGGCGCGCCAGCGCAAGGCTGGTGGCCACGAGGCGGACGGAAACGGTTCCTTTGTCGGCGGTTTTCACGCGAACGCGGCGTGTGGCGGCGGTGCGGTATGGCCGCCGCGAACACGGTATGGCAAAAACGATCATTGTAATTGAGTGCGGCGAGCATCGATACGGCGCCGTTCGTTGCCTACACTGCCTTTATCGGCGCGCGCCGCGCCGCCACCGGCCGGGCGCGCGACACACAAGATCAGGAGACAAGGCACGCCATGGATGCGCTCTACACCGAAGATCAACGCATGATTCGCGACAGCGTGCGCGATTTTTCCACCGAGGTGCTCGCGCCGAACGCAGCGCAATGGGATCGCGACGGCGCGCTGCCCGATCGCGTGGTGGCCCAGATGGGCGAACTCGGCCTGCTCGGCATGGTGGTGCCGCCGGAGTGGGACGGCGCCTACACCGATTACACGGCCTACGCGCTGGCCGTCGAGGAAATCGCGGCCGGCTGCGCGTCGTGCGCCACGCTGATGAGCGTGCAGAACTCGGTGTGCTGCGGCCCGATCCTCGGCTACGGCACCGACGAACAGCGCGAGCGCTGGCTGCGCCCGCTGGCGTCGGGCCGGATGGTCGGATCGTTCTGCCTGACCGAGCCGCAGGCCGGTTCGGAGGCGAACAATCTGCACACGCGCGCCGTGCTGAACGACGGCCGGTGGGTGCTCGACGGCAACAAGCAGTTCATCTCGAACGCGTCGCGCGCCGGCGTGGCGATCGTTTTTGCCATGACCGATCCCGAGCTCGGCAAGCGCGGCTTGTCGGCGTTCCTCGTGCCGGCCGATACGCCCGGCTTTCAGGTCGGCAAGCCCGAGAAGAAGCTCGGCATCCGCGCGTCGGACACCTGCCCGGTCACGCTGACGAACTGCGCGATTCCCGAGGCGAACCTGCTCGGCGCGCGCGGCGAGGGGCTGAAGATCGCACTGTCGAATCTAGAGGGCGGGCGCATCGGCATCGCGGCGCAGGCGGTGGGCATTGCGCGCGCGGCGTTCGACAAGGCGCGCCGCTACGCGGCGGAGCGCACCCAATTCGGCAAACCGATCGCCGCGCATCAGGCGATCGCCGAAAAGCTCGCGAACATGGTCACGCAACTGAACGCGGCGCGGCTGCTCGTCCATCATGCGGCGCGGCTGCGCACCGAGGGCCTGCCATGCCTGTCGGAAGCTTCGCAGGCCAAACTGTTCGCTTCCGAGATGGCCGAGGCGGTATGCTCGGATGCGATCCAGATCCACGGCGGCTACGGCTACCTGGCTGACTACGACGTGGAGCGCCACTATCGCGACGCGCGCATCACGCAGATCTACGAAGGCACGAGCGAAGTGCAGCGCATGGTGATCGCGCGCCAGCTTTAGCCGTGCCCGCCGGCAGCGCCGGACCGCAGCATCCACGACGCAAACGACGCACGATCACGTGCGCGAGACCGAAGGAGACGACACGATGACGGCACAGGCATTCCTCGACGCCCGCGATTTCCTGCTAAGGCACCGCACCGATTACGACACCGCGTATCGCGAGTTCCGCTGGCCGCAGGTCGAGTCGTTCAACTGGGCGCTCGACTATTTCGACCCGATGGCGCGCGGCAACGCGAAGCCCGCGCTGTGGATCGTCGACGCGGCGACGGGCGTGGGCGAGCCGGTGTCGTTCGCGCGCATGTCGGAACGATCGTCGAGGATTGCCAACCATCTGCGCGCGCTCGGCGTGGGCCGCGGCGACCGTATCCTGCTGATGCTGCCGAACCGCGTCGAGCTGTGGGAAACCATGCTCGCGGCGATGAAGCTTGGCGCGGTGGTGCTGCCGGCCACCACGCAACTGTCCGCCGACGATATTCGCGATCGGGTGTCGATCGGCGGCGCGCGCTACGCCGTGATCGACGCCGACGAAGCGGCCAAGTTCGATGAGGCCGGCGTGAACCTGACGCGCATCGTGGTGGGCGGCGCGCGCGACGGCTGGCTGCGCTACGACGACGGCTACGCCGCATCGCCCGAGTTCGCGCCCGACGCGCCCACGCATGCCGACGACACGCTGCTGCTGTATTTCACGTCCGGCACCACGTCGAAGCCGAAGCTCGTCGAGCACACGCACCGCACCTACCCGATCGGCAGCCTGTCGACGATGTACTGGATCGGCCTGCAGCCGGGCGACATCCACTGGAACATCAGTTAGCCCGGTTGGGCCAAGCATGCGTGGAGCTGCCTGTTCGCGCCGTGGAATGCGCAGGCTTGCGTGTTCGCGTTCAACTACACGCGCTTCGATCCGAAGCAGGTGCTCGACGCGCTGGTGCGCTACGGCATCACCACGCTGTGCGCGCCGCCGACCGTCTGGCGCATGCTCGTGCAGCAGCCGCTCGCCGATTACGGGGTGACGCTGCGCGAGATCATCGGCGCGGGCGAGCCGCTCAATCCCGAGATCATCGAGCGCGTGCGCCGCGCGTGGGGCATCGCGATCCGCGACGGCTACGGGCAGACCGAAACCACCTGCGTGATCGGCAATTCGCCGGGCCAGCCGGTGGTGGCCGGCTCGATGGGGCGGCCGATGCCCGGCTATCGCGTGACGCTGCTCGATCCGGACGGCGCGCCGGTGGAGGAAGGCGAAGTGGCGCTGCCGCTCGACGGCGAGCGGCCCGCCGGCCTGATGCGCGGCTACGCGAACCACGCCGAAGCCACCGCGCAGGCGATGCGCGACGGCCATTACCGCACCTCCGACATCGCGCTGCGCCGCAGCGACGGCTACTACCTCTACATCGGCCGCGCCGACGACGTGTTCAAGTCGTCCGACTATCGCCTGAGCCCGTTCGAACTCGAAAGCGTGCTGATCGAGCATCCGGCGATCGGCGAGGCGGCCGTGGTGCCCAGCCCCGATCCGCTGCGGCTGTCAGTGCCGAAAACCTTCATCACGCTGCGCGCCGGCTACGCGCCGGGCGAGGCGCTGGCGCGCGAAATCTTCCGCTTTTCGCGCGAGAAGCTGGCGCCGTACAAGCGCATCCGCCGCCTGCAATTCGCCGAGCTGCCGAAGACGATCTCCGGCAAGATCCGTCGCGTGGAACTGCGCCGGCGCGAGATCGAGCGCGACGCCGATCCGTCGGCGCGGATGCCCGACGAATACTGGGAAGAGGATTTTCCGGCCTGAATCGCGGGCCGCCGGACAGATACGCAGGATGACGCAACAACCGGGAGACGCAGCATGAAGATCGGATTTGTCGGCCTCGGGCACATGGGCGCACCGATGGCGCTGAACCTCGTCAAGGCGGGCCACGACGTGCACGCGTTCGACCTCAGTGCCGACGCGCTGCGGCTGGTGGCCGACGGCGGCGCGACGCTCGCCGAATCGGCCCGAGACGCGGCGGACGGCGCGGCCTGTGTGATCACGATGCTGCCGGCCGCCGCGCACGTGCGCGCGGCGCTGACGGCCGACGACGGCGTGCTGGCCGGCCTCGCGCCGGGCGCGACGGTGATCGATTCGAGCACCATCGATCCGGCCAGCGCGCAAGCGTTCGGCGCGCTGGTCGAGGCGCGCGGCGGCCATTTCGTCGATGCGCCGGTGTCGGGCGGCACCGGCGGCGCGGCGGCCGGCACGCTCACGTTCATGGTGGGCGGCAGCGCCGAGGCGTTCGCGCACGTCTCGCCGATCCTGAGCGGCATGGGCCGCAACCTCGTGCATTGCGGGCCGGTGGGGATGGGGCAGGTGGCGAAGATCTGCAACAACCTCGTGCTCGGCATTTCGATGGCCGGCGTGGCCGAATCGATGGCGCTGGGCGCGGCGCTCGGCATCGATCCGAAGGTGCTCGGCGGCATTCTCAGCACGTCCACCGGCCGCTGCTGGAGCGCGGACACCTACAACCCGTATCCGGGCGTGATCGACACGGCGCCTTCGTCGCGCGGCTACACGGGCGGCTTCGGCACCGACCTGATGCTGAAGGATCTGGGTCTCGCCGGCGACGCGGCGCGGCAGGTGCGCCAGCCTGTCTATCTCGGCGCGCTCGCGCAACAGCTTTACCAGACCATGAGCAGCCGCGGCGACGGCCGGCTCGATTTCTCGGCGGTGATCCGCCTCTACCAGATGCCAGACAAACAGGAATCCCGATGATTGCATTGAACGACACCGGCCGCGATGCGGCGACCGCCGCGGCCGCGCCCGAGGTGACGATGCGCGTGATCAACCGCGTCGCCGTCGTCACGCTCGATCGGCCGGCTGCGCTCAATGCGCTGTCGCACGCGATGGTGCGCGAGCTGGCCGTGCTGATCGAACGCTGCCGCCGCGACGACGGCGTGGCCGCCGTGGTGCTGCGCGGCGCGGGCGGCAAGGGCTTCTGCGCGGGCGGCGACGTGCGCGCGCTCTATCACGAGGCCAGGGCAGGCTCGCGCGGCTGGATCGGCTTCTTCGTCGACGAATACCGGCTCGACTACGCGCTGCACACGTTCCCCAAGCCGCTCGTGGCGCTGATGGACGGCATCACGATGGGCGGCGGCATGGGGCTCGCGCAGGGCGCGGCGCTGCGCGTCGCGACCGAGCGCAGCAAGATCGCGATGCCCGAGACGCGCATCGGCTTCGTGCCCGATGTGGGCGCGACGCACTTTCTCTCGGCGCTGCCGGTGGAGCTCGCGCTCTACATCGGGCTGACCGGCGTGACGCTGTCGGGCGCCGATGCGCTGGCCGCCCGGCTCGCCGACGTGTGCGTGCCCGGCGCGTGGCTCGACACGTTCGAACAGCGGCTCGAACGCGCCGATTTCGGCGGCGCGGATCTGCCGGGCGCGTTGCGCGCCGTGTTCGAGCCGCCGGCCAACGTCGTGCCGCACGCCGTGCTCGAAGGCCAGTTGCCGTGGATCGTCCGGCACTTCGACCGGCGCTCGAGCGTCGAGCGGATCGTCGCGACGCTGCGTCAGGAACTCGATCGCGACGAAACCGGCCGCGAATACCGCCAATGGCTGCTGGCCACGCTCGATGCGCTGCTCGGCCATTCGCCCACCATGCTGGCCGTCACGCGCGATGCGCTGCTGCGCGGCCGGCAGATGACGCTGGCCGAAGCGTTCCGCATGGAGCTGGAGATCGGCGTGCGCGCGATCGAGGAAGGCGATTTCGTCGAGGGCGTGCGCGCGCATCTGGTCGACAAGGATCGCCGGCCGCGCTGGTCGCCGGCCACGCTGGCCGAGGTGAGCGGCGAGCGCGTGCGGCATTTCCTGTCTTCGCCATGGACGCCGGATACGCATCCGCTGGCCGATCTGGGGCGCGACTGACGCCTATGCAGCGGAGGCGGAATCGATAGTCGAATTGCTTGGTTGTCCGGATCGAACGGCAAACCTAGCATGAGTCGTACGCGCGGCCGGAGCTTGCTCCGGCCGTTTCGTCTTTTCATGCGAGGAATCCGCCGATGAGTCACGAGCCGATCAGCCACGAACCCGAAGCGCTGAAATTCGCCTACTGGGTGCCCAATGTCAGCGGCGGCCTGGTGGTCAGCAAGATCGAGCAGCGCACCAGTTGGGACATCGACTACAACCGCAAGCTCGCGCAACTCGCCGAGCGCAACGGCTTCGATTACGCGCTGTCGCAAATCCGCTTCACGGCCGGTTACGGCGCCGAATACCAGCACGAATCGGTGGCGATCAGCCACGCGCTGCTGGCCGCCACCGAGCGGCTCAAGGTGATCGCCGCGATCCTGCCCGGGCCATGGCATCCGGCCGTGGTCGCCAAGCAGTTGGCGACGATCGATCAATTCACGGGCGGGCGCGTGGCCATCAACGTGGTGAGCGGCTGGTTCAAGGGCGAATTCACGGCGCTCGGCGAGCCGTGGCTCGAACACGACGAGCGCTATCGCCGCTCCGAGGAATTCATTCGCGCCGTGCGCGGCGTGTGGACCGAGGACAACTTCACGTTCAAGGGCGACTTCTACCGCTTCAACGATTACACGCTGAAGCCGAAGCCGCTGCAGCAGCCGCACCCGGAAATCTTCCAGGGCGGCAATTCGTCGGCCGCGCGCAAGATGGCGGCGGCCGTGTCCGACTGGTATTTCATGAACGGCAACACGCTCGACGGCCATCGCGCGCAGATCGAGGAGATCGGCGCGGCCGCCGCGCAACAGGGGCGGCGCGTGCGCTTCGGCGTGAACGCGTTCGTGATCGCGCGCGACACCGAGGAGGAGGCGCGCGCCGTGCTCGACGAGATCGTGCGCCACGCCGACGTGGACGCCGTGAACGCGTTCGGCCACGCGGTCAAGCAGGCCGGCAAGGCCGCGCCCGACGGGCAGGGCATGTGGGCCAACTCGACGTTCCAGGATCTCGTGCAGTACAACGACGGCTTTCGCACCAACCTGATCGGCACGCCGCAACAGATCGCCGAGCGCATCGTCGCGTTGAAGGCGATCGGCGTCGATCTGGTGCTGGCCGGCTTCCTGCATTACCACGAGGAGGTGGTGTATTTCGGCGAGCGCGTGTTGCCGCTCGTGCGCGAACTGGAGCGCCGGCGCGAGGCGCAACCGGCATGACGTGATGCACGAAGCCGGGCATGCGATCGCAGTTTGTGCCCGGCTGTCTCGACAGGTTTTTCAGCCCCAACTGCAATCGCAGTTTTCGCGCGGCCATTCGTTGCCGCGCCTCGCCTTGCGCGAATCCTCCCGCCGTTGCCAGCATCGATGCGAAGGCATCCGAAAAGTATTTTTATACGCAACGGCGGCGTCATCGAAAATCCAGTACAGTCGCAACTCTGAGAATTTCCGTCAGCATGCGCCGTGCCCGACACATGGCCGGTTTCATGCGTTGCGCGGAGAGGATCGCCGGCTGCCTTGAGAGGCGCAGCCGGGAGTCGATGCGGCACACGCAACACGAGCAAAACACGGGGCAATACCGGCGCCGCACGCGGCCCAAGCCGGATAAACAGAACATTCCGAGGAAAACCAATTGGTCGAGCTATTTGGGAAGCTAGGGAGAATCATCTCCAGCACCGGCACCGAGCGCTTCGCGTCGAACCTGCACGCGCTGCTCGCCGGTTCCGTCGAGCTGGCCTCGACCAAGATCACCGCCTGGTCGGTCAACGAAAGCCGCGGCGAGATCGTCGGCGTGCATCTGCTGGGCGCGTTCGCCTCGCACGACCAGGACATCCGGCCCGCCATGCCGAAGGCCGATCCGGCGCACGATCCGCTCTCGCGGAAAGTGCTCGATGCGTCGGATACCCAACTGATCCACCTGAATCCCCCGTTGTCGTGCGACGACACGCGTGAGGCGTTGCCATCGTGCCGTCATGAGCGTGGGTTCCAATGTCACCTGGTGTCGCGCAAGGCGAACCGGCGCTACGTGATCTCGCTGTACCGTCCCTTTCAGGCTTACGATTTCACGTTGCAGGAAATGTCGTTTTTGAAGAGTTGCGCGGAAATGCTGCTGCCGCTCGTCGAAATGCATGCATCGCACCGGCGTTTCGCGCCGGGTGCCCGGCCGGAGCCGGCCGATGGCCACGCCGCCGACCCGAACCGCCAGGCGCTGTTGCGCAGCGAATTCGAGCGCCGGTTGTCCAGTGTTGCCGTGGTGTTGTCCGATCGCGAGATCGAGGTGTGCGTCGGCCTGTTGAGCGGCAGCACGTTTCGCGAGATGGCCGAGAAGCTCGGCGTCAAGCCCAGCACCATCGAAACCTATATCAAGCGTTCAGCCGTCAAGCTGGGCTTCAAGGGACGTCACGGCCTCGTCAAGTGGGTGCTCGACGAGGCGTGAAGCCACCATACTTTTGCACCGAAACCGTTGTACCCGGCGCCGGGCCGCGATACCTGCCGACAGCAGGCCGGCGCGCGCCGTCTGGATCGATACCGAGAGAGAAGGGCCATGTTGCAGAATTTTCCTGAAATCACCGTGCGCGACGCGCGCGACATCGTGTCGATGCTCTGGTATCGCGCCGATGGCTCGCGTGCGTTCGGCAACTGCTCGGTCGCGCCCACCGTGATCGTCACGACCGCGCGCGACTGGTTCGCGATGAACGACTCGGCCGCCGCGGCCGCCATGGCGGCGTCGCGCTGAAGCACGGCGCGGCGGTGCGCCCGACGCG